>JACPAM010000277.1 GCA_016180805.1 Deltaproteobacteria bacterium | reverse complement strand
AACTGGTGAAAGGGGCGGTCGAGAAAACTTTTCACTCAACTCGGGAAGAAAGCACTTCACGAAAATAGAAGGGTGTCGAGTCAACTCGCTGCCGCGAAGCGTGTTGAGACAACAATGGGTTCTATCCACGTTTCCGGACTTCCGGAAACGTGGAAGGGCGTTCGCGCGGCGGGACAAAGCTAATCCAACCAATCTTTCTCTTTGAGCTTTCTGGGAAGGTAGGTCTTGGTGAGGTAGCGAAAGTCCTTGTTGGCGAGGGCGTCGAGCTCGTACTTGAGACCAGTCGAGAGCATCCGCTTGATTTCATTCTGCCAGTCCTTCTTCTGAAACCACCGATACTTGAGCAGCTCGCGCGCCCGGTTGACGTCCTTGTCGTTGAGCTTGATGCCGACGTTGCGCGGGAGCCCGTAGCGATCGGGATCCGCGCTGGAGAGCCCGATGAACTTGGTCTTGGGAATGGCCATGCGCTGGCTTTCAAAAGCGAGATTGATCGATCCCTGTTTGACGACCGAGTAGATGTAGTAGCCCCACGGATCGTTGTCCACCAGGACATAGACGGCAAGATCGTGTTCCTCGTGCAGCCTGTGCGCCAGGCGCCTGACGCCGCGGGGCGGCTGGCCGTTTCCCGTAAGGAGGATACAGTTGTACCTGCGCCAAAATTTATCTTCCGAGAGGCGGTTCCACTGGGTACCTTTCTTGACGAGGAGCACGAAGTCCGCCGTGCATTTTCGGATCTGAATGTATTCCGGCTCGACAATCGAGGGAACCGAATAACCGCCCTTCCCCAGCCGGGCGCAGTCCACCCGGTCGCCGTCGTCGATCAACACCAGCGGTCCCACGACGCTACCGGCGTTCTCTGCGCGCACGTGGAGCTCTTCCCGCAGGGCTTCCAGGGTCACTTCAAGGTCCTCGATGAGCGGGTCGGATTCGTTCTGGCCGTCGAACGTGTTTTCGTGCGAGCTCTTGATCGTGTGCTTGGTGCGGTAGTAGATCTCCCGGAGAGAGGTCGTAAGGTCCGCTCGCTGCAGCTCGGCAAGGGCATCGGCCACGAGCACCGTCTGCATGAACTTCTTGGCCATCCCGACGTTGAAAAACGAGCGCGCCTGCTTTCTTCGACCCATCTCGATGATGCCCCGTTTCTCGTTGAAGGTGACGTTTGCGAGGCTGCGCACGGGAATCGAAAGCGCGGGGTCCTTGCTCCGCTCTGCGGCGGTAATGACGACGTCGGCCACGCCGACGAGCTTCTTCTCGACCGCTCCGGTCTTCTTGATTCTTTTTCGCGCCATCTCTTTTTCTATCTCCTCCTGCGCATTGCGCTTGTCCTGGCCTTTTCAGAGCGCCGAGCCGTTTGCTTCCCACCCTTTATTGTAGACTCAGCGTTTCCCTTCGGCCGCGCCGCCGCGGACTGCTCGTCTTCTCCCGGAGCTTCTTCCGGTGGTGCGGCGTCATTCTCGCCGATTATATCCGGCGCCTCTCCTTCGGCTCCCTCGGCGGTGACGATGATCGAGTGGGGGAGACCTTCCGGGCCGCTTCCATCGCTGCCGAGTAATTCATCGGTTTTCTCGCCGCCGGTCCGTTTCATGGCGATCTTCTGAAGCTGGAGCCTGAGTTTTTCCTTGGGTAGCTTTCCGCCCTTGAGGCGGCTGCACGCCTCGACGACTTCCTCGATGTAGAGCTCGAAGATATTGCGCCGGCGGAACTCGCTCTTGGCCCGCTCCCGTCGTCTCAAAAAGACTCCTAGCCGCCGCCCGCACTCTTGCAGGGCGAGCTTGATCTCCTTCCGAATCTCGTCGTAATCGGCGATCGCTTCTTTAGACTCGCTCGTGAAAGGGACCCAGACCGAGGCCATGTGGACGAAAATCACCATCGGACCGGATGGAAGAGCGCCCCTGGATTGGGGAACGCCGTAGTTGCGCCAGGTGGTGTCGAGCACGGCCTTGAACGTCGCGCAGGCAGACTGCTGGTAGAGAAGGGGCACGCGGTTGGCATAGCGAATCACGCGGGCCAATTCGTCGTCGTCGCTCTGCTGCTCGCCTTCGGCGAGCGGGATCTTCGGACGTTCCGATTTATCCGCCGCCTGTTCCGGCCCGAAGGGATTGCCACGATAGACCGCCGGCGGCCGGGTCACCGCGGTGTAGAAGTCTCCCTTGATTTGCATATACAGGCCATGGAGGATCGCCTTTTCGCCGATGGGCGAGATGCAGTTCGACGGCGGCGCCATGATCTTGGTGGATTGGATCACCCTATAGAGCGTCTCGGCGGTTTCTCCGTGAACGTTACGTGGCCGCGTCTGCGGCGAAATCTTCGCAGCCTTGCAGATCTCCTGAGCGACCTTGGAGGAGACCCGGCTGAAATCGCTCGACAGGAACCCCGAGAGCGAGTGGCTCTTGCTATCGTGCAGCATTTTGAGCAACATCCCGAACTCGATGCCGTAGGGGTGCGGCTTGATCTCACGTGGCTGCGGCGGCAGCTCGTGAATGGTCCGGGGATATTCTTTGCTCTCTCCCTCCGGGCTATCGTAGACGAGCTTGACGTGCGGGTTGGCAATAGCGACCTGCTCGAGATATTCGTCCACGGAGGCCCGCCCCTTCTGGTAGCGACCCTCGATTTCCAGGGTCACCTGGGTTCCACGATGGTTCTCCCAGTCGATCTTCTTGTTCTCAAAAATACGCGGCTCGTTTTTCTTGGTATCGATCTGGACCTCGAAGTAGTGGGCGGGCGCCCGCGCGCTGGTGCGAGAGATGATCTGCACCGGTTTGCCGGTTGTCAGTTGCGCATACATGCCGGCGGCCGATATGCCGATTCCCTGCTGCCCGCGGCTCATGCGCAGGCGATGGAATTTGGACCCATAGAGAAGCTTCGCGAATATCGGCGGAATCTGTTGGCGGACGATGCCGGGGCCGTAGTCGATCACCGTAATCCGGAAGCGGTTCGCCTGGCTCGGAGGCGGCTGAGCGTCTCCGTTCGAAGCTACTTCGAGCTTAACAACGACTTCAGGCAGGATCCCCGCTTCCTCGCACGCGTCAAGCGCATTATCGACGGCCTCCTTCACGCAGGTGAGCAGCGCCTTTCTCGGATTGTCGAAGCCCAGTAAGTGACGGTTCTTGGTAAAGAACTCGGAAACGGAGATCTCCCGCTGCCGAGCCCCCATCTCGGCCGCGGATACGGTGGCCTTTACCTTGGGGGGTTGGGTCTCGGCCGTCACCGCGTTGGACCTTAGCATAGGTTTAGACATTTCTTGTTTGGCTCCGTACTGTCAGATGGTGGAGGTCCCAATTCAGGAAGGATTGAGTGCTCAATCAGATTCAACTCTCACGCTTTGGAAGGCCGACTCTTGGTCGTCATTATATCAGAGATGAGGATCTTTTGTACCCTTGAGCGGGGTCATGCTTTCTTATCTCGTGACCGCGTTCTACGGCCTCAAATTGAATTTGACAGGATGAATCCACCGTGGTTATTTTGGCCTGCGAGGGAAGTCCAAGGAGGGCAAGGGACGAGATGGGGACGCCCGGAGTTGAATCCTCGTATCACGCGGACAATATCGATCTCGTAGCTTACCACGACCTGGGAGGGAGGCCCGCGTTTAAGCTGGCCATGCAAGAAGTGGCGGGCAGATGGTATCTCTACATGGGGCACCTGTGGCATCGCGGCTGGTCGATCCTTGAGGTCACGGACCCCACCTCCCCCGAGCTCGTGGCCTTCATGCCCGGTCCCGAGAATACCTGGACGATCCAGGTCCAGGTGGCCGAGGGAAAAATGATCACGGCGCTCGAGCGAATCGCGCCGGGATGGGGAGGAGTCGAAGGCAAGCCTCCCGAGGCCGAGGGGTTTTACACCTGGGATGTTTCCGAGCCAAGAAAGCCAAGACAACTGGGCCAGTACAAAACCAACAGCACGGGAACACACCGCAACTTTTTTGACGGCGGTCATCTGGTTCATGCGGCCGGCGGCGCCCCAGGCCTCGAGAAAAAAATCTACCAGATCGTTGATATATCGGATCCCGCCAGGCCAAAAGAAGTTTCTCGCTTCTGGCTGCCCGAGCAGGAGCCCGGGAAAAACCCTGACGGGGGCTGGTACTCTTTCCACGGCCCGGCGCACGTGGAGGGGAGTCGCGCCTATCTCTCCTACGGTTCGGGAGGAGCGATCATTGTGGACATCTCGGATCCCGCGCGCCCGCGGCTCGCAGGCCAGCTCCGATTTCGCGGCATCTCGAATCACCATGGCATCCACACGTTTCTCCCGCTGCCGCGGCGCGGCCTGGCCCTGGTCAACGACGAGGCCATCAACGAAGACGGCGACGAAAACCTGAACGTGGCGGGGATTGTTGACGTCAGGGATCAAAAGGCGCCGCGCCTGCTGTCGCTCTTTCCCCAACCGCTCCCTCCACCCGAATCCGGCCTCAAGAACTTTTTCGAGAAGCGCGGCCGATTCGGCCCCCACAACCACCATCATCCCAACCACCAACCCTGCCTGGAGGACCGAGACGACATCGCTTACCTGACTTATTTCAACGCCGGTCTCAGGGTGTACGATATCCGCGACGCCCGCACCCCGAAAGAAATCGCCTACTTTGTCCCGCCTGACCCGGCCGAGAGAATCGGGACCAGACCGAGCCGTCTGGTCGTGCAAACCGAAGACGTGTTAGTGGACCGACGCGGCTTTATCTACATCAGCCAGAAAAACCAGGGCATCTACATTCTTCGGCTGAAAGAGGTCTGGCCGTACCGCCCGGAATAAAGCCAAAGAGGCGGCGACCGAGGGGAGCGCGAGCGAGGCTGCGGACAAGCCCTTCGGGATTTCAAATGGCAAATTTCAAATCTGAGATATGAGATCTACAATCTGAGATTCCGAGCCGGGCGAGGACAGCCCATCGGCCGCAGCCGAGAGCGCGCTTCCCGAGGGAGCTTCCCCCGTCGACCGCGGCCTTCCTCCTCGTACCCCTCAGTGTATCTTCGGGCCCGTGTATTCCAGAATATAGAGCCCGCCTTTGATCCGGTCGGTCACGTAGATCAGCCCATCGCTGTCCACGAACAAGTCATTGAACATGGGCGCCTGCTGTCCGTCCGGCGGCGGCGGAATAAAATAGCCCACTTCCTCGGGCCGGTATTGATTCCTGATGTCCACGACGCGAAGCCCGGCATTATAATAGGTGACGAAGATGAGATTCTCGCTCTGAAATGAGCCGGGCCGGTTCTCGTGCACGTTGTGCGGCCCGAAGCGAAGCCCCCGCTTGCAAAAATCCCCCTGGGGCACGGGAAAGGTGCTGATGACAACGGGATTTCTCTCCTCGCGAATATCGATCACCCAAACCCGCTTCTCTCCCTCCTGACACTCGTTCTTTACCGACTCATCGGTGGCCACCACCAACTTGCGGCCCGGCAGCGGCAGCGTCGTGTGAGTGTACCCGCCGTAGGGAGGGCTCCAGTCAACTCGGCTGACGAGTTTGGGTGAACTAATATCCGAAATGTCGACGATCGCCATGCCCGCATCCACCATGGCAACGTATGCCCGGTTGTTAAGCGGGATGATCCCGTGAACGTAGAAGTGCTCGCCGGGAAAAGGCGTCCACCCGGGAGCTTCCTCCTCGCCTTCGCGCGTCCCTGGTATCCACCAGACCCCGGCCTCTTTCGGCCTGGCGGGATCCGAAAGATCAACGATCAGATAGACGCGTTCTTTAAAGCCGCTCACCGTGGCGGAGACGTGAGCGTATTTTCCGCCGCTGAACCACATGCGATGGACGCCTTTGCCAGGGACCCGAAGATAGCCGATCTCTTTGGGATTCGTCGGATCGGAGATTTCGTAGACCCGAACACCGGCCTCATTGGGTACGCTGGGGTCGACTTTTCCGAAATAGGGGCGCTCCTGGTTTTGGATGAGGATATCGCCCGCGATCTGAACCTTATGCGCATGGGTATTCGGCGGATGCGGCATTTGACGAACGACGCGCACATCCGCGGGATCCGTGGCATCCACGATCGTCATGGCCATGGGCGAAGTGCCCAGATGGGCCACGTACACGTACCGGCCGTTTTTCAGAAGCTGCATCCCGTCGCCATGACCGTTCAGGTCATGGTGCCCGACCAACCGCACGTTCCAGCTCTCGCTTCTCGCTTGTATGTCCTTGATGTTCTGCTGCATAGTTGTCTCGCTCCTTACCTTGATGTTTAGTCATCCTTAACGGTCGATTCCGGCACGACCGCGACAGCGTTGATCTCGACCAGCAACTCGGGCCGCGCCAAGGCGACGATCTGGACCATCGTGCTGGTCGGGAAATCCGAGCCTAAAAATTCCCGCCTGACCTCGTTTACGGCGGGATGGTAGCGCGCATCCGTCGTGAATACGGTCAAGGACACGATATCTTGCAGCGTTCCACCGGCAGCCTCCACGCCCCGTTTGATTTTCTCGAGCGCGTATTTGGTTTGGGCCCGAACGTCGCCAATCCCCACCACGTTACCCTCCGGATCGCTGGCGGTATTACCGGCGATAAAAACCAGGCGGCCAGGGCTAGCTATGGCCACCTGGGAGTAACTTCCGCGCGGCACGGGCATCCCCTGCGGGTTGAGCGTTTTCTTAGCCATCTTAGCTTTCCTTGTCTTTCATTCAGATACTCGATCGGTGCTTCGCGAGGATGAGCCCGGGGACCTGGACCTTACGGCGGGCAACCCCCACGATTGCTCCTGTCTGTCTCAGCGACGAAATCCGAGGATCTTGCCGATTTCAGCAACCACCCGATTGACCAACGACACGTCCTTCTGCGTCAAATAGATAACGGTTTTCCCCTGCACATAGCCGTGCACCTTGGTTCCAGGGACAAACGCTGAGCTCTGACCACCGTACTTTTCCCAGATCTGCTGGGCTTCCAGGCTGGTCAGGAACGCGGCGAAGAGGCGAGCCGCGTTGGGATGGCGCGACCCTTTAAGCACCCCGGCATGGTACGCCGGGGAGACCACCGGCTGGACCTGCGCATGCTCCAACGAGCCGCCGGTCTTGCGGGCGCGATGAATAAAGCTGTCGGTAAGGGTTGTGGCCAGGAGAATCTCGCCCAGCTCGAGCCTGGTCGCGAGCTCCGCCAGCTTTCCGGGAATGGGTTCCTGCTTGGCGAGAGCACGAACGAAATCGAGGAATTTTTCTTCGCCCCACGCAATCGCCAGAAAGTCGAACTGCCCCGTGGCCGTGGGGACTCCGATCTTCCCTTTCCACTTAGCATCAAGGAGATCCTCCCACCGTTTGGGCACGTCCCTGGCAGGCAAGATCTTCGGGTTATACGCGGGCAGAACGATCTGATTGGCTATCGATACGGTCCCGCTATCGTAGTGGACGGCTCTAGAATCGACGCCTAGCTGTCCGTAGTCGTAAGGGATATGGAGTTTTTTCTGCCACAGCGGGCCGTGAAGAGCGTCGATGATAACCATCAGGTCCCATTCAGGACCTACCCCGGTCGCCGCTTGAGCGACGAGCTTGCCTACATCCGCGGTCATACTTCCCGAGGGAAGATAATTGACCTCGATATTGGTGTTGAACTTTTTGTTAAATGCCTGTGCCAGGGCTTTGCCACCCGCGGGCGTCAATGTACTGGGCGCGTAAAAGCTCATGGCTCCTTCCTGCTTCGCCGCCGCGACCACCTGCTCCATCGAGGCGGCGTAAACCCCGTTCGGCGTCCAAGCACAAATCAAGGGGAGGAAAAGACCCGCGAGCAAAAATTTCATCCAGACCATCATCGCCTCCTGGGTTATCGTTGCGTCGCGGCTTCGCGCTGCATGATCGTGAGAACCTCGGGACCGAAACTATGTCAACCCTCCTTCCCTGTCAAGCTGAACAAAGCTCGCTAACGAGTGCTACAGGTTTGCAAAAATCTGGCGGCTCTGTTACAGGTAGCGCCGGTCCGAAAAATAATTCTCTTTGCTATCCGTATCAGTGAGCTCATGAGTCAAGGAGGACAAAGATGAGCCGTTATCTGGTGGACAAATTCATCTACCGGGTCGATCGAAACGAGGGGATGCTGAAGGCCTACATGGCCGACCCCGCCGGCTTCGTGGCCAGGTGGGAAAAAGAAGAGGCCAACAAGCTCAACGAGTCCGAAACGACCAGCGGTCACAAGTTTACCGACGAAGAGAGAAAGGCGCTGGCGGAGCGCGACTTCGAGAAGCTCTATGCGATGGGCGCGCACGGCTTTCTGCTCTGGACCATGATGCTTCCTGTCCTGGAGCCGGAGTTTCCAAATTTCCGCGCCCTGGTGGATTTCTACAACTCGAAGATCAGACCCTACGGCCGCCCTCTGCGGACAAGCCCTTCGGGATTGCAAATGGCAAATTTCAAATCTCAAAATCTGAGATATGAGATCTGCAATCTGAGATTCGGAGCGAAGCGACGACAGCCCATCGGCCGCAGCCGCGTCCGCCAGAGGCGGATCAGCCTCAGGCTGAAGCGGCCTCCCCGAGGGAGCCTAGTCAAACCAACCACGGAGGAATAATCCCATGGCAGTCCGTTTCAACCTGCATGGCTCCATCAGAAATGTTTCCCAGGGAATTCAAAGAGCGAAACAGGCAGAAGAGTTGGGCTTTGAGGGCATCTTCACCGCCGATGCCCAATTGAACTGCCTGGACCCGTTCCAGGCCCTGGCCGTGTGCGCGGGTCACACGAAACGCTTGCGCCTGGCAACCGCCGTCACCAACATGGTTTACCGCGACCCGACAGTGCTGGCGGGCTCGGCGGCTACCTTGAACGAGATCTCCGAGGGTCGGGCAATCCTGGGCATGGGAACCGGCGACGGTCCGGTATACAGCCTGGCAAGAAAAGCTACGCCAATCGCAAAGTTCGAGGAGGGTCTCAAGACCATCCGGGAGCTGCTTCAGGGCAATCCCGCCGAGTTCCCCACTGGCAAGCTGGGTCTCAAGATTGGGAAATTACCCGTGCCCCTTTATATTTCCGCGGAGGGTCCCCGGGGCCTGCGGGTAGCCGGCAAGGTCGCCGACGGCGTGATCCTGGGAAGCGGCTTCGACCTGCGAGTGCTCCAATGGGCGAAAGAAAAAATCGCCCAAGGCGCCGCTGAGGTAGGGCGCTCGCCAGGCGAGATTGAGCTCGTCGCGGCGGGCATGATCTGCGTGGATAAAGACGGCGATCGGGCCCGCGCTACCGTGCGCGCGCGCCTGGCCAACCGCGCCCATCATAACTTCCGCTTCACTCTGGAGACGGTGCCGCCCGAGGAGCTAGCGGGGGTGAAAAAGTTCATGGAGGCTTTCGATATCACGAGGCCGCTGGAAGACAGGCTTGACCCGAGCTACATTACCGACTATTTGGTCCGCCGCTTCTCCATCGCCGGCACACCCGAAGAATGCGCAGCGCGCGTCAAGGAAATTGAGCGGGCCGGGATGAGCCGCTTTATGCTCACCCCGCCCGAAAGGATTTACAACGAGATGGTTGAGGCCTGGGCCAAGAAGGTCATGCCCCTTTTGTGAGGCGCGAGCCTAAGTTTGCACCCAAAGTTTGGGGGCTTCGCGGCTCCCTTCGCTCCACGGCCTCCCGCATCGACCCTTCCGGGACTTGCTTGGCAAGCTCCCTCAGGAAGCGCGCGCTCGGCTGCGGCCGATGGGTTCGTGCCATGAGTCGTGCCATTCGTAATCGGACGTCCGCAGCCTCGCTCGCACTCCTCTCGGTCGCCCCTGCTGCTCCGTCCATGTTCCGCTCAGAGAGCCGTCTCGCCCTTCTGGCCCATTGGATCCCCGCTGTATTTCGGTTCTCCTACCGCGTAAAGCCCATGATCTTGACGTAAGCGGCGGTCAGCTTATCGACCATCTCCGCCTGGTCCTGGGTCATAAAGACCATCTTGTGTTTCTGGGCATAATTGTAGACTTCCGTTCCCGGCACAAAGGCTGAAGTGTGGCCGGAGTACTTCTCCCAGAGCTTCTGTGCTTCGGGCGTGGTCATAAAGGCAGCGAAAAGGTGCCCCACGTTGGGGTGAGGCGCTCCCTTGAGCACGCCCACATGGTAAGCGGGCGACGGCACCGGCTCAATCCCATGGGCCTGGGCAAGAGGCGCTCCCTTCCTTACCGCCTGATGGATAAAGCTATCCTGGATGTTCGATACGAGAAGAATCTCGCCCAATTGAAGTCGGGTATACATCTGGGCCGGTGTACCGATGAAGGGTTCAAGCGCAGCCAGCCTCTTTACGAACTGCGTTGTCTTCTCTTCACCCCAAGGTCCAGCGGCTAAACGCGCGAAGTGATGTACGGAGTGGGGCACCCCAATCTTCGCCTTCCACTTAGGATCAAGGATATCCTCCCACCTCTTTGGGACATCTTTCGCGGGCAAGATCTTCTGATTGTAGGCGGGAAGGATGATCTGATTGGCGAAGGAGACCGCGCCGCTGTCATAGTGAACCAATTGCGGATCGATGCCGAGTTTTTTGTAGTCGTAGATCGTGTGTTGCTTTCTCAGCCATAAGGAGCCGTGGTGGGAATCGGTGACAATCATGATGTCCCATTCGGGAGAAACTCCCGACGCTGCGCGACCTATCACTTTCGCCACATCGCCGGTCATGTTGGCTGAAGGGTGATAGCTGAGCTTAATGTTAAGGCCGTAGCGTTGGTTCAGGGCATCTATCAGCGCCTGCCCCCCTTTCGGCGTCAGCGTGGAGGGAGCAAGCATTTCGATCACGCCTTCTTTCTTGGCGGCAGCCACCAGATCATCGACCGGGGCGCCGATCGTTTGTCCCGCGCCGAGGGTCAACCCCAGAACGAGCGCCAAACCGACCATTAAAAATCTTCCTTTACGCATGACAAAACCTCCTGTTAAGCGGTTAATAGAGAATCTTTTCAGCGCTCCGACTATCTTCGGTCAACACCCGCTGTGGCGCGAAATGCTAGGCCAGCGGCCGAACTTTGTCAAGCACCCGATGCTCTTAATACAAACGAAATAAAAATGGTTACAACTTCTCCTCTGATACGACAACAGCTCCCGAAGGGGGCGAGACCAAAGGACGCAGACCGAGCCCCGTTGAGTAACTGCGCGGTCGAGGAACCACCCTCTTGGTCAAGACCGCACTCCACGGGGCGAGCGAGGCTGCGGACGTCCGATTACAGACGGCACGACTCATGGCACGAACCCATCGGCCGCAGCCGAGAGCGGGCTTCCCGAGGGAGCCGGGGACAGGCACCGCTTCGCGGAGCCAGTCCCCTCCAGCCGCGGCCGGAAGGCTTGCCCCCTGAGAAAACGTAACACGAGTCAAGTCGTTTGTATCAGTATGGCCGGAGAACAAAGCTTATTCAGAGTTGCAAAAGCCGGGTGGCTTTGCTAGAGGTAGCGACGGCAAGCACACCTTCAAGACAACACCCGCGAAAATTTTTCCACGGAGGAAGGAACATGGCCCGGATCGTCACCATCATCGGCATCACCCACAATCCTTTCATGCCGCGGCTCTTCGGCCGGCCGAACCGGCCGCCCGGCTGCGCCAAGGTCATCGAGCGGATCGACCTGATGCGGGAAAAACTCAAGCAGGCACAGCCGGATGTTCTCATCGCCATCGGCAACGACCACCTGCACCAGTTCTTCATGGATAACATGCCGCCTTTTCTCATCGGGAAGATGGACGCGTACGACGGGACCTTTTACGACGAAATCCGCGAGTTCGGGCTTCCCCCCTGCCGGCTTCCCGGCGACGTCGAGCTTTCCGACCAGATCATGGAAGGGCTCTTTGACCAAGGGGTGGACCTTGCGTACTCCAACGAGCTCACCATCGATCACTCCATCGTCGTTCCGCTGATGTTCGTCCGGCCGGAGACGGACATTCCGATCGTCCCGATCCTGACCAACTGCATCGCCCCGCCGCTGCCGCGACCCAAGCGCTTCTACGAGGTCGGGCGAGCCATTCGCGCAGTCGTTGACGCGTTGCCGACGAACAAACGAATCGGCGTCCTTGTCAGCGGTCATCTGTCCCTGGAGATAGGCGGCCCCAGGCAGTTTGAGGGACGCCTGATGGATCCGGAGTTTGACGCAAAGGCCATAGGCTGGATCGCCAATGGCGACGCCCAGGGGGCCGTGAACAACTGCTCATTCAATCAGCTCAAGAAATCGGGCAACATGACCCACGGCTTTTTGAACTTCCTCATGATGATGGGGGTGGCCAATGCATCCCGGGCTTCCCACGCCGAAGGCGTGGATGCGGGATTCCCAGCCGTTCCGTTCTTCTCCTGGGACGCGAAGGAGGGGGCGTCGGTATGAGCAAATACCTGATGAACAAGTTCATCCATTACGTAAACATGAACGAGGCGGCGGAAAAGGAATATAAGACCGCTCCCCGAGCCTTCGTGGCGAAGTGGGAGAAAGGCGAGAAGCTGAAGTTCACCCCGGAGGAGCGCGAGGCTCTCTGCAACCGGGATTACGCCAAGCTCTACGGCCTCGGCGCCCACCCGTTCACGCTTTGGAGCTGGACCGAAGCGGTCTGGGCACACGAGATATCCAGGGAAGAGCTTGTCAGAGATTACAAGGAGAAGACCGCAAAGATCGGCTACCCCGATTTTAAGACGTAACGCCGTTACCTTCGCCGCTCCATAGGCACGTAATCGCGCTTGTCCGGTCCCTTATAGAGCTGGCGGGGGCGCGCGATTTTCTGATCGGAATCGAGCAGCATCTCCTCCCACTGGGCCACCCAGCCGGATGTCCGAGGGATCGCGAACAGGACGGCAAACATATCGGTGGGGAAACCGATGGACTGATAGATCAGCCCGGTATAGAAATCGACGTTGGGATAGAGCTTTCGCTTGATGAAATAGTCGTCCTCCAGAGCGATGCGCTCGAGTTCGAGCGCGATAACCAATAACGGGTTTCTTCCTCTGACCTCGAAGACCTGGTCGGCGATTTGCTTGATGAGCTTGGCCCGCGGATCGTAATTCTTGTATATCCGGTGCCCGAAGCCCATCAGCCGCCCCTGCCCTTCCTTAACCTTCTTGATGAATTCAGGGACCTTGCTCTTGGAGCCGATCTCCATGAGCATCCGCAACACGGCCTCGTTGGCCCCGCCGTGCAGCGGGCCATAGAGCGCCGCGGTCGCGGCCGCGACCGCGCAGTAGGGATCCGCGTGCGAGCTCCCCACGCTCCGCATCGCATTGGTGCTGCAATTCTGCTCGTGGTCCGCGTGCAGGATGAAGAGTACGTCCATGGCCTTTTCCAAAACCGGATTGGGCTTGTACTTGAGCTCGGTCATCTTAAACAGCATGTTGAGGAAATTTCCCGTGTAGCTCAGGTCGTTATCCGGGTAGGAATAGGGCATGCCGATGCTGTGGCGATACGCAAAAGCCGCCAGGGTCGGCATCTTGGCGATCAGCCGATGGGTTTGCTTTTTTCGCGACTCGACATCAAAGATGTTCTTGGCGTCGGTATAAAACGTGGAAAGCGCCCCCACCGCGCTCACGACCATGCCCATCGGGTGCGCGTCGTGATGAAACCCGTCGATAAACTTCTTGATGTTCTCATGGAGGATGGAGTGATGAGTGATATTGTAGGACCACTCATCTAACTCGGACTCAGTGGGAAGCTCGCCATAGAGGACCAGATAGGCGGTCTCCAGATAGGTGCTCTTCTCGGCCAACTGCTCGATCGGATAGCCGCGGTAGCGCAGAATCCCTTTATCTCCGTCGATGAACGTGATCCTGCTTTGGCAGGACGCCGTGTTCATGAAGGCCGGGTCGTAGCTCACCAGGCCGACGTCGTCCTCTCCGATCCTGATCTGGCGCAGATCCGTGGCATTGATCGCCCCGTCATGGATCGGGATTTCGTATTTCTTACCGGTCCGATTATCGATGACTGTCAGAGTCTCCGAAGTCATAAGGATTACCTTCTCTCCGCCCTGTGACCAGGACTGTGCGCCTTGGTGTTTGCCCCACCCTTTTAATTAGACCATCCTTCTTCCGGGGTCAACTGTGGCTCACGCGGTTTGCGGCGTGAGCGTCCACTGAAGCCGCCACCGTCCTTCCGCAAGCGAGACGCAAACCAGCGCCGCGCTCGGAAAGTCGACCACGACCCTTTCCGGATCTCCCGCCACTAGAAGAGAGGTGAGCCGCCCGAGATGGGGCAGATGCCCCACCAGCATTAACGGCTCGGCGGCCTCCTCCAGCTCGGCCCTGGCTACCATGGGGTCGTCGTCCGGTGCCAGCCCCCGCGCCTCCCGGGTCCCTCCCGCTGGAGCGAGAAATTGCCGGAAGATCTCCGCCGTCTGTCGAGCCCTGAGCTTGTCCGAATGAAGGATGGCGGAAACCCGTACTCCTCTGGCAGCGGCGGCACGCGCCACCTTCTCCGCCTCCCTGCGCCCCTCATCGCTCAACGGCCGGCGCGGATCTTCCGCCTCGGGCTTCGCCTGGCTATGCCGGACCAAATAAAAATCCATACGCCTCTGAACCTTGCAAAAAGCCATTGATCATATAGTATGCGATCCGGTATTTTGCAATCGGCCGGACGGGCTGGCTTCACACCCGTGGTAGAGTTCCAGCAGGTCAATAAGTGGTTCGGGCCGCTGCACGTCCTCAAGGAGATCAATCTCAAGATCGCGAAGGGGGAGGTGGTGGTGGTGTGCGGCCCGAGCGGCAGCGGCAAGAGCACTTTGATTCGGTGCATCAACCGGCTCGAGCCGATACAATCCGGAGAGATCATCGTGGATGGAAAACGACTATCGGATCCCGCGCTGGATCTAAGGGCGCTCCGAGCCGAGATCGGTTTCGTCTTTCAGCAATTCAACCTCTACCCTCATCTGAGCGCAATGGAGAACATCACACTGGCGCCGATCAAAGTAAGAAACCTGCCTCGCCCGCAAGCGGAAGCGCTGGCCATAAAGCTTTTGGAGCGGGTCGGCATCCCGGACAAGGCTCAGGCATATCCTGCCAATCTTTCGGGGGGGCAGCAGCAGCGCGTCGCAATCGCGCGGGCGCTGGCGATGCAGCCCAAGATCATGCTCTTCGACGAGCCGACCTCGGCGCTCGACCCGGAGATGATCAATGAGGTGCTCGAAGTCATGTCCGACCTCGCCAGGGAAGGAATGACCATGGTGGTCGGTGATTGAAGAAGGGTGCCCGGAGTCCTTCTTCAGCGCGCCACAATCCGAACGCACGAAACAGTTTCTGAGCAAAATCTTGTCGCACTAAGGAGGAGTGATGAAACCCCTGATGCGTCTTGTTATGACATTCGCGGTGGTTCTTGCCGTCGCGGTTTCGGCCCATGCGGAGACCACGCTGGAGAAGGTCTCCCGCACCGGTGTTCTCACCATCGGCACTCGGACCGGCTCTCCCCCGTTCGCCTTCATTAACAAACAGAACGAGTGGGTCGGATTCTCCATCGACCTGGTGGAGCAGGCGATCGCTCCGGTTCTGTCGCGGAAGATCGGCCAGCCCATCAAGGTGGAGAAGAAGGAGTCCGCTCACGCAACCCGCATCCCGCTGCTTACGTCCAACGCCGTCGACCTGATCGCGGAGACGATGACCGACACCCGCCCGCGGCGCGAGAGCGTCGATTTTAGCCTCACCTTCTTTGTCACCGGCGCGCAGTTTCTGGTGAAAAAAGGGAGCCCCATCAAAAGCATCAAAGGGATCGCCGGGAAGCGCGTGGCCGCCCAGCAGGGCTCGACCAACGCGAGGATCGTCCGCGAGACCGTTCCCAAAGCCATCCTGCGCGAGTTCCCCGACCAGCCCGCCGCCTTCCAGGCGCTTGCCCAGGGTCAGGTGGACACTTACACGAACGATGGCATTCAGCTGGCCGGCCTCAAGGCCAAGGCCCCGAACCCGAACGAATGGCAGATCGTCGGCGATTTCTACTCCTACGAGCCGTACGGCATGGCGATGAGGAAAAACGAGTCCGATTTCCGCCACCTGGTCAATGTCGGGCTGATGGAGGCCATCGAGTCGGGGAAATACTTTGAGCTCTACGACAAATGGTTCGGCCCGAAAGGCAACAGTAAACCCGGTCTTCTCCCCGTATGGCTGTTGCCTAAAGCCTCTCGCCTCGCGCCTCTTTTCTAAAATGAGCTACACTTTCGACTGGAGCGTTCTGTGGACCGGTCAATCCGGCCACTGGCTGCTCCAGGGCCTTCTTACTACGCTCAACATTTCAGCCCTCGCCTGGACGCTCGCGGCTGCCCTGGGGATCGTGTCCGGCGCGCTGCGGACGGTCGCATTTAAGCCGCTCGCCGCGCTTGCCGCCTTTTATGTCGAGTTCTTCCGCAATGTGCCACTCCTGGTCTGGATGTTCTTTTGGTACTTCGCCGTCCCTCCTATGCTCCCCAGGCCGGTCCAGGACTGGCTTTACGTTCATGGGGTTGAGTTCCTCGCCGGCATGTTTGCCCTGGGCATCTACCACGGCGCTCGCTTTTCCGAGACGATCCGCTCCGGAATTCAATCGATTCCGAAAACCCAGTTCGAGGCAGCCCTTTCCACGGGTCTCACGACTGCCCAAACCTACCGTCTCGTCATCGTTCCAATCGCGCTTCGGCTGATCATCCCTCCGGCGACCAATGAATCTCTCAACTTGCTCAAAAACTCCTCCGTAGCGCTCACCATCAGCGTCGCCGAGCTCACCTTCCAAACACGCCAGATCGAAGCCTACACGGCAAAGGCCTTCGAGGCGCTCACCGCCGGAACCCTGATCTACCTTGTTCTCTGCCTCACTATCGCCGCCATCATGGCGCGGGTCGAGCGTCGAGTCGCCATTCCGGGGATGATCGCGAGAGTCAGCCCCGCGGAGCACTGACCCCGATCCGATGGATATCGCGATGCACCCGCCGATCTCATGCCGAGCAGTAAGGATGGCACCCATAGATGATTTCCGTCGCTCCAATACGGGGTCCTTTTCGGATCGGGGCTGAGCATGGACTTCGGCGTCATCCTCAACAACTCCCAATTTCTCCTGGCACAAGGCTTCTTGGGCATCGGAAGCTTCACGGGCGGCACGCTTCGGCTGGCGATCCCCGCCATCGTCCTGGGTTTCCTTTTAGGAATCTTCATCGGCATCGGAAGGCTTGCTCGCTCCCGATGGGTTCGCGTTCCCGCAACGCTCTACGTGGAGTTTTTCCGCGGCGTGCCGCTCGTCATGGTGATCTTCTGGTTCTGGTTCATCATTCCGGTGCTCCTGCGCCTCCCCATACCGGAGTACGGCGTCGCCCTGGCAGCCTTCGTCTTCTTCGAAGCCGCCTACCTCGGCGAAATCGTCCGCGCCGGGATCCAGTCCGTTGCCAAGGGACAGGTCGAGGCGGCGACCGCCACGGGCCTGACGCACGGGCAAACCATGCGCTGCGTCGTTCTGCCGCAAGCCTTAAAGAACATGATCCCGGCCCTGGTGACCCAGTTCATCGTCCTGCTCAAAGATACCTCGCTCGCCTCGATCATCGGTTACGTCGACCTCACCAAGGCCGCGCAAATCGTCAACAACCGCGAAATCCGCCCCTTCGAGCTCTACCTTTTCATAGCGGTCGTCTACTGGTTCTGCGCCTACGGCATGTCCCGCTATGCGCGCTATCTGGAACAACGGCTCACCCCGGCTTAGTTTCTGATGCTCGGTAATCTGCTCCGACTCGTCATCCTGGCCGCGCTCTGGGGCGGCTCCTTTCTCTTCTTGCGCATCGCCGTCCCCGAATTCGGCCCGCTTCCGCTCGTCGAGCTTCGCGTCGCTATTGCAGGTCTCTTTCTCCTCCCGGCACTGTGGCTGAGATACCGGCTGGCTGACATCAAGGAAAATGCGAAACAGATATTTCTTCTCGGCATCATCCATTCGGCCATTCCGTTCTCGCTGCTCGCCTACTCCACGTTGAGCTTAACTGCCGGATTTACCTCGATCCTTAACTCCACTTCGCCGCTCTTTGCCGCGATCGTCGGCTGGCTGTGGCTGAAAGATCGGCTGGGCGTGACTCGGGTTATAGGGCTCTTGCTCGGCTTTACAGGGGTGATGGTGCTCGTGTGGGACAAAGTAGCGTTCAAAGCGGAGGGGAGCGGTCTAGCGGTCGTGACGGCTCTGACTGCGGCGCTGCTTTACGGCATAGGCGCAAACTATGCCAATCAGCGCCTTCGTGACGTCCATCCGCCGGTGGTCGCAGCGGGAAGCCAGATAAGTGCTGCGCTCATCCTCCTGCCTTTCGCGTTGTGGGCTGTACCTTTGACGGCACCAAGTTTCACCGCCTGGTCATCGGCCATTGCGCTCGGTGTGCTATCCACCGGAATCGCGTACATCCTGTACTTCCACTTGATCCGGAACATAGGCGCGATCGGGGCCATCGCAGTGACCTTTTTGATTCCCGTCTTTGGCATGCTGTGGGGATGGCTATTCCTGCACGAACCCGTCACGGGTCACATGCTCGCAGGGACGGCCATTATTCTCTTCGGCACAGCGCTGACAACAGGACTGGTCAAGCTCGCCGCTGCCCGTTGAGCGGCATAGCTTCGGATCGTGATCGGCTCAATCTGACGGGTTGACTGTAGCCTAGGCCTGCGCTAAGTTCGATCCAGAAATTTTCCCGAAGGAGGTCCTATGGCCAAGGAGATCGCATGGAAAGCGGAGATCGATGCCTCGTTGAAAGAGGCTAAATCGAGCGGCAAGGGCGTGCTCGTGGAGTTCAACCACGCTCCATCCTGAAGCGGGTGCCGGAAGATGGATGCCGTGACGTATCCACAGGATCAGATAGTCGCTTTCGTCCATGACTACTTTGTCCCGGTGCGGATTCATACGGATGCGCATCCCGAGCTGTGCGCCAAGTATCGCGTCGCCTGGACCCCAACCTTTATCGTTCTCGATCCCGACGGCACGGAGCACTACCGCGATATCGGTTATCTTCCCCCGCCGGACTTTGTGGCCCACTTGACCCTCGCCCTCGGCCACACCGCCCTTGAGCAAAAAGATTATGCCACCGCAGTGAGATTTTTTCAGACTGTCATCGACCGCCATGGGGCGAGCGAGGTGGTCCCGGAGGCCCTTTACTGTCTGGGTATCGCGAAAAATCGGATCAGCGGCGGGACCGCCGACGACCGCAAAGCCATATGGGGACGTCTGATGGAGACGTATCCCAAGAGCGATTGGGCGAAAAAAGCTTCCTCTGCTTTCGACTGAGCCGTTAACAAGCTCGCGACAGAGACTTAACCCATCGTGGCGATCCGGTCAGGCCGGATTCTGTAAATGACCCGGACCTCTCCGGGCCTGCGATAGGGGTACTTGTCCTGGCCCAGATACTTCTTGGCCAGGCTGTCGATGTGCGCGTCAGCCCCTTGCTCCGTGATTTCTTCCACTACCCCGCGCACCCCGAGGTAGCGGTAAGAGTTATCCGGGTCCATAATGGCCATGGCGACCTTCTTGTTCCGCCGCATGTTTTTGTCTTTGACGCGCCCTTTGGCTGAATTGATCCGGATGTGCGTGCCGTCGAAATCGCACCAGACCGGGGTAACCTGAGGGCTGCCGTCCGGCATTACGGTGCCCAAATGGGCGAAGGCCTTTTTCTTGAAGAGGTCTTTATAGTTATCAGGTATGCTCGCAGCCATACTTTCTCCTCCTTATCATCTGAGAGTCTTCTACGAAGATAGACGCCGGGCCGGGACCTGTCAATGAAACAGCCTTCGTGTTTCCTGTTCCACGGGCACGGAGAAAGTGCTAGCATGGGCGCATGGTTTCGGAAAGGAGAGCGTCATGGGAATAGAAACGAGACGGATTACTGTCGTGCTTCTGCTCTTCGGGTTGGTTTTTCTCGCCGGCGCGCCTTCGGCAGCAGCCGCCGACAAGATCAACACCTCTTACATCTCTGTGGCGCCTTCCTCGTCGGCGATCATCTGGGTGACCAAGGATGCTCGGTTCTTTGAGAAAAACGGCTTCGATGCCGCAGTGATTTTTATCTCTGGCAGCGTCCGCGGGATCCAGGCCATTCTGGCAGGCGAGATCCCGATCGGAGAGGGCGGTGGGCCGAGCCTGACAACCGCACGCCTTGCCGGCGGGGATGTCATCGCGATTGCGGGAAATGTCAATGTCTTACCCTACTATTTGGCCGTCCAGCCGAGCATCAAAAGAGCCGAGGATCTAAGGGGGAAGATAGGCGGCAACCACATAGCAGGAACGACGGCTGAGTTCGCCCTGCGAGTCGCGCTCAAGAAGATGGGCCTGGACCCGATGAAGGACGTGAACCTCCGGGTGATCGGTGGCTCTATAGACCGGATGGTGGCCCTGCAAAAGGGCATCGTTAACTTCACCGTAGTCACGGAAGCCGGGAAGGCAATGGCGGAGAAGCTGGGCTTTCCCATCTTGGTGGATATGGCCACGTTGGAAATTCCGTTTCCTCAAAACGGGATCTATACATCCACCAGGCTTATCAGAGAGCGTCCCGACATTGTGCGGAGATACGTGAAGGCCTACGTGGAGGCGATCCATTTTTTCAAGACGCGCAAGGAAGAGAGCATGAAGATCATGCACAAATATTCCCGGGTGGCAGACCGCGGGCCGGTGGAGGAGTCCTGGGACTGGCATGCGCGCTACATTCCCGAGGCGCCCTATGCCCCCGTGGATGGTTATCAGACCATATTGCAGGATCTGGCCCCTACAAACCCAAAGGCGGCTCAAGCCAGTGCCAGAGATTTCGTCGATAACCGTTTTGTGAAAGAGCTAGAGGATTCGGGATTTATCAAGAGCCTATACCGGAAATAAAGAGCCTTGCGGTCCCACATGCGCGTTTGATTGGACCTGATGAGCTGCTTTTTTATTTTATTCTACGACTTAAAGAAGGTAAACGCATTGAGGAAATTACAACCAGGATGGCTCTTGACGCCTTCAGCGCTAGGAAAATCCCAGCCAGTCCCGTAACGAACGGTCGAGTCGATCAGCGTCGGGCTGGCTCAGCCGACCAACAGTTTTCACGACCAAATCCTGATGTACCGTGTAGAGGCCACGCTTGACGGCTGTCGGCACGTTCAGGCCAGCTCTTGTCCAGTCAGCAAGCGGAAACTCGCCAGCAATAAAGGAGGTAGTCTTACTGGTCAGGGGAACGATAAAGATATCTTGGGAGACATGTGGCGCGCTGACGACTACTGCGGGTCTAACCTTTGCGCCGGAGAGGTCGGAAAAAGGGTAGCGAACCAGGATGATGTCATTCTTTGAGGAGCTGGGCATACACATCATCCTCTGGGTTATCCCAAATCCTATGGAGCGAAGCCTCACTCGCCTGGAGCCAGAACTCGGCCTCGTCATCGGCCAGGAGCGTCACCAAGACTCTTGAACCTTCAGGAAGGTCTACTTGCTCCAACGGCTCGATTTTCCCCTCTCGGATGATCGCCCTTAATGTTTTCGACATATCATGTTCCCTATCGGAACCGTCCTAATCGGTGACAACTGCCCAAATTGTACCTCAAAGCCTAGCTCCCTGCAAAACAGAACCGCCTAACCGATGCAAAACTGACAAGAAGTTGCTTTTTGGGCTCAGCCGCTGAGAACCCAAAAGTTGCCTCGTCGAGCCAGCTTCCGCGACAGGCTTAGTGGGATCGAGAGGGCTTTTCTCCTCTGAGGCGGGTCCGCGTGGCCATTTTGAGCCGGAGGGTATCCGATAAGGCGGCGCTATGTCAACTGGCAGGCGGCGGCAAGAGGGGCGGCAGCAGGCTTTATCAAGAGAGCAGTCCTGACTAAGAGGTGAAGGAGTGATTTCTCAGAAACGTCTCGGCATCAGCACGGCTGAAAAAGACCAGCCTTACCTCCTCGATGGAGGAGTTGGATTCGAGAAACTTCTCGATCGCCTCGGAGGAGACCCTGGCCGCCTCAACCTGTGGGTAGCCGTATACGCCGGTGGAGATGGCGGGAAAGGCAACCGTCTTTAGCCCTTTGGTTACAGCAAGCTTGAGACAGTTCCGGTAACACGACGCCAACTGCTCCGCCTTCTCCTTCCCCCCTTGTCCATAGACCGGCCCGACGGTGTGGATGACATGTTTGGCCGCCATCTTTCCCGCCGTAGTCATTACCGCCTCTCCCGTCGGCAATCCGTCAGGGTACCGAGTCTCGCGAATCCGCTCGCACAGGGCCGCCGGCCCGGTGGATCGCCCCATCAACGCCGCCCCCGCCCATCAGCGAGCTGTTCGCCGCGTTGACGATAGCCTCAGTATCCTCCTTAGTGATGTCCCCGACCTTGACCACGACCCGCCCTTTGACAAAGCGCCTGAGCTCCTCCATAACGCCCTCCTAACTCCAACTTGGAAACCGAACCCACTACCTCCAGAGGCTACAAAAAATTCACCCTCATTGTAAGCCCCGCGGTCTTTCGCGAAACCGTCGTTTATGTCCGACACAAGCTATTGGCACGGCGCTTGACATACACAACTTGATCGAAGAAGAATGGGCCATTCTAACGGAGTTCTTAACCCTGGGCGCTGCGAAAACGACCGAGAGGTAGCAACATGCCAACGTACGAGTTTTTCTGTCAGAAGTGCTCGAAGCCGTTCGAGGTGACCTGGTCGATCGCGGAATACGAGCGCAAGATAAAAGCGGTCAAATGCACCAAGTGCGGCAGCAGAAAGGTCGCAAAGCGAATATCGGCCTTTCAGGTGCAGACTTCCAAAAAGAGCTAAGGGAGCGGTAAGGATCGTTGCGCCAGTCTATGGGTTCCGTTAGCATGAATTGGTGTGTCTACATCGGTCCCCTTCTATGACAGGCCGCTACGAAACAGCGCGAGAGAGAATGGTCCAGGACCAGCTCCAAAGCCGCGATATTAAAGACCCCAGAGTGCTTCAGGCCATGGCCAGGGTTCCGCGCCATCTCTTTATTCCGGAAGAGCTTAGGGACCGAGCCTACGAGGACCGCCCGCTACCGATCGGGCAGGATCAAACCATCTCTCAGCCTTATATGGTTGCGCTTATGGTGGAGGCCATGGGTCTCAGCGGCAAGGAGCGCGTCCTGGAAGTCGGCACGGGATCCGGCTATGAGACCGCGGTTCTGGCGGAGCTTTGCGCCGAGGTGTATTCCGTGGAGCGCTTGGAAAGGCTTGCGGTCAGGGCCCGTTCCGTGATAGCGAGCTTGGGTTACCGGAACGTTTTCATTTTCACCGGCGATGGGACCTTGGGTTTGGCGAAGCATGCGCCTTATGACGCCGTGGTGATCTCCGCGGCTGCCCCGTGTCTTCCCCGGCCGCTTCTCGATCAACTTGGACCGGGCGGCTGTCTCGTCGTGCCCATGGGCGAAGAAGAACTCCAGACTTTGGTGCGCATTCGTAAAACCAGCGAAGGGCTCAAAGAGGATTACCTGGGGGAGTGTCATTTCGTAAAACTAGTTGGAACTTACGGCTGGGAGGAGTAAAGCTGTGGACGGGGAAAACCAAATGCCAGAACAGGAGGATTTATGGCTGTAGATCTAAGAACATCCGTACAGAGGGGGGTCAGCCGACTGAGGCGGGAAATCAATCGCAAGACTTCGGAACTCGCTTCCTTAAAGGGTGACCTTAAGAAGCACCTGCGGGTCTTCAAGCTCCTCGGCGGCAACCAGGCAGGAAGGGGGAGAGCCCGGGGAAGAACGAGAAGGCGGGCGACCGTAGACTGGAACGGCGTGTTCAAATCGCTGCCCAATAATTTCACCATCGATGACCTGGCAAAGAAGGGCGGCGCGAGACGGAAATCGCGCCTCTACCTGCGCCAGGTACTTGTCCGGTGGGGGAAACAGAAAAAAATCAAACGTACCGACAGGGGAAAGTACCAGAAGGCCTGATTCTAACACGCGCAATGAGACTCGAAGACAAGGTCACGATCATCACCGGTGCCGGGCACGGGATCGGGAAGGCTTATGCCCGAAGGTTCGCCGAAGAAGGCGCGCACATCGTGATTGCCGAAATCGACGAGCCTGCCGGAGAATCGGTGGCCGAAGCCATTCGCAGAGAGGGCCGATCGGCCTGGGCGCGCCCTACCGACGTCACCAAGTACGAGAGCGTCGAAGGCCTCGTGCAGGAAACCGTCAGTCGTTTCGGGCGGATCGACGTGCTGCTCAACAACGCCGCCATTTACGTCAGCGAGCCGCTTTGGAAGGGATCGCTCGAGGAACTCCCTTTGGAGGAGTGGGACCGGGTCATGGCGGTGAACCTCAAAGGGGTGTTTCTCTGCTGCCGGGCGACCATTCCGGTCATGAAGCGGCAAAAAGGCGGCAAGATTATCAACATCGCTTCCGGAACTTTTTTCAGCGGCAGCGGCAACATGCCCCACTACACCACCTCAAAAGGCGGGGTAGTTGCCCTGACGCGGGTGCTGGCGAGGCAGCTCGGGCCCTGGAACATCAACGTGAACTGCATGACACCGGGCTCCACCATGAGCGAGGAGGTCGTGACCGAAGAGGTCCGCAAGCGGCGCCAGGCCGGAATCGATCACCGCGTTTTCAGTCGGATCGAAACGCCCGAGGACATCACCGGCACCGCGCTCTTTTTAGCTAGCTCCGACAGCGACTTTATCACCGGGCAGCTTGTGGTCGTCGAGGGCGGCGGCATCATGCATTGAGGGTTGGCTCATTCCTGTTCGATGGGGAGCTTATACTTTTTCTCCGTATTGCACTTCTTGCAGCTCGGCACGAGATTTCCTTTGGTGGACTTGCCGCCGCGGATGATCGGGATCAGATGATCCATGGTGAGCTCTTTGGGCGGGAACTTCTGACCGCAATGATAGCAGATTCCCTTGGCCCGTTTTCGCTTCCACCACTGGCTGGAGCGGAGTGCGCGGGCCTTGTGCCGCTCGCGCCGGATCTCCGCTTCGCTGACCGGCACCAGAAAGGGCTTGGGATCCATGGTTTTTCTTAGCCGCCCGCCCCTGCTACTTCAACCAACGCCGCAGTGATCTCAAATAAACCCCAAACCCCACAGAGACCAAAAAGTAGATTAGGCTTCGGAGCAACGCCCACAAACTCTCGCCCGCGAAATAGTTGCGCGCCTCCCACAGGGCGAAGCCAAAGAAGAAGACCACCGCCGTGGTGATGAGAATTTTATGGGCCGTAAGAAGGGTCACGGCATACCCCGGATCAAAACCGACTCTTCACGCAGCCCGTCAATCAGCTTGCGGTTGCCGGCTGAAGAGCAGGTTCCCGTGCATCGATTCGAGCAAAATACAGGTAGTAGAGAATAAAGCCCACGGTAAAAATAGCCCCACCGATCACATAGGGCGTCTGCCAGTCCCCGACTGCCATAAACTGGCCTGCTATGACAGCACCCATACCCATTGGGAACTCGGAGAAGGCATGCATAATTCCGTTGGTCGTCCCGCGCTCCCTCTCCTTTACGACCTCCATCGCGAAGAGGCTGTAGATGGGATCAGAAATCCCCCGGTTGGGAAAGGGCCCACCGATTAAAAGAATGGTCAAGATATAGAAGGCTCCTGCCCACAAGACGCTGTGAGACATTCCCAGAAGGAGAAGACACGGGACACCCAGAAGCTTGACAAGAGTGACCGTGCGCACACGACCCAAACGCTGGACAAGGATCGGAACGAAAAGCATGACAATGGCTGTCAGGAGCGAGGCGAGAGCGAAGATGACACCGATTTGGTCCGTCGAAGCTTTGAGGTTTTGCTCGAAGAAGATATTAAAAAAGGGGGCTGAGAAGCCCATACCGAACGCAACTAACCCCTCCGTCAGCGCGAGCATGCCGATCCGTCCGTAGTTTTCAATGCCCTCGACCCAACGGCGAACATCGATAGGCTTCCACTCCTCCCGGATGAGATAGATGGGAATCGCCGAAAGGACCATGACCGGCACGGCGCAGAGCAAGGCGGCGCGCCGCGCCCACGCGCTCTCCGGCCCGATGCCGAACGCATAGGCAAACACAAACGGAAGCACGCCTGCCGCCAAATTGCCAAGGCTAGCCGCCCCAACCTGGATTCCACCGTTGAGGCTAAACAGATGAACGCGTTCGTCCGCACGACTCTGCTCGATCATGAAAGGAGGACCGACAATGGCATGGCCTCCTTCGAAAAGACCCGTTAGTGCCGCCAGAACGAGGAGCCAGGTGGGATCGGTGACGAAGATAATCGCTGTCGTGGCCAAAAGGTTAGCGCTATAGGCGATCAAAAATACGCGCCGCCGGCCAAAGAGGTCCGAAAGTATGCCTGACGGAATAACGGAAAGGCCATGGAAGGTCCAGTTGATAGCGGTGAACTTGGCTACAAAGAGCAGGTCGAAGCCAACCGCAAGAAGGTAGAGGTTAAAGAGAAACCGAAGCAGGCTAACGGAAAGGCCGCTGAAAGGGCTGCGAATCAGTAGCAGGCGCGCGTTTCGGCTAAATCCACCCAATCTCTCGCGCCACAGTTTCCCCTTACGCGCCTGCTGGATGAGGACAAGGACGATGAGGGTCACAAGGCCAAGTCCAAGGATCCAAACCCAAAGCGGAGCACTGATCGTCGGCGCATGAGCCCCGTGGCCGACATCGGCCCAGGCAACCCCTGCAAACGAAAACATAGCCAAGCCAAAACTGATCGTTGCTACGACCATAGCTTCCCTCCTCAGCGACCGAATCATAAGACGGAGCGAAGAAAAAATGCAAGAAAGAATTAGCTACGCTCCTCAATCGTCTTTCGTCTCCCCGGGTTGCCTACTAGGAGATTCCTATTATAGGATGCCGAAAATCGCCCGAAAAAAGGAGCCGTTCCGTAATGGAAGCAGAAGCGGTGCGAACCGATGGCGCGCCGAAGGCGATTGGGCCCTACGAGCAGGCCATTCGCGCGGGCGGGTTTCTATTCACGGCGGGTCAGATCGCTCTCGACCCGAAAACCGGAAACCTGGTCGAAGGAGGAACCGCCGCTCAGACCCGGCAAGTGCTGGAAAACTTATTCAATTTTCTACTCAGAAAAACCCATGCTTTACGGACAGGACCCGACATGGCTTGAGAGGATTGAGCGTCGGCTCCACTGGCTTGCGATTCCCAACATCGCGGGCTTTTTGGTTGGCCTTCAGGTGATCGGCTTCGCGCTGGTTTTTTCCGATCCGCGCTGGTGGTGGCGTCTGGCACTCATTCCCGAGTTGGTATTTCAGGGAGAGCTGTGGCGGCTCATCACCTTCCTCGCGTTGCCCCTTTCGCTGAGCCCGGTTTGGATGATTTTTGTCCTGTGGTTTCTCTACTTCATCGTCGACGGCATCGAAAATAGCTGGGGAGCATTCAAGACCACCTTCTATGTCTTGATCTCGATCACGTTGACCATTGGTTTTTCTTTGGCCTTTCGGGTTCCGATCACCTCCGTTAGAGACCTGGAATCGACACTCTTTCTCGCCGCGGCCGCGATTGCCCCCGAGCAACAGATTCTTCTCTTCATGTTCCTGCCGGTAAAGATTGTATGGCTGGCATGGCTGACCGCTGCCTATGTCGGCTGGCGGTTCGTCACCGGCTCCTGGCTCGAGCGGCTTTACCTTTTGGCCATCTATGCCAACTACTTGATCTTCTTCGGCCCCTACCATTACGGGCAGTTGAAGCAACGCTACCGCCGGTGGGCATTCAGGCGCCATTTTCGCTGAAGGGTCGCTCTCAGGTTTGCCCTTGAGCTTTTTTGTTGCGCTCACCTATGCGTTGCCTCCGGGAACACCCAAAGACCGGGTCGGCATGCTGCGCAGGGCATTTGTGGATACCATGGGAGACAGAGAGTTTTTCGCCGAAATGAAAAAGTTCAGGCTCGAAGTGGATCCAGTGGGTGGCAAAGAAGTAGAAGAAATCATCAACGACTTTTTCAAACTGGATACTGCTCTGATAGGGAAGCTGAAGGACATCTTTTACAAGTAAACCCCGTACCACGGACTTACGTCCCGTGCCTTGTGGCGCTGCCCCTCGGGAAAGTTCAGAACATTCATCCCCTGATCTTGACGACCTCTCAAAGAGCAAAGGGGTCTTTTCACGTAACCCACAGCATGACCTCGGAGCGCAGTCTATCTGCCTGTGCGTGTCCGCACGCAGACAGGTCTCCCCGGAGCCATAAAGCCACATGCCACTGATTGATTCGAGACAATATTCGGCAACGCGGATGCCACGCTCGCTCGTGGCTTCTTGTGGGGACGGGTCAAGTCTTTTGTTGACAAACAGTCGAATCTGATCCTATTTAAACGCGCTTCTCTGCCTTCCTGACTTCCACCCTCGTATCGCGGTCGTTATTGCCGGGGTGGAAAGCATCCGCTCGGGCCTTCAGGTGGGACTCGCCCCCAGAGTTCCCGGCAAGGAGAGTAGGGTTCAAGGGGGACGGCATGACCCCTTTAAAATGTCGCCATCCCGGAAACTGGTAGTTGATCCACGGGTGGTAGACAATCGCCTGCCCGGGCCTTATGCAAGGGGTAACGACCGCCTGGATACGAAAGGAGGTCAGATCATTATGGGCTTCCACCTCGTCCCCGTCCTCGATGTCCCGGGCGCTGGCGTCGTGTTGGCTCATGAACAGCACCGGTTGGCCCCGCTGCAACCGCAAAATCATAGCGTCGTCAATCCAGTCGCTGTGGATGCTCCAGCGCGCATGGCCCCCGGTCAGTTGAAGGGGATAGTCGCCACCGGCCCGAGGGGAATCTTTGTGAGTAGGCAGGGCTTCCCCCAGCTCCATAAACCAATCGTGGTCGATGTAGAACTGGATGCGCCGAGTGAGAGTGGGGTAAGGCTGCTTCCTTTCGGTATGCCAGACCAGAGGGACCATGGGCTCCCCCTCCCGGAGATCGCAAGCGTTGCCCATGGAGCCCATCGGCCCTCCCACGTTGCCGATGCCTGTAAAAGGGGCTATCCCTCGCTGCTTGAACTCCTCCCAGTCCGTTACCTCTACGTTGGCCGCGTTGTAGTAGATGTCCCTAGCTAAATCCTCTGCGCCGTCTTCGGCATAAAGCCCTCCCGCGGTCATCTTGTCCACTAGCTGATCAAAACGTCTCTCATTCCCCGGAGCATCGCGATAGCTCGCCAAGCCCCTGCGCCTGGCCTGCTCTTCGATCTTCCGGGTAAGGAGTACGAACATCTCCCATTCAGTCTTGGCCTCGTATAGAGGCTCTGCCGCCTGCTCGTTTACATGGAGATAGGGCGTTATCGGCCTGGCCGTAAGGAGAACGGCGGTGGCCTCGTACCAAGTAGCAGCGGGCAGCACGATGTCGGAGTACAGAGCGGTGGCGCTCATGCGCCAGTCGATGGTTACCAACAGCCTGAGCTTGGGCAACAGGTGCTGGAGGAGATGACCGGTTCCCCGAACTCTTCGGAAGAAATCGCTACCTACGGCAAATATGACCCGGGGCTCGATAGCCAGGGCACGACTTTGAAATTGCCAGCCCTTCTCGCGTGATTCCCGTATATAGTCTGCCAGCGGGCGCTTCAAGTCGGGATCCCAGCTATTATTTTCCTCGATTAATTTGAGGAGCCCCCCGTGCACTTGATAGAACAACGACATAGGAGTAAGGGACCTGAAAGACTCTTGGGCATACTCGTAGAGGATCATCTCGTCGGTGAAACCCTTTTCCTTCCACCCTGGGTAGCGTGGGTCCGCCGATGCAGCCGAGAGGATGACTTGGCCCCCTCGTCGCAGCATGGTTCCCACCGCCGTATCCAGGGAGAGCACCGGGAAGGCGTTGTAAGAGGCCCCTTTTCGGCCTATGTGGCCGCACAGGGCAAACACGAGAATCATCGCCCGCTCGATCAGGTCGCCGTGATAGTACTTGCCCCACAGGGAGGTGGATATATTGACCACTCCCTTGGCCTGAGCAATCCGCCGGGCAAGCCTGCGGATCATCTGCGGGGATACCCCGCAGAGCGGGGAGGCTTGCTCCGGGGTGTATTCCCGATCGAGCTTCTCTCTGAGCAGCGCCATAACCGGGGTTACTTTGACCTTTCCCTGGCGGGTGTTCACTTCATACTCCCCGTCCAGAGCGGGCAGCATCCCCTCCAGGGCCAAGCTCCTACGGGGAGCCTCGACCACCCTCCGGCTGTTCAAGTCATAGAAATAGAAGACGCCTTCTCCGCCCCCTCGCTTCAAATCCTCCTCGCGGAGGAACTTTCCGGTGTCCGGTCTCACCAACAAAGGAAGGTCGGTCTGCTCCCTGAGGAACTCCTCCTTATGCAGGCCCTCGCTCAGGATGACTTGCGCCAAGGAAAGGGCCAGGGCGGCGTCGCCTCCCTGATTCACAGGCACCCAGAGATCGGCGTGGACCGTTGAGGCGTTGGCATCGGGGGAGATGACGATGATCTCGGCGCCGTGGTAGCGGGCCTCGGCGAGGTAGTGGTAGTTCGGGATGTGGGTGAAAGCGGGGTTGCCTCCCCAGATCAAAATGATATCGGCGTAGAACCAGTTGTCTGCCGAATCGCCAAGATAGATCTTGCCGAAAGTCAAGGCGGTGCCGGGCCAGAAATCCCCGATTTCGGTGGTTTGGGAAGGGAGCGGAGCTCCCATAGCATTAAGGAAACTGTTGATCCCGGCGGAAGCGTAGCTCTGGCCGGCCCCTGTGCCTATGCTGTTAACGACGGCCTCGGGACCATCCTTGGCCAGGACATCGACGATCGTGTCGGCGATCTTCGTGAGCGCCTCCTCCCAACTGATTCGTCGCCATTTGCCCTCACCTCGCTCCCCCACCCGTTCTAAGGGATACTTGAGGCGATCGGGCGCATAAATCCGGCGAACATAAGAGGCCCCTTTCTGGCAACCCCGAGGGTTCAGATCGGGGACCATAGGATCGTTGCGGGCAGGATATCCGGCCACCTGCTCCTCTCTGAGCATTACGCCATCCTTGGAGAATACATTGAAGCTACAAAACTGTTGCCATGCACACCCGCGAGGGTGGGACGCCTTGGTCACCTTATCCCAATCCCAGAGAGCGTTGCGAAGCTGCCGAAGGTCGTATTGCGATACTTCGGGGAGCGAGCCAGCCTGTTTGGCCTTTAGATGCTGTAACTCCAGACTCAGTTGGGCCATCGTCTCCTCCTTCACTGCCGTTTTTCCTAGCGTTGGTAGGACAGGCACCGTTTGATCGCGGCTACAATTCGCTCTTTGGACGGCCACGCGGCGTCGTCTAAAGCGGCACTAAAGCCCACATGAACGTCCGGCGCCGTCACCCGTAGGATAGGCGCCTTCAAATAGGAGAAAGCCTCCTCAGTTACCACGGCCGCCACCTCCGAGGCCGTGCCACTGTGAGGAGAAGCCGAGTCCACAACGACCAGTCTTCCCGTCTTCGCCACCGATCTTATGATGCTGGCGACATCGAGTGGTTTCAGGGTCCTCGGCTCGACCACTTCCGCGGAGATCCCTTCCTGCTCCAACTGCGTCACGGCCTCCATCGTCTGGTGCAGCCAGCAGATCGGGACAACAGTGATATCTTTCCCTTCCCGCCGGACCACCGCCGAGCCAATGGGCACCAGGTATTCCTCATCGGGGATCTGTTGATGTCGGCCTCCGAACCGTTCCCCCGGGATGTTGTCGAGGAAAAAGATGACCGGGTCCTCCGACCTTAGGGCGCTCTTGAAGAGCCCCTTAGCGTCGTAGGGCGTGCAGGGTGCAAGCACCTGCAACCCGGGAACCTGCACGTACATCGGATGGGAACGGTCGTTATGGTGGGTGCCACTTCGCCTAGCCCCGTAGTGGAGAACAAACACCGCCGGCACGGAGAACTGCCCTCCGGACGTGTAACGTTGCTTGGCCGCCTGGTTAATCAGTTGATCCGTGGCATAATAGGCAAAGTTAGGGGCCATCAAGTCCACTACAGGGCGGAGGCCCATCATGGCAGCGCCCACGGCCGCCCCCGCCATGGAGCATTCGGTGACAGGGGACGACATGAATCGGTCTTCCCCCAGCTCTCCCATCAGAGGCTCGGCGCCATAGTAGCCGAAGATCATATTAGGCAGGTAGTAACCGATCACGAAGATCCGGGAGTCCCGACGCGCCTCCTCCCGCAATGCCTCCAAAACCGCTTCCCCGTAGGTTACAGGGTGAGTACCCGTTTGCGCAGTCATTTCCGCACCACCTCCTGAGATAAATACCACGCCGGATGGACCGGCTGGGAGTACATATCGGTAAACATCTCGCCCACATCTGGGTACGGGCTCTTCCGAGCGTAGTGAAGGGCCTCCTGAACAGCCGCTTTCACTTCGTGCTCGACAGCTTCCAACTCCTCGGGATTAGCCATCTTGGCAGCCAGCAAACAGGCCCGAAACAGCTTTATGGGATCCCGGTTGAACCAGTACTCCCTTTCGTCCTGCGGGCGGAAGTCTTCCTCGCCACCCAAACCAGCCCGGGCTGCCTGTGCCTGGTAACGATACGTCATGGCTTCGATCAGGCTAGGCCCTTCCCCGCAGCGGGCCCGGTCCACCGCTTCCTTGGTCGCTCGGTAGACCTCTACCACATCCTGACCGTCCACCACGGTCCTCGGGATGTTATAGCCGATGGCCCGATCCGAGAGGAGGGTCGCCGAAGAACGACTCCGGGCACTAATCAACTGAAAATACTTGTTGTTGTAGAGCAGGAAAATCAGGGGCACTTTCCACAGTGAAGCCAGGTTCATGGATTCACCGACATGGCCCTCCTCGAAGGAGCCGTCTCCTACGCCGACCACGCACACCTGATTTTTTCTTTCTTTCTTGAGGGCTAGGGCCACGCCTACCGCAACGGGGACCGAGGAGGCCAGGACGCCGCCCGAGCACACACCGCCAACGGCACGGTCGGCTAAGTGCATGGAGCCGCCCTTGCCCTTGCTCGCGCCGGTGATCTTGCCAAAGAGTTCAGCCATGAGGGCTTTGATTTCTGACCCCTTCGCTATGAATAGGCCGTGGCTTCGATGATAGCCCACGATCTTGTCACTCGGTTCCAGGGCAGTACACACGCCCACATCCACCGCCTCTTCCCCTGCAGAGGAATGAGTGGGCCCCCAGAACTCCCCCCGCCGGTAGGCCCCCCCCGAAACCTCCTCAAAGTGGCGGATCGTCACCATCTTCCGATACATCTGAAGACAAACTTCCGCATCCAGTTCGCTACGCAGCATAGTGGCACGCTCCATGACATTGCCTCCTTTGATTGATGTCGCCGCCTCTCCCTGCTGTTAGGCTTCCTCAATGAGGGCCAAAACCGCGCCCGAGGTTACCGTCGCCCCTACTGGCGCCTGGATACGAACCAGAACCCCGGAGACCGGGGCCTCCAACGCTCCCGCCGCCTTGGCCGTTTCTATCTCTACCACATGCTCACCCTCGCTGATGTGATCTCCCTCCCTCTTGAGCCACTGAAGGATCGTCGCATCTGCATCCAGCATGTCGAACTGGGGCAAGCGCATTTCCATGACCATTGGCTACCTCCCTCCTCTCGTCCTCATTTGAATCGCGTCTGTAAAGATTTCGGCAGCTTCGCCCTTGCATATGAAAGGCCCGAGCCGCCCCCTGCACCGACACACTTTCACTTTGAAGCCCGAGGGGGACGAGAAGGAAGGCCGCGGCCGTCCTTGTCCGCGACCGAGGGGGTGCACGAGCGAGGCTGCGGACGTCCGATTACAGACGGTACGACTTCCCCGAGGGAGCTTAGTCCATCGGCCGCGGCCTGATGGCTCGGCCCCCGAGGAGCTTTCGAGGGAATCATGGTCGCTCCTCCGCAGAAATTGTGGCACGGGTTGCGACGGTCAGAGTCTCGGCAAGATGGCACGCTACCCAATGTCCCCTCTCTTGCTCTCGGGGAACAGGCGTTGTCTTGGAGCACAGGGGCAATGCATTTGAGCATCGGGGGTGAAAGGAGCAGCCCGGCGGCGGATCCAACGGGGACGGTACCTCTCCGGGAAGCACGATCTCTTCATCCTGGGTATCGGGGCGGGAGCGAAGGGCGGCCGAGATCAAGGCCCGTGTGTACGGATGCTGAGGGTGAGAGAAAAGTTGCTTTGTCTGGGCCGTCTCCACAATCTTGCCCAAATACATCACTGCTACCCGGTGGCTCATGTAGCGCACGGTGGCCAAATTGTGGGCGATGAGAAGGTAGCCGAGGCCATATTGATGTTGCAGGTCCTTCAGCAGGTTCATGATCTGGGCTCGAATAGAGACGTCTAGGGCCGAGACCGGCTCGTCAAGCACGATCAGGGCTGGCTTGAGAGACAACGCTCGGGCTATGGCGATCCGCTGTCGCTGCCCGCCGCTGAACTCGTGCGGGTACAGGTCGTCGTGGTCCGGGCGCAACCCCACTTGGAGCAGGAGTTCCCTAACCTGCTCCTGGATCGCCTTGCTTGGCAAGGCCCGATTCACCACCAAAGGCTCGCCGATGATAGAGCCCACCCGCAGGCGGGGGTTGAGGGAACTCCACGGGTCCTGGAACACTGCCTGCACCGAGGCGCGGTACTCCTTCATCTCCGCGGGGGTAAGGCGTTGAAGATCCTTGCCACGGAAGAGAATGCTCCCCATGGTGGGATCCTCCAACAACAGAATCATCTTCGCGGTGGTGGTCTTGCCGCACCCAGATTCTCCGACTAGGCTCAGAGTCTCCCCCTGCCGGATAATAAAGGAAACTCCGTCAACCGCTTTAATTGAGCTCACGGTCCGCGCCAGAATAAAGCCCGCGGTTACTGGAAAGTGCTTTTTCAGGCTCTGGGCTTCCAGCAGCACCTCTGTCATTAGGCGACCCTCCAGCACAGCGCCATATGGCCCGAGTTTAGGGATACCTCGGGAGGATATTCATGGTCGCAACGGCGCGTAGCATAGGGGCATCTAGGGGCGAAGGCGCAACCTGGTGGAAGGCTGTGGAGCGCAGGCGGCTGCCCTTCGATAGAGTAGAGCCGATCTACCTGCTCCTCCAGGTTGGGGATAGAGTCGAGGAGGGCCCGAGTATAGGGATGCGCAGGTCTGCTAAACAGGTCTCGAACGCTTGCGATCTCTACGATCCTGCCGGCGTACATGACGGCCACGCGGTCGCATGTCTTGGCCACGATGCCAAAATCATGGGTGACAAAGATCATGGCTACTCCGGATCGCCTCTGAATTTCCTTCAGCAGGTTCAAATATTGCAACTGGATAGTCACGTCCAGCGAGGTCGTCGGCTCATCCGCAATGAGGAGGCGAGGCTCGCACGCAAGGGATATGGCTCCCACCACGCGCTGCCGCATCCCGCCGCTGAACTGATGGGGGTAGTCGCGAAGCCGAGCCTTCGCCGATGAAATACGGACCAGACCCAGGACCTCGGCGGTCTTTTGCCAAAGCGTCTTTCCCTTTAGTCTCCGATGGATTGCGATCCCTTCGGCGACCTGATCACCGATAGAAAAAACCGGATTAAGAGAGGTCATGGGGTCCTGAAGGATCATAGAGATGCAACCGCCCCGGATACGGCGCATCTCGACCTCGCTCTTCTTTAGCAAGTCCTCCCCCTCCCAAAGGACTCTCCCTCCCACAATCTTTCCCGCCGGTTGTGGGACCAGCCGGAGGATGGATAGACAAGTCACGCTCTTGCCACAGCCGGATTCGCCGACCAGCCCGAGGGTCTCTCCTGGGTGCACGCTGAAACTCACACCGTCCACGGCCTTAACCGTTCCCCAACGGCTCAAGAAGTAAGTTCGCAAGTTCTCCACCTGCAACAACGGCTGGGTCATTGTCCTTTCCGTCTACACCTGCCTCAGCTTAGGGTCGAGGCGGTCTCGGAGCCAGTCCCCCAGAAGGTTAAGGCTAAGGACGGTAAGGAGGATGGCGATGCCCGGGAATAGAGATACCCACCAGGCAGATACCACCAGATCCTTGCCATCGGCCACCATCACCCCCCATGCCGGGGCTGGCGGTGGAATCCCCACACCGAGAAAGCTCAAGGTGGCCTCCATGATAATGGCTGCCCCGACTTGGAGGCTGCTTAGGACGAGCAGTGTAGGCACCAGGTTCGGAAAAATATGGACGATCAGGATCCTGGCCCGAGAGCTACCGGCAATCTTCGCCAGGGCGATGAAATCTCTTTGCTTAATGGCAAGCGTTTCGCCCCTGACCTGTCGAGCATATCTCGGCCAGACAAAGAGGACGATAACAGAGATAACGGCTTCATAGCTGGGCCCCAGAGTCACTGCCAGAACAATCCCGATCAAAATGGTGGGGATAGACAGAGCCACGTCTACAGCCCTCATTAACAACATATCCACCCTGCCTCCTAAGTAGCCAGCCGGCAGGGCTACGAGGATCCCAAATAACCCCCCGACTCCTATGGCCGTCATAGAGATCATGAGCGAGATGCGAGCGCCGTAGATCACTCGGCTCAGAATATCTCGGCCGAATAGGTCGGTTCCCAGAGGGTAGTCCCAGGATCCACCTCCGACCCAGGCAGGGGGTAGAAGCCGTTTGCCTAGATTCTGCTCTGTAGGGGACCCGGGAGCGAGGACGGGAGCCAGGAGGGCAGTAAGGACCAACAGCAACAGGATAGCCAGTGGAAGGACTGGCACTTGCCTTAATGGGACCACCAGTCTCTTGACTCGCGCTGCCGGAACTCTGATCGCTATTTGCATCTAGGCTCGCCTGATTCTGGGATCGAGGTAGCTATAGAGGATGTCTACGAATAGGTTAACCGTCACGTACAGGAAGCAGATAAAGATAACGGCAGCCTGTACCACGGGGAAGTCACGGAAGCGCACTGACTGGAGAATGATAAGACGGCCTACCCCTGGCCAGGTAAATATCGTTTCCGCCACCACAGAACCCACCAGGAAGAGGCCCACAAAGATAAGCGCCCCGTAGGTGATGACCGGTATAGCGGCATTTTTTAAGCCGTGTTTCCAGATGACCGAGTGTTCCGGGAGCCCCTTGATTCTGGCGAGTTTGATATACTCGCTATCCAGCACATCGAGCATCGTAGATCGAGTCAAGCGCATAATACCCGCTACTGCATACCAGCTTATTACTATTACCGGCATAACGAAGGATGCTGGTCCACTCTTACCTGCCGCCGGCAACCAGCGTAGTTGCCCGGCAAAGAGCCAGATGAGCAGGATGCCTAACCAGAAGGGAGGGACAGCCTGGCCGAGAATGCCAAAGGCGCTAGCGAGCCTGTCCAGACGGCGTCCCCTGTATACAGCAGCATATACTCCAATGGGTAAAGCCATAGCCAGTGTAAACACCATGGCAACAGCACCCAGCTGCACAGACGCCCAAGACCGTTGGAGAACCTCGGCCATGGCTGGCTCACGGGTAATAACAGATTCCCCGAAGTCCCCGCGCAGGATGCCCCACAGATACATTCCGTATTGGACGTGCAGGGGTTTATCGAGGCCAAAACGTTGCTTCAGGGCTTCTACCTGCTCACGGGAAGCTAACTCCCCCGCCAGGATGTCAACCGGGCTTCCTGCCAACCTTACGAGTCCAAAAACAAGGGTGACCACTATCCACATAGTGAACACCGCTTGGACTATGTGACCCAGGATATACCGACCCATGTCCGAGATAACTACCTTTCAGGCCGCTCGATAAGGTGAACCATGTCCGATAGGGCTACCTGACTGGTTCGATAAATTCGTAGTTGTGAATGTAAGTTTCGCCTGGCACTAAGCGCCACTTTTTTACATCCACCACCTTGGGGTTCACCGCATACTGCGCATCGACAGAACCGATGGGCACCACGAGGTAATTATCATAGATATAGCGCGCCAGATCACGGTACCGCAGTTTCCGCTTCTCAGGATCGACCTCTTTCATGACCGCCTCATAGAGCCGATCCACCTCCGGAATCTCCCCAATGGCGCTATACATGGCCCCACTGTGGACCCAGGACATCATAGTCACCAAGGGCTCGCCAAGCGGGCGAGGAATAGTGCCATACGCCCAGATGATCCCCGCCTCATCCCGGACCTTCAGTTTTGCCGCCAGGGCTGGCCAATCCATTACCTCTCGTTTTACCTTGAGACCCAGGTTTTTCTCCCAGTAGCCCGCTACAGCCTCAGCCACATCCACCTGCTCGGCCCGGCCAGGGAAGGGTACCAGCCGCGCGGTTACAGTAGGAAAGCCCCGTCCGCCCGGATAGCCAGCTTCTGCCAGCAGTTTGCGGGCCTGTTCCGGGTCATAGGGATAGGGCTTAAGACCGGCAGGAGCAAACACCGAGCCCGGAGGCAGAAAGGCGAAGATCGACGGCTCGCCCTTCCCCGAGAAGATGGAGTCAACGATCTCCTGTTTGTTTACCGCCAGGTTGAGGGCTTTACGCACCGTGAGAGCCCTCTTCGCACTGCTCGGATCCGCCGCGTTGACCACCCAGGGGATATTGGGGTTGAAGTGCTTGTTCTTGGGGTTAATCATGCCCCCGAGATGTATATGATAGACGCTGGCTGCTTTGCTGCGGGCGAAGGCGAATCCAGCCACCTCGGCCTCTTTCAGCAACTTGTACGGGATCTCGGCTACGTCCACCTCGCCGGCTCTCAACATCGCGAGCCGCGCTGCTGGCTCCTCAACCCGATAAAGGGTCATACTGGCAAAGCCAGGGCTCTTTCTCCAATGGGGGACGCTGGCCTCAAACCGGGCTGTCACTCGACGACGATGCTCCACCAATCGGAAGGGCCCACTGCCCACGGGCTTTTCCGCCGCCTGAGCCTCGCCAACAGACTCCACATACTTTTTCGACACGATGACTACTTGGCAACGCACCTCCACCGTGTTGGCAGGAAAGGTTACATCAGGTTTCTTCAGACGGAAAACAATCTCGTAAGGGTTCACTATTTCAATCCGGTCCAGGTCACGGGCAAGCGGTTTCCCCCAAGACGCGAGCGAATCCTTGGAGATCAAGCGCTCAAAAGTGAACTTGACATCCTCAGCCGTCATCTCTCCGTAGCCCTGCTGGAACTGGACCCCCTTACGCAGGTAAAACCGCCAGGCCTTTGCCCCGTCCTCAGCCACCCAGCGCTCCGCCAGGCCTGGTCGCAGTTCCCCGGTATCGAGGTCCGAGTAAAGCAGAAAATCGTAGACGACCCGCTGCAAGATAAAAGGCTCGCAGCCAGGGTCCGCCCAGGGAAGAAACCTCTCGGCAGCGCCCAAAGAGGAAAGGGCCATGCGTAAGTGGCCCTTCGGGGCCACCACGGCTGGCGTCAGGCTGCGGGCAACCAACATCAATGCCATCACAGTGCCTGCCACTGAGAATAAAACTTGCCATCGCTTCATGTCAGACCTCCCGCGGTTACGAAAAACTGTATTTGTTTGGCGTCACCCCTTGAACGCTACGCCCACCAACTTCAAGTTCAAACCGACCATTTGATCCTCTTGATCCTCCCCGACGGCAAATCGGTCGCTTAAGCCCCACGCTGCAGGTAAGCCAGCTCCGCCTGGCAGAAGTGCTCCCCCAGGCGGGCAAGGTCCGAGTAAAAGGAAATGTTTCGGTGTACCACCTTCGCGGCCACCTGAGGCAGGAAGTCCGCCAGATGGAACAGCAGAAAGTCCCGCTCCGCACCCCGATAGGGACGTAATGCCTCCTCCCCTTTCCCCTGCTGCCAAAGCTCCGCCTCCTTGAAGGTCAACGCGTGCAGGAACTCCAACTCCGCGGAAAGGTGGTCCGGTCGGTCCCGTTCCCCCTTCTCCTGCGAAAGACTCAGCCCGAAGTGGTGGTAGAAGCGCAGGGCGTCCTGCATCACTTTCAGCCTTCCCCCGCCGTACTCCCCTTCGCACAGGAAGCAGGGCACTTCCCACTCCCCTGTGTTGGGGTTCGGCCCTCCTACATCGAACAGCCAAATGAACTGGTTTTCGAATTGCTGACGATCCCAGGAAAGCCGCGAGCCCAACGTCCCCTCCACGGTAAACGGGTAAGGTAGCTGGGAGGCGGCGGCTTTCACCTCCGAAAGGAACTGCCCACCCCTGACCGCCTCAAAGAGGGAGGCCGTGGGATAGCGAAAACCATGCGCCAGCAGAGCGTAAAGCTTGCTTCGGGCGCCTGTTGATACTGCATCCTGTCTTTCCAAAACCACCTCCATGCCGTCCCCCCTATCACCGCTCTCGTTTCATCTATTCGTTCGCCGCTTGTGAACTGATCTTGACCTCGCCGGGGTCCTTGGCGAAGGGCCCCAGAAGCTCCTTCCAGTGCCGGGCGATCAACAGGTCCAACAGCTCCGAAGGCTCCTTGGGCTCCTTTCTTCGCTTGGCCATTTCCTGCTTTATGATCTCCAGCGCCTCGTCCACACCGGGCCCAAACAGCGACCTCAGATACTCGATGGGGATATGGGGCTTGCTTTCGTCAACGTCTCCGTTCTCATCCAGCCGGACCCGGGCCAAAGGGGGAACATAGTATACGTTGGGCCCGGTGTTGAACTCCGGGTGCAACGGCAGCGCGACCTTCCATTGCTTCACCAACTTGTGGACGGTTCCCTCCTCGTCGTCCAGGAAGTTCACCCAGATACATCGCCCCGGACACTGCCGCACGCAGGCGGGCGCCACCCCCTGCTCGATCCGGGGGAGACAGCCATTGCATTTCTGGCCGGCATGGGCAAAGTCGTTAAAGAAGATCTCCTTGTAGGGACAACCCGCCATGCAGACGGGGTCCCCGCACCGGGCGCACTTCGTCTCGTCAACGAGTACCACACCGTCTTCCGCCCGTTTCTCGATGGCTTGGAAAGGGCAGGCCTCGGCGCAGGCTGGTTTCCAGCAGTGATTGCAGAAGCGGGGGAGGTAGAAGTAGTAGCCGTTGGGATACTCCCCCGCCCCGATGTCCTCGTCCCAGTTGGGGCCCCAGTTAGGCTTCTGTTTGGGCCCCAGGTGTACCTCCGGTCCCTTGCCCCCGTAGAAGACCTGCTCGTAATTGAACTCCATGACCCCGCCGTAATCCTCCATGGCAGGCTTTTTGCCCAGGACGAGCTTTTCCGCACCATCGTAACCTCCCCCCATTTTCTGCCAGTCTTTGGGGTATCCGTGCCCAGGCATGGTGTTTACTTTCATCCACCACATGTGGTCCATGCCTTTGGCGTCGGTCCACAAGAGCTTGCAGGCCACGGTGCAGGTCTGACAACCCATACACTTGTTCAGGTCAATGACAAAGCCGAGTTGCGTTTGGTTCTGCGCCATTTCAGCCTCCGGAATCGTTTTTCCGTGCCCCGCGAACGGACTCTCTGCTTTTGAGCATGATGTAAGCCCGTGCCTTTGCCGAGGCGCCGAGCGCCCCCTTTTTAGGCCAATTAAACTTAGGTTGGAGGGCGCCAATCTGCCGGGCTGCTGCCACGTTCCCTAATCGAGGCAACCGACAACCGGAAACGATCTCCTCGATAATAGGCCCGCACAAACCCAACTGGCATTCCTCCTTGTATCTGCTAGTGGAGGGAAACAGGAATGTCTGTAGCCGTTGACTTGTATTAATGATTTACCGGGGAGGCACGCAAATTCTGTACCACCTAAAATAGCCTCGTTAGCGGATGCCGCAATTCGGCTTTGGTCGATCTATTATCTATCCATTGGAGGGAAAGAGCCCTTGCCTTTCTCTGGCGTTCCCTGCTCCATTTACTCCCAGCACTTAGAAACTTCAGCTCAATTTTTCCGAATTTCAAGAAAAGGATTGGCTACTCCACGCAGGTCTTACGCCTTCTGTTTGAACTTTTTCGGTCCCTATCATTACGGGCAGTTCAAGCAACGCTGCCGCCGATGGGCATTCAGGCGCCACTTTCGTTGAAGAGTCGCTCGCAAGTTTATCCTTGCACTCCCGAGTCCTCGCTAGACGAGCAGCCCATTGCGAGCGTTTCAGAACCCCGCCGAGGAACAATCAAACTGCCGGGTCGCTTAGTTAAATCGTGGCCAAGATACTGGACTTAGCCACCCTTTCTCCTCTGGAGAGACTTAAAAGCTCTTTTAAATCATCTCATTTGGGAATAAAATCGAGTAAATTTGAAAATCCAGGAGAAGTGAGTGAATGAAATTGATTTTGTTTATCCTCTATCCTCCGAACTGGAAGACCGCTTGAGGGTAAAGGCAAACAAAATCAGAGGTAGAATTGTGAGTTTTGTGGTTCAATATGAAGCTTTCATACAGGGCCAATGGAGACCAATCGTGCGGTACGACACTGCGCACCGGTTCGCCCATAGAGATGTGCTGCACCCGGACGGCTCCTCTGACAAACAGCCTCTTGATTTTCCCAGCCTGAGTCTCGCCTTCACTTTTGCGATTCAGGACCTCAAGAGCCTGTGGCAGTGGTATCGGTACGGATACGAAAAGGAGATGGAAAAATGAAAAGACAGACCACCGTGAGGAAAAATTTGGATCTTTTAGACGAGTTTATGAAATATGCTTTTGACCGGCCCAATGTGCTTGAGCAGATACCGCGCAATGCCTCGCTGGTTATTCTTCCAGAAGGAGATCCATCCTTGGAGAAAGAGAATAGAAGGACGTTAAATAAGCTAAAGGCCAGGGGGGAGGAAATCGTAGCGATAAAACTTAAGGCCACGAAGCGGAAGATTTCGAAGGTGGGGTAAACAAGAGATTCTGAGAGCTACACGAGAAGGCCAGTCAGGCCAAGATATCATGGCTTTCATGTGCTCGAAGGCTATATACCACGGCTGGAGTCACGTGAATTAATCATCGGCCACGGACCACGCTACCGCGACAGAGGCCCTCTCGAATTCCTATCGGCTCGAATCGGCGCGTCAATTGCCCAGCTAAACCTCCCCTGTAGGATCCTGGTTTGGCATATTGACATGCCGTCAGGGCTGGACTACGGTACTACCGCAAGAAAAAAGTCAAAGCTCCCTTCACCTTAGCGGCAATATCCTAGCGACGTGAGTCCCAACAAGGGGAACAGGAAACGGTCCCTCAGAGGGAGAGTAGTTATGAAAAAGTTAACGCTGCCTGTCATAGCCAGTTTGATCGTGTTTGCAGATTTCCTCTGGATTCTCTCATCCGTAGGAGAGGCAGCAACAATTCTCCAACAATTCGATCTGGTAAGGTTGTCTTCCTAGCGTACCTCCCGAAATCGCGGCTTCTCGCCGTTACAAGGCAGGACTCTGCATCTGGTCTGCGGGAGACTCGCGCAGGCAATCCGGGCGCGCTAAAAGCCCAATACCAACCGGAGCAGGGCTTGCAGGATCAGACTGAAGGCGCCGCGCAGCGTGGCTGTGGCTGAGAGATCCGGCTCTTCCTCGGCGTGCGGATAAGCGAAGATCCCGCGCGTGCCCGTGGTCACCCAAGCGGCTGGGTCCGGGGCGATCTTGACGACTTTCTGGATGCTCTTCTCCGTGTGCAACTTCTCCGCTCGGGTTTTTTTCTGGAGGCGCTTGTAGCGGCCGAACTGCCCGCGATTGAGCCAGATCCCCTCGCACTGGCGACAGCGCTGAAGCTGAATCTCGGGCGGCAAGAAAGGATCGCGCAGCACCTGGAGTTGATCCCCGCACCGGGGGCAATAGAGAATTTTCTTCGGCAGCCCAATCGGCTGCTGAAGCAGATCTTCGTTGAGTGGGTCGAGCCGATCAGCTTCGTCAGGAAGAATCGGAAAGAGTTCCCACTTATCGCACCAGATCCCGCCGCACCTGCCGCACTGGTCCAGCACGATGAGCATTCCCGGGTTGGCCTGAGCCGAAGCCTCCTTCATCTCGACGTCGCAAACGGGGCAGCGCGCCATGAGCCGTTACTCCAGGGCGCCGCGGGAGCCGCCGCCCACCCGACCCCCCATCCGGTAAAGCAGGAGAATGCGCCGCGCGATCGGCGGATGCGTGCTCAGCAAATCAGCCAAGTGCCCTTCGCGATCATCCAGGCGCCGCCGCAAAGGGTTGACGAAGAAAAGGTGAGCCGTCCCGCGGGTCGCCTTGTGAAACGGCATTGCGGCATCACGGATTTTCTCCAAAGCCTTGGCAAGACCAAGCGGATTACGCGTATACTCCACGCCGGTCGCGTCCGCCAGATATTCCCGCTGCCGGGAAACCGCCATGGCGAGAAGTCGGGAGATGACAGGGGAAAGTACGATCAGCAGAAGGCCGACTACCACGAGAACAGAGTTCCGTCCCATCGGCCGCCGCTGCGAGCGCGACAGAGAAAGGGAGCGCTGCGCCCAGTCCGAAAGCAGCAGCACGCCGCCGAGAAGAACGCTGACCAGGGTCATCAAAAGAATATCCTGATTGCGGATATGGGCAACCTCGTGGGCGATCACTCCCTGGGTCTCTTCCCGGTTGAGCAGAGCCAAGAGTCCGGTGGTCACGCAAACCGAGGCGGACGCCTCATCTCGTCCGGTCGCCAGCGCGTTCGGAGCGGGATCGAAGATGACGAATACCTTCGGCATGGGGCAGCCCGAAGCGAGCGCCATCTCGGTCACGACGTTGTGGAGCTCCCGATGCTCCGGGATGTGGATGTCCAGGGGCTCGGCGCCCAAAGCGCGCAAGATCATCTGGCTCCCGTGGTAGTATGAAGTCATCGCGATCGCCGTCGCCGCAGCAAGCGCGAATACCGTCATCCACGGAAATTCTGGACCCCCGGGCGTGAACGCGCCGAGGTAGATGTAATCGACCGCAAGCCCGACCGCCAGGAAAAAGAGCAGGAAGATAAGGACGATCCATGCGCTGAGCCGGCGGTTGCGGGATTGCCGGTCCCGGAAGTCTTCGGGCCCGCGCGTATCTGGCCACGCGGCCATTGCTTAGGCGCGCAGCGTGAGGTCCACCCGCGGCGTCGCTTTTTCGGTCTCCACCACGGAGAAAAACTCGCTCGGCTGGAAGTTGAAGAACCTGGCGATCAGGCTGGAGGGGAAGACCTCCTGTCGCATATTAAAGCGCATGACGAGGTCGTTATAGTACTGGCGGGAAAAGGCGATCTGGTTCTCCGTCGTCGTCAGCTCTTCTTGCAGCCGCAAGACATTCTCGTTGGCCTTGAGGTCCGGATAGTTCTCCATCAGGGCGAAGATCCTGCCGAGAGTCTGCGTGAGAATATTCTCCGCCTCGGCGCTCTCCTTGATGCTGCTCGACCTCAGGGCCTTGGCGCGCGCCTCCATGACCTTCTCCAGGGTGTCCTGCTCGTACTTCATATATCCCTTGACCGCTTCAACCAGGTTCGGAATCAGATCGTGGCGGCGCTTGAGCTGCACGTCGATCTGCTTCCATGCGTTTTGGATCTGGTGTCGAAGGCTCACCAGAAGATTATACGTCCAGGTCACCCAAACGACCCCCAACACCAATATGCCCAGAACGATCCATCTCATAGCTTCGCCCTTCCTTCCCCATCACGCATGATGATGGCGCTTGTGATGTCCCCGATTCGCGCGACGCCGGTCATGATCATCACTCTTTTTAGCTCATCCGTAAAAAGCCGGATCACGCGCTCCACTCCCGCCACCCCTGCCGCCGCCACCCCCCATGCCACCGGCCTCCCGACCAACACCGCCTTCGCTCCCAGCGCCGACGCCTTCACGATGTCTCCGCCATTGCGTACCCCACTATCCAACAATACCGGGACCTTCCCTCCCACCACCTCCACCACCTCCGGCAGCGCCTCCACCGCCGCCCTATTATAATCTAAAATCCGGCCGCCGTGGTTGGATACCACCACTGCATCCGCTCCCGCTTCCACGGCGACCCGAGCATCCTCCGCCCCCATGATCCCTTTGACGACCATCGGAAGCGCAACTTCCCGCTTGAGCCACTCGATATCCTTCGGCGAGGCCGGATGCCCTATACGCGGCTTGCCGTCGACTCTGGAAAGCGGGATCCGGTCGCCGATCTTTACCGGCTGGATCGTATCCATGGTCAAGCCAACCGCCGCAAAACCGACTTCCTCAGCGAGCTTGGCGCAGCGCAAAACATCCTCCCGACCCCGGGTGAGATAGCCCATGAAGACGATGGGGGCGCTGGTTGCCTGCTTCCAGTCACGCATGCTCGAGACGGCGGCATGGCTCACGAAGAGCATGGTTCCGGCCCGGCCCGCGCCGTGGGCGACATCACGCTCGGCGGTTTCGCCGATCAGGCTGAAGCTTCCGACGGGGGCTACGAAAGCGGGCGTTGAAAGCCGGTAGCCGAACAGCTCGACCGCGGCATCGGGGTCGGTGATGTCGTGAAAGATCCGCTGGCGAAAAAGAAACCGCTGTAGGGCCCGCTGATTGCGTCTGAACGTCGCGCGGCTCTCCGCCGCGCCCATGAAGTGCTTCCACGCCTCATGCGGCATTCTCGCCCGCGCAAGCTCACGGATCTCCCGCAGTCCCATTTCCTGTATCGGTTTTTCACTCATAAACAAGCAGGCCTCCCAACTCTTAACGCCGGACTTTACAGCGGGCAGACGAGGGTGTCAAATTAACAAGCAGCGATTCTGCTTCAAAAAGCGTGCCGGGACTCCCAATCCCTTCGCTCCAGGGTCTCGTCGGCGGGAAGTCTTAGCTGCTTGCCTCGGGCAGCATCGAAACTCGCCCGCTGAAGACAGAAGAAGCGGGCTCAGACATCGATGCTGCTTATCCTCGGCTTCGCAGAGACTTCC
>JACPAM010000276.1 GCA_016180805.1 Deltaproteobacteria bacterium | reverse complement strand
CCGACCTTCGGCGATTTCACGCCGGCGCAAAATTCGCTTTCCTGGATCACGCATTATATGCACGGCGGCGTCACCGCTCTGGTCTCTGCGGGGGAGCTCCATCTTCCCGGCCTTCCGCTCCCGCCCGATCCCCAGACCGCAGTCTCTCTTGCCCTGGTGGCGAAGCGCTGCTACGACAACCTGCGTCCCGGGGGGGTCAAAGTCCACGCCGGCACGCTTCTTCTCGTCCCAGGGCTAAAAGAGGCCGATTTCGACGCGATTGCCGCGGCCGGTATTCGCCTGGTCAAATTCATCTTTTACGATTACAGCCTGCTCCCCAACGGCGAGGCCGAGCGCTATGTGAACTGGGCCCGAGCGCGCGGGATAAAAGTCAAAATTCATTCCGGCGGGGTGTCGCGCTCAGGGGTGAGCCAGGTGGCAGGATTCGAAATCGTGAAAAAGATTCAGCCTGATGTAGTTGGTCACATCACCGGGGGTCCCATTCCCATGCCCGAGAAGGATCTGGAGCGGATCGTCGGGGAGACGGACTATTATGTGGAAATCTGTAGCTCTGGGAATCCACGCATGGTTCTTAGTCTGATGTGCGCGGTCAAAATTCAAGGCGCATTCCACCGTGTCCTCATCGGCACCGATACGCCCGGCGGCACGGGAGTGATTCCACGGGGGATGCTGCGCGAGATCTGCTTTTTGTCCTCTGTCGCCGAGGTGCCGCCAGAGACGGCGATCTGCATGGCGACCGGCAACGTCGGTCGCGCCCATGGTCTCGGCATCGGTATCTTGGAGGAAGGCAGGGCTGCGGACCTCGTGCTCTTGGACAAGATCCAGGGATCGGTGGCCAAAGATGCTTTGGATTCTTTCGCCAAGGGCGACCTTCCCGGGATCTCCGTGGTCATGATCGATGGCGAGATCCGCGTTGGGGGTCGAAGCCAGCAAACCCCGCCGCCGGAGCGAACCGCAGTGATTGAGAAATAGCTAACCCTCACCCCGTCCCTCTCCCTCAGGGAGAGGGTGAGGGTGAGGGAAAGGTGAAAGCAATGAAATTTGGTGTCGGACTTTTTCCCACGGAGCCGCTTCCCAAGATGATTCATCTTGCAAAGCTTTCCGAGAGGCTCGGCTTCAGCCATATCTGGATCGGCGATTCCCACCTGATCTGGCGTGAGGCGTATGTGAATATGGCGGCGACGGCCTTGAGCACTTCGAAGGTCAAGATCGGCACGGGCGTGACTAATCCCTTGACGCGCCATCCGTCGGTTGTCGCAAGCGCCTATGCGACGCTGGAAGAGCTTTCCCCACGCCGCTTCATCGTCGGGATCGGCCTGGGGGACAGCTCGGTGGAGACCATGGGGATGAAGCCGGCACGCCTGGACTATTTCGAGAAGACGATCCAGCAGATGCGCTCGCTGCTCGCTGGCGAAGAGGTCGAGCTTGAAACCGGCAAGATTCACCTCAAGCATCCTTGCAAAAAGAAGATCCCGATCTATATCGCCGCGAGCGGTCCCAAGATGCTGGAGCTTTCCGGCAGGATCGCCGATGGCATCATCGTGCTCGTCGGCGTGGCGGATGAATATCTCAGGCAGGCCAAGGAGAGGATCGAGGCGGGCGCGCGGGCCGCAGGCCGAAGCTTAAGAGACATTGACCTCGTTCTGTGGGTTCCCTGCGCTGTCTCGGACAAGCATCCAGCCAAGGATGCCGTGAAAGCCCACGTGGCGCGTGTCGTCGCCCACCCGCAGCCTTATGTGCTCGACGAGAAAGAGCAACAGGTTTTGGCTGAAATTCGCAGGACCTACGACTACTACCATCACATGGATCAGGAGGCGAACCACGCCGAGGTGATCCCCGACTGGCTGGTGGACAAATTCGCCATCGCCGGGACCGTCGCCGAATGCCGCGCGCAGGTCAAGCGGCTCAAAAAGACCGGCATCAACCAGATCGCGATCATTCCGTACGCGGTGGGGGACACCGGCAGAGAGGGCACGTTAAAGGCGTTTGCGAAAGCAGTGTTATAAAGTTTTGAGTTATGAGTTTTCAGTTTTAAGTTCATGGCTCAAAATTCAAAATTCAAAACTACTTCGTCTTATCTGGATACGGGCAAAGGTTACGGATCGTGCACTCGGGGCACCGGGGTTTCTTCGCGAAGCAGACGCGCCGCCCGTGATACTGGAGCAGATGGCAGAAGCGCACCCTCTGCTTCTCAGGCACGATTGCTATCAAATCAAACTCGATCTTGTCCGGGTTGGTATTGCGGGTAAATCCCAGTCGCTGCGACAGGCGCATGACGTGAGTGTCGACGCCGATCGCCTGCCGGCCGAAGGCGTTGCCAAGGACAATGTTGCCTGTTTTTCTTCCCACGCCGGGAAGGGTTAAAAGCTCCTCCAACTTGCTCGGCACCTCGCCGTGGAAACTCCGCACGAGTTCCTGGCAGCAGTTTTTGATCAGCCGGCTCTTGTTGCGATAGAAGTTGATCCTGCGGACATCTTTCTCGAGTTGCTCCAGCGGCGCGGCGGCGTAGTCTTCGGCAGTGCGGTACTTAACGAAAAGCGCAGGCGTGATCTGGTTCACGAGATCATCTCGGGCCTGAGCGGCGAGGATAAGAGCGACCAGAAGCTCCAACGGTGTGGTAAAATTCAGATCGAGTTTGGCGTCCGGATGAACCCGCTCGAGTTTCTCTATAATCTTTCGGACGCGACCTTTGAGGGGTGGCGCTTGAGTCTTTTTGGCCGCGAGACGAGCCATTTTTCTTCCCAGGAGAGTATGATACCAATAGGCGAAGCTTGTCAAAAGGAGAAGGGGTTATGGACATAAAGGAACTGCGCAAGTTGCCGCTTCCCAAACTCAGGGATCTGGCTAAAGAAGCCACTGATCTTACGGGTGTGATCGGAATGAAAAAGGAGGAACTTATCGAGGCCATTGCCAAGGCCAAGGGCATTGCCTATGAGGCCGTGGCAAAGGATGTGGCCACGATCAGCTCGGTCAAGCAGGAGATCCGGGCGCTGCAGAAAAAGAAAGCCGAGATCCTTTCCTCATCGCGCGATCGCGCGCAGCTCGATCGCCTGCGAGACAAGATGAAGAAGCTCAAGCGGGTGACGCGCAAGCTCGCCCATGCGGCCGGCGCGGCAAAGGCCACAACGCCGAGCGCCGGCGGGGAAGGAACCCCACCCGCGGCGGCCTAGGATTCCGCGATGCCGGACCTGCCCCCGATGCGTGGTCGCGGCTCGGCCACGAATCCGCGCAACCGCTTCGAGCGGATCGAGCGAGTTCCCGAGCCGGTTGACGCCGATGAGGTCTCCACCCCGGCCACACAGTTTTTGCCCGACTCATCGAGAACCGTCATCGCCTCCAACGAGAGCCCCGATGTCGGCTTCGATGCCAGCATCAATCCCTATCGCGGCTGCGAGCATGGGTGCGTTTATTGCCTAGCGGGCGAGACGCCGATCCTTATGGCTGATGGGACGACGAAGCTCCTTGAAGCCGTCCGGCTCGGCGATGAGATCATTGGAACCGTCCGTCAGGGCTGGTACCGATCCTACATGAGGACTCGGGTGCTTGCTCACTGGGAGGTGGACAAACCGGCATATCGCATCACCCTTCAAGACGGAACGCAGCTTATCACAAGCGGCGATCACCGCTTCCTTACTGAGCGTGGCTGGAAATTTGTGACGGGCACCGAACAGGGCAGCTGGCGGCGACCTCATTTGACGACGAACAATAAATTAATGGGTACTGGAGCGTTCGTAGCCCTACCTGCAGAAAATGCAGATTATCGCCGCGGATATCTCAGCGGGGTTATACGAGGAGATGGCCATCTCGCTTTCTACGAGTACCAACGTAAGGGACGCAAGCACGGAAACCAGTACCAGTTTCGGCTTGCCATGGCAGATCAGGAAGCACTCGATCGTGCTCAGAGTTATTTATCGAGTTTCGGGGTGGAAACCCTACCTTTTCTGTTCCAACAGACGGTAAACGGGAGAAAGGCTTTGAATGCTATCCGGACGCATGCGAAGAGTTCTGTGGAGCGCATAGAGAAGCTTACATCATGGCCGCACGAATCTTCCATTGATTGGCGTAAGGGCTTCCTAGCTGGGATCTTCGATGCGGAAGGTTCCTACAGCGGGGGAATTCTCCGGATCTCGAACACCGACGGAACCATAATCGAGCAGATCAAACGCTCTCTCCGGCACTTTGGTTTCAACGCCGCGTCAGAGAGACGCTCCGGTTCTCGCCAGCCGGTCCATGTCATTAGGCTTTGTGGCGGCCTGCGAGAGAGCGTGCGGTTTCTCCACACGGCCGCTCCCGCTATCGCGCGAAAGCGCAATATCCAGGGCCAGGCCTTGAAACACAGCGCTTCGCTGGGGGTTGTGTCTGTCGAACCTCTGAGCGGTCGACGGACGCTTTTCGACATAACGACTGGAACAGGCGATTTTATCGCCAACGGGGTTATTAGCCATAATTGCTACGCCCGTCCCACGCATGAATATCTGGGATTTTCGGCCGGGCTCGATTTCGAGACAAAGATCATGGTCAAGTACAAGGCGCCGGAGCTTTTGCGCCGGGAGCTGTCCGACCCCAAATGGGAGCCGAAAGTGCTCGCGATGAGCGGGGTTACCGACTGCTATCAGCCGGTGGAGAAGAAACTCGAGTTGACGCGCCGCTGCTTGGAGGTCTTGCGGGATTTTCTGAATCCGGTCGTGATCGTGACCAAAAACTTCCTGGTCACCCGCGACATCGATCTCCTCTCCGAGGCGGCCCGCTACCGGTGCGCCGCGGTGCTCATCTCGCTCACTACCCTGGACGCCGAGCTTTCAGCATCGATGGAGCCGCGCGCCTCCAGGCCGGCCCGCCGCCTTGCCGCCATCGAAGCGCTCGCTAAAGCCGATGTTTCTGTTGGGTTCCTGCTTGCGCCGATGATTCCGGCCCTGACCGATTCCGAGGCGCCGGCGATTGTCGCGGCCGCAGCCCGCGCCGGGGCGAGCTTCGGGGGCTACACTCCTCTGCGCCTGCCCTTTGCCGTAAAGGAGCTGTTCGAAAATTGGCTCCACAGATATTATCCGGAGAAAAAAGACAAGATTCTAAACCGCATTCGCGCGATCCGGGGCGGGCGGCTCAACGATCCTAATTTTCACACGCGGATGACGGGCGAGGGGATCTTTGCCGAGCAGATGGCGGAGCTTTTCCGCCTCTCGTGCAAGAAGGCGGGAATCACGGAGAGAAGGCCTCACCTTTCCACTGAGCACTTTCGGCGCCCTTCCAATCAGTTCGGGCTGTTTTGAGAGCCCGGTCAGCAACCAACCTCTTTTACCTCCAACTTCGCCCACAGCCGCCTCGTCCTTGACGCCGGAAAGAACGGGGTGATAGATTTCGCGATCATGAGTGCGAAGAAGTAGCAGCGGGAAGGATTTGTCAGGTCTCAATTCCCGCAAAGGAGGTTTACCATGGCTGAGCGAGTGTGGGAGCGTTTTCTGACCGAGCAGGACAAGGCCCATGTGGCCATGAAGCCGCCAAAGCCGATTGGCTTCGGAAAAAAACCGGCCTTGCTCCTGATCGACCTCTACCGGTGGGTCTTCGGCGACAAGCCGGAGCCGGTTTTGGAGGCCATAAAGACATGGCCGGGGAGTTGTGGCTTGGCGGCCTGGAATGCGATCCCGCACATCCAGACCCTTCTCCGCACGGCTCGGGAAGTCCGCATCCCTGTCATCCACATCTCCGGTCTAGCCGGGGCCGGAGTCGATGAATGGTCGTTTCGGCGCGATGGGGACCCGAGCCAGTTGACGCCCGAAGCTCGAGAGCGGCGCCGGCGCAAATTCGACATCATCGACGAGGTGGCCCCGCTTCCCGGGGAGGCTGTCCTGCGTAAGTTGTCGCCGAGCGCCTTCTGGGGCACCCCTTTGGTAGGCCACCTGAATCAGTTCGGCATCGATACCGTCATCACCTGCGGTGAGAGCACGAGCGGCTGCGTCAGGGCGAGCGTGGTCGATGGCTGCACGTATCGCTTCCGGATGATCGTGGTGGAGGAGTGCGTCTTCGACCGCCATGAGGCATGCCATGCGATCAATCTTTTCGATATGAATCAAAAATACGCCGACGTCCTGCCGCTGGATGAGGTGGCGCGGTACCTGCGCTCGTGGCGGGCCGAACATCCAGCGGGAGATTGACCGGGGTCAGACAAGAGCCTTTCGTAGCCATTTGCAGGCCTTAAGAAAAGACTGCTCGGCCGCGTTGCGGTTGGCCTCGTCTTTCGACGCCGGGTTGTTGAGAAAGGCGTGTCCGGCCCCATCGTACATGTGAATCTCGAACTTCTTTCCATATTGGGTGAGCCCCGCGCGGAACGAATCGATCTCCGCCTGGGTCGTGTTGGGATCGTGGGTGCCGTAATGGCATTGGAGAGGCACTCTAATCCCTTTTAGCTCTGCCGGATCGGGAAACAAGCTTTGATAGAAGATTACGCCCGCGGCAAACTTCCGTGAGCGGGCCAATCCGAAGAGCGCCAAGCCGCCTCCCATGCAGAAGCCGGATAGAGCGATTTTTTTGGGCCCGACGAAGGGAAGGGAGCGGAGGTAGGCGACGCTATCGATGATCTTTTCACAGGCCCGGTCGATGTCGAGAGAGGTCTTGAGGTAAGCGCAGAGCGCGGGGTCGCTGGCGACCTTTCCATCGAAAAGATCGGGCGCCAGACACACAAAGCCCGCTTTGGCAAATCTTCGGCTAATCGCTCTGTGAGCGTCATTAAGACCCCGGTAGCCGTGCAGCAAAACGAGCGCCGCAGTGGGCTTTGGGGTCAGGGGACGCGCCAGGAATCCATCGACAATCTCATCCCCGCTTTTATAGGCTGCATGCATGGAAACGATTCTAGATTCCATCTTTGTACCTCAGCGTGCCTATTTGTGGTAAATTTGCAGCGATCATAACAGAGTTGACGGGGAAAGGTACAGGAAAGGGGCGGCACACAGGCTATGGCGAGCTTAGAGTCGGACAGTCCGGCCTATACGATGGCCGTGAGGCAGTTCGAGATTGCCGCTAAGAGGTTGGACCTCGATCGGGACGTCATTGCTCGGCTCCGAAAACCGGACCGTGCCTACATCGTAAGCGTGCCGACGCGATTGGACGACGGAACCGTGCATGTCTTTACCGGTTACCGGGTCCAGCACAACGATATCTTGGGACCGTTCAAAGGGGGCATTCGCTACCATCCGGACGTGAACCTCGGTGAGGTCTCGGCCCTGGCGATGTGGATGACTTGGAAGTGCTCGCTGGCGGGGCTTCCGTTTGGTGGAGCCAAGGGCGGGGTCGCCTGTGATCCCACCCGTCTCTCTCGCCAGGAGCTTCAAGCTATGACACGCCGCTACACGGCGGAGATTCGCAATATCATCGGGCCTGAGGTGGACGTGCCCGCGCCGGACATGGGCACCAACGAGCAAGTGATGGTCTGGATATTGGATACTTACAGCCAGCATCGAGGACATGTGGTGCCGGGCGTCGTGACGGGAAAGCCGGTGGAGATGGGTGGTACGGTGGGAAGGAGGGAGGCGACAGGTCGAGGGGTTGTCTATTTGGTTGCCGAAGCTGCTGAGCATCTTAAGCTGGATCTTTCCCGGTGCACGGCGACGGTCCAGGGTTTCGGGAATGTCGGATCGGTCTCGGCGGTGGAGCTGGCCAAACTGGGCATCAAGATTATCGGGGTGTCCGACCGCACGGGCGGTTTCTATGACCCGAAAGGGCTCCCGGTAGACGGGCTTCTCCAGTACGTGAGCCAAAATCCTGAACTGGCGGGCTGTCCCTACGGAGAGCCGATCAGCAATGCGGAGCTGCTGGAATTGCCCTGCGATATTCTCGTACCTGCGGCCTTGGGGATGCAGATCACAGGAGAGAACGCGGGGAGATTAAAGTGCCGGATCCTGGCAGAGGGGGCCAATGGACCCACCACCTTGGAAGCAGACGAGATCCTCAGGCAGAAACAAGTCTTTGTGATCCCGGATATTCTTGCCAATGCCGGGGGTGTCATCGTCTCCTATTTTGAATGGGTGCAAGATCTGCAAAATCTCTTTTGGTCTGAGACGGAGGTCATTCGGGGGCTCAAGCGGATACTGACAAAGGCGTTCCACGAGGTTCTCGACCTGAGCCAAAAGGAGAAGACCGATATGCGACTCGCGGCGCTCATGATCGGCATCCGCAGAGTCGCCAGTGCGATGCACTGGCGCGGACTTTACCCTTAGCGGAGCCGGGTTTTTAAATTTTATCGCTCGCTATGCGCTTGCTTTCCAGCTCCTGGATCATCGCGGGTTTGGCGTCGTTGACCTTCGGTTTTGCGCGCGGCATCCATTCCTCCTTCGGTGTCTTTTACGTTGCGCTGCTGGAGCGGTTCGACTGGAGCCGCGGGGCGACGGCGGGAGTTTTCTCCGTAAATCTCGTCGTGGACGCAATTCTCTCGCCCATCATCGGCCACCTGCTTGACCGTTATGGCCCGCGCAGAGTTGTGGCGGCCGGCTGTGTGCTTCTGGGGTTGGGACTTTTGCTCAGCAGCCAGATCCGAAGCCTCTGGCAGTTTTACGTCTTCTTTGGGCTGATTTCCGCTGTGGGTTTGAGCTTCACGGGCATGGTTCCCCATGTGGTCCTGGTCTCGGAATGGTTTACCTCCAAGCGCGCTTCGGCGCTCGGCGCTGTCTTTGCCGGGGCCGGCTTCGGCATCATGCTCTTGGCTCCACTGAGCCAGTGGCTGATCTCGAACTGGGGTTGGGCGGGCGCCTTCCGCATTCTCGCCCTCGTCGTTTTCTTTGCGCTGCTACCCTTGACGGCGAGCTTTTACCAGCGCGGGCCTCATCGGGGGAGGCCCGCACAGCGGGAGGGAGCGAAAAGCCAGTGGACCGCAAGGATGGCTCTCAGGAGCCTACAGTTTTGGTTTCTTTTTATCGCGCGGATCTTCGCTGCCGGAGGCACGACGGTTATCGTGACGCACCAGGTGGCTCACGTGGTGGATGTCGGCTTTAGCCGGCTTTTTGCCGCAACCGTTTTCGGGCTGATGGGAATGACGAGCACGGGCGGGCGGTTTGTCTTCGGCATTATCGCCGATCGCTTCTCTAAGCAAGCCGCCTACTCGGCTAATATTCTCACAACGCTCGTCGGCCTGGGTGCCCTGATGGCCGTCACGAATCCTTCCCAGCCCTGGCTCCTTTATATCTACGTCATCTTTTTCGGGCTGGGCTTCGGCTCTCGGGCGGTCATCTTCTCCGCGATTACGGCGGATATCTTCTCCGGCAAGGCCTTCGGCGCGATCTACGGCTACTACGCGATCAGCGTCGGGGTCGGGGGTGCTCTCGGCTCCTATTTGGGCGGCGCTTTTTATGATCTAAGCGGCAGCTACCTCATCTCTTTCGGTCTTGCTTCCCTGGGCCTTGTGCTTTCGGATGTATGTGTCTGGCTCGCTTCCTTCAAGTGGGTAGGCTCTTACGACACCGGCCGCCACGGCGAGGAAAAAAGCTGACCGGGCTGGCGGTGAGGTGTGTAACGGTGTTATTGAAGAGTGTAATTATCGCGGGATAAAAGCGTTCTGGAGAGGAGGACGACCATGGCTTATCGGTTGGAACATGTAGCCATACGCTGCAAGGATCTCAAATCGACAATCGGGTTTTACGAGAAGCTCTTTGGCGGAACCCCGACGGAGATCCGAAAGGGGTCCGCAGGCTACGCCTTCTGCTTCGTCAAGATTGACGGTGTGCCTGCTATTCAACTGATGGAATCGCCGGACCAAACGGGCGTCCATCACTATGGCTTTGTCGCCGATGATATCGAGCGGGCCGCTACGGACTTAAAGGCGAACGGCGCGACGATCGTGCGCGAGAACCGCGACGCAGCGGGCCGTCTGACGACGATTTTCTTACGCGACCCGAACGGATTGGAGATCGAGGTCCGCACGCCCCGCTAGCCCGCTTTCTTCAGCGTAATGACCTCGACGGCAGGCTCTTCGGGAAACGAGCCCTCCGGCCGCAGCCGATGGACAAAGCTCCCTCGGGAAGCGCGCTCTCGGCTGCGGCCGATAGGTTTGTGCCATGAGTCGTGCCGTTTGTGATCGGACGTCCGCAGCCTCGCTCGCGCTCCCCCTCGGTCGCACGCAAACACGTCTGCGGCGTTCGGTCTCGCTTCCCTCCTCGCTACTACTTTGTCCTCCCGTTAGAGAGAACTTTGAATAAGCGGGGCTAGCTGGATAATGCTGGCCTTACGCGGCAGAGGTAGGAGCGGTGGGGAAGGGAGCCGCTTATGGGGTCGGAGAGTTCCGAGCCGATCAGGACGCTCGGGTTGGCGCCACCGTCGGCAAACGGGTTGTAGCCGGGAAGCTCGAGGTCCTTACATTCCTGCCACCACCCGTGCTGGCAGCAAACCACGCCGGGTAAAATCCTTTCCGTCACCCGGGCCCTGACTTTTATCGCACCGCGCGGCGTCTCGACCATGATCCACTCTTTGTTCTTAATGCCGTAACGTTTGGCGGTCTCGGGATGGATGTCGGCCGATGGATCCGGCGATGCCTTGCGTAACGTGGGGAGCGCCCTTTGCTGGCTGTGAACAAAGGTTGTGAACTTCGCGTTGGTCAGAACCAGCGGATAATCCTTTGCGAGATCGGGCTGGCTCACCGGACTGACCGCCGGCTCGATAAATTCAGGAAGCGGCGGGTAGCCGTGGGCGGCAAACGTGTGCGAATAGATCTCGACTTTTCGGGAGGGGGTGGCAAAACCCCGGGGCACGCCCCCGTCGGTCTTTTGAGCATGCTTCTGGTAGCGGTGCTTTCCGGGCACAGTTATCCCGCCGGGCGAGGCTTTCAGCTTCTCCAGCGTGATTCCGCTCGGCGCAAGCTCGTACTCGTGCGCGGCCTCGATGTCACCGTGCCAGAAGCGATCGCCAAAGCCGAGGCGTTTGGCTAATTCAAAGATGATCCAGGTGTCGGAGCGCCGCTCCGCCGCCGGCGGCACCACAGTGGAGCGGTACTGAAGATGCAGTTTGCCCTCCGGCCGATGATCGAACCCGGAAGTGACGTTGGACATCTCCAGGAAGCTCGTCGCCGGTAGCACGTAATCGCATAGCTCGGCAGTCGGCGTCATGAAGAGATCAGCGGCCACTGCAAACTCCAGAGCGCAGAATGCCTCCCGTGCCCGCCGGGAATCTCCCGTGGACATGACCGTATTGGAGCCGAAGTTGAGCAGCGCTTTGACCGGATACGGCCTGCCATCGAGAATCGCCGTGAAGATGTCGTAAGCGGCGCAGTTGCCCGGTTTGGCCGGCGGGCCGATCGGCTTCCGCTCCCTGCCGATCCGCTGCATGGCGGCTTCTTCAGGCAAAAATTCCTTGCCGCTGACATCGTTCAGCGGCGCCTTGGGAAAGACCACATTTCCACCGGGCCGATCGATATCGCCGAGCAGGGCATAGAGGGTGGCGATTGCCCGGTTGGCCTGCGTTGCGTTGGTGTGTTGCCCGATCCCGTTCCACATATAGAGGCTCACGGGCCGGTTGTGGGCAAGAAGGTGAGCTGCCTTCCAAACTTTCTCCGCCGCGACCCAGGTGATCTCCTGGGAACGCTCCGGGGCATAGCGGGAGGAGAGCTCCGCGAGAAACTCAAAGGCGGGCGCGCACAAAATCTCGTTGCCGTTTTTGCCCGGCAGCGCTTTCGCGCCGAAGAGTGCGGGCCGTACATCGTCTCTCTCCAAGGTGCTCGCGGCAGGGTCGTAGATCACGGGGGCATCCGTAAGCTCATCCCAGACCACGTAGCGATCCGAGCTCCCGCTCTCGACGAGGTCAGCCTCGGTGAGCGCCCTTCCCGTATCACGCCGGAGCAGGAACGGCCCGTTGGTCCACTGGCGCACAAAGTCCGCGTCGTACCACGTCTCATCGATCAGGCAGTGAATCAACGCCAGGGCCAGTGCTCCGTCCGTGCCGGGTCGGACCTGCAACGCTACGTCGGCCTGGCTGGCAATCCCAATCTTACGCGGGTCGACCGCGACGATCTTCATGCCCCGTGCGCGGGCGGCCACGATGTCGTGGGCCAGGATCAGCGAGGTCGAGCTTGGATTGTGGCCCCAGAGGAGAAAGGTCTTGCTATTTTTTAGATCGGGCGTGGGGATGTTGGTGCCGAAGGTGTAGCTGAAGCCTGTGTCTTTGTGCCAGTTGCAAACATGCGTGGTGGAGACCCAGTTGGGGCTGCCGAAGCAATTGAGAAAGCGGCCGAGCCAGCGCTCGGCATCGTCGACGGACGTGCCGCTGCGTGTGCCTTTAGCAAGGGCCACGGCGCGCGCGCCGTGGCGCTCTCTGAGTTCGAGCAGCTTTTTTGTGATGGCATCAAGGGCTTCATCCCAAGAGATCCTTACCCATTTCGGGTCGGAATCGCCCTTGGGAGCCGTACGCTTGAGGGGATAGTTGAGCCGATCTGGATGGTAGAGAAGCTCCGGGGCCGCCTTTCCCTTGATGCAGATCACCCCGCCGTTCGGATGGTCGGGGTCGGGATCGAGCCTTGCCACCCTTCCGTTTTCGACTGTCGCAATCGTGGCGCAGTGCGCCGTACAAAGCGCGCAATAGCCGCGGACAGTATAGTTGTCGGCTGAAGCTTTGGCAGCAAACATGGAAGGTCCTACACGATACTGCAAAACCGATTTCCGGTAAAGGTCAACAACCACTAGGTTTGCAGTTCGTGCTGGCGGGATGGGCTTCCCATGCACCTGCGGCGCCCATCGACGAACTGGTGGCTGCCGCCAGGAAAGAAGGGACATTCGATTTCTACGCCCCGTCCACTCTGACTCCTGAGGGCGCTCAGAAGCTGCGTGAAGCGTTAAACAAAAGATACGGTCTTAATATCAGGTTGCAATTCAATCCCTCGGGAACCATGAATACGGACGTTGCCAAGGTGGCAAGCCTGGCGGCCGCGGGTGTGCCGCCCGAGTGGGACCTGATGGTCGTGCACGACGCTGCTCACGGGACCTTGTGGCTCAAGAAGCTGCACAAGCCATTTGACTACGGAAGGCTGGGCATTGACCCGAAAGTCATCTACTACGACAGCGGCACGATTTCCTTTGCGAACCAGTTTGCTCTACCGGCTTACAACAAGAAGATCCTCCCTCCTCAGGACGTGCCCAAGAATTGGGAGGATCTTCTGGACCCCAAGTGGAAGGGGGGGAAGCTTGGGGTGACTGCACTCGATCAATTGGCCCGGCTGGCGATCGGGTGGGGAGAAAAGAGAGCTACGGAGTATGTGAAGGCCTTGGCCGCGCAGCAGCCGAGTCTGGGGCAGATGGGACAGCTCTACAGCCGTCTTCAATTAGGTGAGATCCTCGCTATGGTCACGATAGCAGATTCGTTTATCCACAGGGCAAAGCTGACCGGTGCGCCGATCGTTTTCGCCGAAGAGGTTCAGCCGCTGATCGCGCCAGCTTACCAGGCCGGTGTCCTGAAGGGCGCCAGACATCCCAATGTGGCGCATCTTTTTGCGATTTTCCTTACGACTCCCGAGGCGCAGGAGATCTGGGAGAAGTATGCCGGTCAGACCTCCGCTTATATTCCTGG
>JACPAM010000143.1 GCA_016180805.1 Deltaproteobacteria bacterium | reverse complement strand
AGCACGACCGTCTTGCCGCGCGGCACGAACCGCAACGGCTCGAAGGTGCCGGCCCGCTCCGACTCGTACTCGAGCAGGAAGGCGTCCACCTGGAGCTGTCCGAACAGCTTCTCCGCAATGGCGTCGTAGCCTCCCTCGGCGTACCACTGGCTGCGGTTGTTGCCCCGGCAGAGATGGATGGCCAAGATCACACCCGCGCGCTTGGCGCCCTCCAGACACGCGTTGTCGGCCCGAACCGCCTCCTCCAACGCCTGGTCGGGGTCCAGCCCTATCTCTTTTTTGATGTAGTCCCGCCACTTTGGATCGATGTAGTAGCTGTAGCGGGGCGCGTCGATCTGCACGTACTGCACCCCTTCGTCCACCAGCGCCCCAATCTCTGCCTTGATGACAGGCACGATATCCCACAGCAGAGCGGAATGGGTGGGATAGACTTTGTCGCTGATGCCCCGCTTGTAATAAATGGCGGGAAACTGGTTGGCAGTGGGGAGCGTGATCTTGATGTCGCCCGGGCTATGCTGCTTCATGAAGTCGACCTCGTGCCGGGTCAATCGCTTGGTCTGCTTCAACTTGCCCACCACGATCCCGGGCACGCTCGAAGGCTGAGGAGTGCCTCCGCTGCTCGCCTGCCAGGAGCGGGGCACGAGATCGCCCTCGTCGATCCCCTCCACCGACTCGTTAAAGTCGCTCATGAAGTTGCGCCGCCTGAGCTCTCCGTCGGTGAATATCTTAAAACCGAGATCCTTCTGGCGTTGGAGCACCCGCTGAATATGCCTGTCTTCGAGCGCCTGTAGCTTCTGGCGATCGACCTTCGGATCGCTCCGAGCCTCGAACAGCTCCTGGGGTCTAAGCAGGCTCCCCACGTGGTCCGCGCGATATCTGGCTGCCATACTGATCCCTCCTTAAACAACAACCCCATAAGTTTAGGGGCATGGTACGATAAGGCATCTCCTTTTACTGATAACGGTCCTAATCTGTCAAGCTGAGCTTTTGTTTTAGCTTGACGCTTGGCCCCGATTTTTTATAAGTTTGGCCCAACTTGGACAGAGTCCTTCGATCCGGTCACATCCTTGGGATTGGCATCCATAGCCCGGACTGGATAACAGAGCCGGGCTTCTTGATTCGGTAGATGGCTGCGCCAAAGGGCCATGGAAAGGGGGCAGCGCTATGACGAGCGTCAGGTTGTGGTGGATAGCTTTAACTATCGGGCTCACATTTGGGAACCTGGCTTACGGCCAAGAGCCATTTTATAAGGGAAAGACCATCCGCATTATAGTGCCCTTTTCGGCAGGAGGGGGCTACGACATCTATTCGCGCATCATTGCCCGCCACATACGCAAGTATATTCCGGGAAACCCTGCTGTCATCGTTGATAACATGACCGGTGCAGGCGGCTTGATCGGGACCAATCATGTCTACAAGGTGGCCAAGCCTGATGGCCTCACAATCGGCACTCCTATCGGTACCATTTTCGTGCAGCAACTCGTGGGAAAGCCGGGAATCGAGTTTGATGCGCGGAAATTTGAGTACATAGGCGCCCCGGCCCAGGACACCCAGTTACTGGCCGTCCACAGAAGAACCGGGATTAGAACGGTCGAGCAGTGGCTGGCCGCTAAAACACCCGTCAAGTACGGCACCACCGGTCCGGGCGCTGCCAATGAAGACATCCCCAAGATCGCGAGAGCGGCTGTAGGGCTCCCGATCCAGATTGTTTCAGGATATAAGGGGAGCGCTGATATCCGGCTTGCCTTCAACAGCGGGGAGATTGATGGCCTTGCCAATGCCTGGGAATCCTTCAAGGGGACCTGGCCTCAGGAGATGGCGGCAGGGGATGTAGTCATTATTCTGCAAGCAGCCGGACGGGGTCACCCGGAATTGGCGACGGTTCCATTGGTCATCGATTATGCGAAAACCGAGGTGGCCCGCAAGTTAGTCCAGGCGGGTATTAACAACTATGGTGCAACCGCCCGTCCTTATGTTCTACCTCCGGGCACGCCTAAAGAGCGGGTTGAAATTCTGCGCAACGCCTTCATGGAAACGACGAGGGATCCTGAGTTCGCGGCTGAGCTAAAAAAGGCTAAGCTGGATCTCAATCCCTTAGACGGCGCGACGCTTGAGCGAAACGTGAAAGAGATCTTTAGCCTTGATCCAGCTCTCGTACCCAAGCTAGCAGAGATTCTCAAATAGACCTCCCGACCCTATCGACCAAATCTCCGGTTATCTTTTTTCGTCTTTCATCGACGTTGGGCCATGAACAGCCCAAACCCCTGGCTGCAAGCTTGACGGACCGAGTGGCAACAGCTATTCTTCGATTCGATGAAATCGACGGTGAAGACTAAAATCAACGGGCGGCCTTACGAGGAAGAGGTTGAGCCACGGCTACTCCTCTCTTATTTTTTGCGCGAGACGATCGGTCTCACAGGCACTCATATCGGATGCGTGATCGGCGAGTGCGGCGCCTGCACCATCCTGCTCGACGGAAAGCTGGTCAAATCCTGTCTCCTCTTTGCCCCTCAAGCAAACGGTAGAGAGATTCTCACCGTGGAAGGGCTGAGCCAAAATGGCGCCCTCCACCCCGTCCAAGAAGCCTTCGTTCAACAATACGGACT
>JACPAM010000275.1 GCA_016180805.1 Deltaproteobacteria bacterium | reverse complement strand
TCTCGTCCAGGTAATGGAGACGGCGCTGGCGATCGGCGTGCCCGGTAGAATCCGAGTGCTAAGCGTGCACATCTATCTACTGACGAAGGCGGAGGATGGCATTCCGATGTATGCTCTGGCGGCGGCCTTCGGAGTCATTTTGCTGATACTCGCACTTTTACTCATGTCGCTGTATTTCTGGGCAACGCGCCAGCAGGACAAATTCAGCGTTGTGACCGGTAGATCCTTCAGGCCACGCCAGCTAAAGTTGGGCCCCTGGAAGTATGTCGCCTTCGGCCTCGTAACGATCGTCATCGCTTTCTATGCTTTGCCGATGCTTATTTTAGCCTGGGCCAGCCTTCTGAAAGTCTACCAACCGCCTTCGCTTCAGGCTCTAAGCCGGGTGAGCTTGGACAATTATTTCCGGACGCTGGCCAATCCTTTGGTCCAGGGGAGCGTGGTGAATACGCTCGTACTGGCTGTGACGGCGCCAACAGTCACTGTCTTGTTTGCTTTGTTAGCCAGTTGGTTTTCGGTAAAGCGGAAGATGAGGTGGGTGGAAGCTTTTGCTATGACACCCATGGGCGTTCCCAATGTCGTACTCGCGCTTGGGCTGCTCTTGGTCTATATAATGACGCCAATCCATGGGAGTATTTGGGTGTTGGTTATCGGGCATATCGTTGCCCATCTCCCGTTCACCACTCGAATCCTGAGCGCTGCCCTTCTCCAGTTGCATAAGGAGTTGGAGGAGGCAGCTCAAGTAACCGGCGCTCCGACTGCCCGAGCGATACGGACCATTACACTGCCGCTCCTGATGCCTGCGGTGGTTAACGGCTGGCTCTGGACGTTTTCCGCTACGTTGAGAGATTTCACGTTCGCCATTTTTTTGATGACCGGCCGAAACATGGTGCTCCCATCGGCAATGTGGGTTCTGTGGAACGTCCCTGATATATCGGGGACGGCGGCCCTTGGCACGATCTACATGTGCGGTTTCGCGCTGGTCACTATGGGCGCTCGCTACCTGGACAGGCGGCAAAAAAGAAAACTCGGCTGGGAAGACGTTTAGAGATAGTGTAGATCCTAATCAAGGAGGTAACGCGATGAAGACGATAGCTGAGAGGATGAAAGTTCTTGGAGCGCTGTTCGCTTCGGGGCTTACGGTGATTTTTGCCTTGCTGTGGGCAACGCCGGCATCGGCCCAGGTCTTCGGAAAGACATTTGAGGAGGTGTTAGAGAAGGCCAAGCAAGAGAGCCAATTGCGCGTGTATTGGGAAGTGCCCGCTGAAAGAGGAGCGGGCGCGCAGCTTGAGGCTGCTTTCAAGAAGCGGTTTGGGTTCGTACCTAGGGTGGAGTTAACTCCCCTGACGACCCCCGATTCGACAACGAGGTTCTTAACCGAGGTCCGGCTTGGACGCGTCGATGTCGACTTGCTGTACGCAGGCGCTGATGATATGGCACCGTACCCTGAGAGGGTGAAGCTTCTTGAGGACATAGAGCGCCCGCTAACTGAAATCTTCGGCTCACGTTTCCCTACAGTGAGGCAAATTCTACGGAATGTCCCGGCGTGGAAACGCCCGTGGTCTGTTGATGTCACAACCCGCGCAAACGGTATGGTGTATAACACAAAAATGACTACGGCGGCCGAACTACCCAAAACGATAGAGGAATTTGCGCAAGGCAAGGGGTTTGCAGACCCGAAATGGAGAGGGAAGTTTGCCATCAATACCATCGGACCTGCAACCCCGCTAGGTGATTTGGCCGCGCAGGGTTATTGGGACTTGGAAAAGCAAAAGAGGGTTCTAAGACTTCTTCTGGCCAACAAGCCGCTTCTTAAGCGAAGCAGCGGGGACACACGCGTGGCCGTGGCGTTAGGCGAGGTGCCCGCTGGCTTGGGCAATGTGGCTGGCACGGAAGGTTTGAAGAAGGAAGGCCACCCTATCGGGTTAAAACTGTTTGAAGATGTGATTGTTGTGGGCACTATGGGTCTTACGATTCCGAAGGGCGCCAAAAATCCAAACATGGCCTTACTGTACTTGGCTTTCATCCTTGAGGATGGGTTGCCGATTATAGAAAGGGTAAATGGAGAGGGTACTATTTACGATCCTCGCTCCCAGCTTAGTGGACTGCTTAAGGCGATGCCGCAAGCTAGGGTCTTAGGGTGGACACCCGAAGAGTTGCTAGCCCGAACCCGGGACAAGACCCGTAAAGCACTACAGGAGCTTATGCCTTAGTAGCGGTGATTGACACAGGGCGGAAGCAGGCTTCTGTCATGTGGCAGCATCCTTCTAAGTTAGACAAGCCGGAAGGGTCGGTTCTCAATGTTACGAGTGGAAGGGCTGACAAAAGCCTTCGTCACGGGCGAGGGCAAGGTTGAGGCCGTTCGCCGCGTAACATTCGAGATAAAGACAGGCGAGTTTTTCTCGCTCCTGGGCCCTTCCGGCTGCGGCAAAACCACGACGCTCAGGTGCATCGCCGGACTCGAGGCTCCCGATGCAGGAGAGATATGGATCGATGAAACGCCGGTTTTTTCGAGCAAAAAGGGCCTTATGGTGGCGGTTCACCAAAGAGAGATCGGCATGGTGTTCCAGTCTTACGCTGTCTGGCCGCACATGAGCGTCGCCCAGAATGTCGCCTATCCTCTCGTCCACGGAAGGCGAAGGCTGCCAAGGCGGGAGACGATGAAAAGGGTTAAGGACATCCTACATCTGGTGCAGCTCGATGAATTGGAAAAACGTCCTGCGTCGCTGCTCAGCGGCGGCCAGCAGCAGCGAGTCGCGGTGGCGCGGGCTCTAGTTGCCGAGCCGAAACTCTTGCTCCTTGACGAGCCCTTGAGCAACCTGGACGCTAAACTGCGAGTGGAGATGCGCCAGGAATTGAGAGATCTTTTTGAAAGATTAAAGCTCACGGCTTTATATGTGACCCATGACCAGGAGGAGGCCCTCGTCTTGTCACACCGTATCGCCGTAATGGACGGCGGCCAGATCGTACAACTCGGACCCCCGATGGAGATCTACAAGGAGCCGGCGAATCTATTCGTCGCCGGGTTTGTAGGAACAACCAACCTTCTCCAGGGTCGGGTGCTCCGAAGCAGCCGTCCCGGTGAACCGGGCCTCGTGGATACGCCTCTGGGGAACCTCACCTGCCCCGTGCCTCAGCCTATGGACGAAGGTCAACGGGTATCCGTTATGTTCCGGCCGGGGGCCGTAACGATTCACACGGACTCCTGCGGGCCGCTAAGCAATCTTTTCTCGGGCACGGTGAAGAGCGCCGTATTCACGGGCAACCGGGTAGAGTACGAGATCGAAGCAGGGGAATTCCGCATCAGAGTGGAAAGGAGCCCTTACATCGATGAGATACACAAGGGGCAAAGCGTTTGGGTCGAGATGCCGGCCGACAGGATCAGAGTCCTGCCGGCGTAGTGAGCTTGTGAAGGGAAGATTATGAAGTTCATCGAACTGACCATGCCGTTAAGCCATCAATGGATGCCGGATGAGCTCTTTCCGACTTCGGTAAAGTTTATTCTCGGTCCCAAGGACCATCAGGAAAAAGGGATCGTATTGGGGAGCGATACGGGGACATGCCTGATGTTGCCTTCCGTGTTCTCGGCTTTTCGCAAAACAGCGCGGCTCGATGAGCTGGCGGTTGAAAAGCTCGTTTTGCGGCCGACCACGGTGGCCAGGATCGTGAAGGGCGAAGGGGAAGAGATCACCCGGGCCGATGTGGAGAAGGCGCTCGATTCCGCCCGATCCCTCAAGGGAGATGCGTTTCTGATCAGGACGGGTTGGGGCGATAGACCCTATCATGAGTTCGAAGGAGGCTCTTATGTTTTCCAAAGTCCGCATTTTTCACTGGAAGCCGCGCAATATTTAGGCGAAAGGATGAAGGAGAACCAAAGTGATTTGCTGTTGGTCGACACGGCGCTCGTAGGTTGGCCCGGCAAGTGCCTCGTTCCGGAATGGTGCTCCATGCTCCCGACTCCCGCGGTCGAGTCCGGCGAGGCTCGGATGTATTTACACCTCTACGACGCCGAGAAATCGAAAGAGGATTTTGCGGTAGAGATAGAGTTGGCTCGGTTGGGTATTATGACGGTACGGAAGCTCGTCCGCTGCGGCCGGATCGAAAAAGAGAGGATCAAGATTATTGTGGCGCCACTGAAGATCGTGAGGGGAGTGGCTTCGACCTGTAGGGTCGTAGCCGTGGAGGATTAAGGATGAGACTCATCGATTTAACGATGCCGATCTGGGAGGGGGCAGGGTACGGAGAAATCTTGCCGTTCACAAATTCCTCGGTGCGGTTTACGGAGTACATGTTTTATGACACGCACGGTATGCGGATGACGAGAATGAAGCTTGATGGGGAGACCGGTAGCCCATTTATGGTTCCCCACCAGCGTATGCCTTTTGACGCGACCCCCTTGCAACCCGACCCAAAGTTTTCCTGGACACTGGACGAAATACCCCTGGAAAGGCTTGTTTTGAGGGACACCGTAGTCCTGGATATAAGCGTCGAAGAAGCTCACGAAATTACGCCCGCTGAGATGGAGAATGCCATCAACCGCGCTGATTACCGAGAAGGCGACGAGGTGCTGCTCCGGACCGGATGGGGAACGCGGGAGAAGGCTTACGGACTCGGGATCGACTACTACAAGAGAACCCCATGCATCCACTACGACGCCGGCGCCCTTTTAGCGACGAAAATGGAAGCAATGGGCAGCTCTATTTTTATGACGGATTGCGGACTGGTAAATCCACCCAGGGTGCAGGGTCACAATTGGTTCCGCGGCGACACCCCTTTGGTTCCTCTACCCAAGCCTTGGCCCTCCGCTGAAGCGCGCGAAAGAGTCATGGATTTGGGCGCCCACAGGCACGGGAGCCCTCTTCCAAGTAGCTACGGCGCTTTAATTCGGAAAGTCATGGCGGGGTGCAAGTGCCTGGTCGATTGCGATCAGCTTTCGAAAGATCGAGTAAAGATGATTATTCTGCCTCTGCTGATTAAAAAGGGGGGCGCCTCACCGTGCCGATTCATAGCTGTCGAAGATTGAGCTAACAAAGACAGGAGAGTGGCCCACTTGACGCCCGTCCTCAATTTGCCGTATTTTACGTGAAACTAAGATAGGGAGCATATACTACAAGGGCCGTGGAACCAACGCAGGAGGGATGAACTTATGGAAACCGCTGCGAAGACCCTCGTCATCGACGCGGACGCCCATGTGGTCGAGTCCGCCCGCACCTGGGACTACATGGACCCATCCGAGAAGCAGTATCGCCCTGTACCTCTAGAGGCTCCCGAAGACGCTGGAGTGAAACTTCAGTTCTGGCTCATCGACGGGAAGGTGAGAGGATTCCGCTTCCCTGCCCTTTCAGCCGCTGAGCTGGAGAGGCGCTCCCGCCTGGCAGGTCGCAAGTTCGCCGACCGACAGGAGTCCCGCGAACTGGGCAACGTCGAGCTGCGCCTGGAGCACATGGACCAGACCGGTGTCGACATCCAGGTGCTGCACAACACCATGTTCATCGAACAGGCCACGGACCGCCCGGAGGTGGAAGTGGCTCTGTGCAAAAGCTACAACCGCTGGTTGGCCGATATCTGGCGGCAGGGCAAAGGACGGCTTCGCTGGTCTTGCATGGCGCCCACGCTGAGCATGACGGACGCGCTGGATCAGATCCGCTTCGCCAAGGAGAACGGCGCTTGCGCCGTGCTGATGCGTCCCGTTGAGGGCAACCGCTTGCTCGTGGACCCGTACTTCTACCCCATCTACGAGGAGGCGAGCCGGCTCGATATGGCGATCGCCGTCCACATCTCCAACGGCAACCCCTGGCTCAATGATCTCTGTCGCCATTCTGTGTTTACCGCAGCCGCGTTTCACCGTTTCAGAGTGCCCACCGTGGCTGCTTTCCACGACCTGCTCCTCAGCGAAATACCCCAGGTATTTCCTAGGCTCAGATGGGGCTTCATCGAGGCCAGCTCGCAGTGGCTGCCCTGGGTGCTGCACGAAGCCAAGAACCGCTTCAAAGGATTGGGCCGCGAATGGCCCGAGAACGGCGTACGCGAGTACCGGATGTTCGTTACCTGCGAGAACTCCGATGACCTGCCCTACATCGTGGGGCAGGCCGGGGAAGACTGCCTGGTCATCGGGACGGACTACGGGCACACCGATACATCGAGCGACGTCGATGCCATCAAAGTTTTCAAGGCGAGAACCGACTTGGCGCCCGAAGTGAAGCGGAAAATCCTCAGCGACAATGCTCGGACGCTGTACGGGTTGTAAAGCCCGGCTCCACAACCCCTGCGACGAGTCCCGTTCGAGCCTCGGATATTGAAAGGTATCGCGTCTCCTCACACGCCAATTTGTGATTGCAAAACCGGCCTGCATTTGTTTTTGCGTGAGAATGATTCAGCCAGAGGTTTAAGATATGCGCTGGTTACAATGGTGGGAGTGATTTTGCCGAGGAGGTCGAATCATGCTTGAAGGAAAAGTGGTTATTGTCACGGGCGGCGCCAAGGGAATCGGGCGGCACGCAGCTAAAACTTTCGCGCAGGAGAAAGCCAAAGTGGTGATCGCTGACGTCAACAAGGAATTATTGCAGGAGACATCGAGGGAGCTCGGTCAGCTTACGGAGGCCCTGGCGATCACCGCGGATGTCCGCAGCGAAGACGATGTAAAGAAGATGGTCGACCAGGTGGTGAGCCGGTTTGGCCGGATCGACGTTTTGGTCAACGACGCCGCGATCGTGCCGCATTTTGCGTGGGGAATCCCGCGCTGGCCCCGCATCCGTGATATGGAGAAAGAGTTCTGGGACCGCGTCATACAGACGAATCTTGGCGGAACCTTTCTGTGCACGAAACATGTTCTACCCCAAATGGAGGCGAGGCGGTCGGGCCACATCATCAATCTTTACGGCGGCGGGGGCGTGACGCCCTTTGGCGCCTGCGCTTACGTCGTGACGAAAGACGCCATACGGACTTTCACGCGCTACGTCGCGGAGGAAGTAAGGGAGTCCAATGTGTGCGTGGTCATTTTTTCGCCGCGCGTTCCCATCGCCACAGAAGGCGCGCCGGAGGAGGCGCTCAAGCGCCTGCCAGGTCCGGAGATCTTGGGCAACGGGTTTGTTCTGGCCGCCGAGCTCTCCATGGACCTCACCGGCCAGATGTTCGCCTATGAAAACGGCAAACTTGTACGCCAGGCTTAGATGATCCCAACGAAAGCGGGTGAGCTGCCGGCCACTCGGGCGTCGAGAAGTCTTTGAGGCGGATGCGAAGCATCCGCCTCAAACCGCTAGCAGCGTTTACGGCGCGGCACCGTTATTGATCCAGTAGATCACGCGGTTGATCTCAGACGTCGTGCTGTTCGGATTTGTATCTGTCGCCGGGTTGTAGCTGCCTGATTCATTGAGGCACCGCCTGTCCGCGGCCGGGCATCCCTGCGGCATCCGCTTGTTAGCGCCTGCCCCCACACCTATCCCCTTTAGCCGCTGTACAAGCCGGCTGCCTGCCGCGTCGTTGGCGACAACTGCGGCTGGTGGGCCTAGACCAAAGAATCCAGCCGAGTTGAGCAACCCGTTGCGTGTGTCCGTGGCGTTTCCAGATAGGTCCGAATGACAATTCGTGCATGTAAAGACGCTTCCAGCTCCGACTCGGTAGTTACGGCTCCAGAGTGGGTGCACGAGCGTAGAGTAGTAACTCGGAGGCGTTATGCCACCACCCGTAAAGGGCCCGCAGAGCTGCCCGTTCCATGCAGGCGGCCATGCTCCACTCCAACCGGACGGCGTGGGCAGCGCCTTCATCGTATCGCCGAAAGCCTGGAACTGTCCGGCAATGGTCGGGCTGATCGAGCCGAAATCGTTTTGCCAATATTGCCCCCAGAAAATATCGTGCGTCCGCTTGGCGTGTGGCATCACGTGCTCCGAACATACCCTCTGCTCGGCAAAGGAAAGGTAACCGCCGCTAAGGAAATCAGGTGCACTGCGAAACCGCAGATTTGCAAACGGCTGGGCGATATGGCAGGTCCGGCACACGTTTCCGACGACTCGCTTGTAGAAGACCTCCTGGGCGGTAGTCTTGGGCAGCTGCGATTGCTGCCACCCAGGAATAACAAATTCTTCCTTCTGGGTGGCGGAACCGCCCGAGTACATGCCGTCGATCACCTCAGCGATTGCGTCGGGTGCCGGTAGCGACGGAGCGTTACGCACGATGTCTTGGTTGAGACGCTTCATGGCCGCCTGCTGCGCCGCCTTATCGGGACTGGTGGGGAAGGTGTAGAAGCGAAGATCGAACGGCAGGAACCGCGAACCCAGCTTGACGCTGGCGGGCGTGTCAAACGCGGGAACTCCGGTTGTTCCCCCTCCCGGATAAGCCCCGCCATGGCACACCATGCATAGTTGCGGGACTGGTCTTTTTCGAATCTGGAGAGGGCCGCTGTCCAGATCAGCATTGTTGACGCGATTCCCGGCCGCGTTATAAACATAAAACTTGACGTGGCGATCCGTGAGCGCGTCTGTATCGAGTATCCGGGAATACTCCATCGCCACGGTTGCAATCAGCGCCGATTGAACGTTGTTGCGCCCATTCTGCGCATCGAGCGCGTCATCCGTGGTGATGTCGCCGTAGTTGGTCACGTAGCACGCGTAGTCGTAGCCGCTGCCGGTATTGGTGCGACGGCAGTGCATGTCGCGGCCAAACCCCAGGTCACCGGAATTGGCAAACACAACATTGATCTCCTGATCCGGATCGTCGCAAACGTTCGCCCCACACAACTGGAACCCGGGAGGTTTGGTGAAGCCATTCTTGGTCCGGAAGTCGGCAAAGGTAAAACGCTCGCCATTCGGGTGGCCCGGACTGGGCGGGTCGATCTGCGCGTAGTAGTTGTTGGTCGCTTGATTGAGCTGATCGGACAGCGTCGCCGGGTTCCCGATATCTGCTTCGTTGATCACCGTTGCGGCAAAGCTATACAGCCCATGGAGAAACTCACCCGACACGGGTAGGGCCGGGAAGGTCTGTGTGCTGAGCGCGACCTCGGTCGCGCACGCCGAAGGCGGAGGCGGCGACCCAAAGCCCCCGGCCTGGGGAGGGCCCGTGTTGACAATAAATACGCCGAGCGAACGCGGTGGCGTTGTGCCGGACCCCGGCGCAATGGCGACCAGCGTGATGTTGGTTGTGTTTGGCAGGTTATAGATCACATGCGGCGGCGCATCGGTGATCGTGATTTTCTTCACCTTGGGCGCAGCACCCCCTGGCAGCGGGATCGTCACTTCCAGGTCATAGGGCGGCGTGATCGTGCTCTGAACCCGAACACACGAAGGATTCATGAACACCACATCGGTGTTCAACGTCGAGAAACGGTTGACTTTGGCGACGTAGTTTTTCTTCGCTGCGTCGAGCGTCAGGACGCCATCCTGGCGCCAAACCCCCTTCTGCTCATCGTAATAGAGGAGCGGCGCGGTTGCAGGCAGCGGCGCACCGGCAGCAAGTTGGCTCCGATCAACCGGAATCGTGAGGTCAGCCTGCACACCGGATTTGAGCCGCAAACGCTGGCCCGAGCCCGTGTCACGTAACTCAATGGAACCGGCGCCGTAGCTTTGCATCCAGTCGATTGTGCCATTGGGGCGCTCGACCGAATAATCACCCGGCATTTGCTCAGGGGTATCGAGATCCACCGTCGCGAGGCTCACCTCGGCTTTGGCCGTCGGTGCGGCACCGGATTCCGTCTCAAGCGCATTCGCAGGTATCTTCACAGCAATGCCCGGGCCGCATTCGGTCTGCTTGGCACGCTCCCGCCACGGCACAAGCGCGCCACGCTTGGCGTCACGCTCGACCTTGGTCGGGATAGGAGGGGGAATGTTGTTGCCCTTGCCGTCTTGCCACCATACGTCTTTGAGCGCCTTCCCTTCGTTCCAGTTGATGCGCGCGCTGTCCGGCCCCGGGCAGTTTCTCTCGGAGCGCTTGTCTTGCAGGCTGATTTCGGCCGTAGGGTCGAAGACGGCCACCGTCGCGCTGGTTAATGTCCAGCGTCCACCGGCGACGCTGCGGTCATAGATCTTCGAATAGAATCCGTAGCCGGCCTTGCGAATGTTGAAGACGTAGCGATCGGCCTCGGGGACGTAGCTGATAAAGCGCCCCTGTGCATCGGTCTTTTCACTCTTACCATTGACTTCGACCTCGGCGCCGTCGACCAGCTTGCCATCGGTTCCGGCGACGACCCCGGAAAAGGGCACTCCCGGGGCGCCCACCGATAGCCTGACGGTGTAACGGTCGTACCCACCCTTATCGTCAGACACTATCGCCAGCACGGAATAGCGGCCGGGTGCCGCGGGCAGGGTCCACTTGATTTGGTTGCCCATCTTCGCCGAGAGCGTTCCACTGCCGGGAGACTCCGACCATCGGACCTGCAGCGGGTCGCCGTCGCGGTCACGGGCCACGGCTTTCAACTCTACTGTGTCACCCGGCGTTCCGACCTGAACGCGCTTCCCGGTGGCGGCACTAACCGGCACGATCGCATCCAGCCGCGGAGGGTTGTTCTTGATCGTGAGGTGATACTGAACCAGTCGCGGGTTCTTGAAATACGCCTCGGGCAGGATCGTTTCCGATCCCTCGCCCTTTTCAATGCGGGCGACCAATTGAACCGTTTCTTTGTTTGGCAGGTAGGGCAGCAAATAGTCGCCGAAGTTATTGACCGGCACCTCGGCGAGCGCCTTTTTCTTGCTGTCACGCAGAGTCACGACCGCAAAGGCGTTAATGTCGGACAGGGGTTCAAGCGTGCGCGGCACCGAATTGTCTTCGAACCGCACCTTGCCGAAGCTCGCGACGGTGTCTTTCTTTTGCGCCAGCCGGATCAGGACGGTGCTCAGGAAGAGCGGCTCGCGACCTGCGGTGAAGAGGTCCTTCAAGCAATCGTTGCCGTAGATCGTGGACTTCCAGCAAAGGCGATAACGGGATTCGCCGGGAACCTGGACCGTGAAACGTCCGCTTAGATCCGTTCGCACCTCATCGCTGTGCTTGCCTGTTTGCGGATCTTCCAAAAAAACAGTGACGCCAGGCAGGTAGATGTCCTTGCCGTCAATTTCTCGCGCGTAGATTCCGCCAGACGATTCCGCCTTGGCGGAGCGTCCCACCGCCGCTGCGAGGTAGCCGCGCACCAAGTTTGATCCGATCGCTTTTGGCACAGGGGCAGGAAAGAAATACTTGTAGATTGCAAATCCAGCGACTGCGATCACAACGACGATTGCGAGTAGGAGCGCCGGGCTCACACCGCGTTCATCAATATGGAAGCGCTTCATGGCAATTCCTCCCCTTGGATTGACTCAATCAAATTGATCCATCTGTGAACCAACCAAGGTAACAGGGTCAAACAATAACTCGGGGGGTCAAATGGGGGCTATCCCGGGTCTTGCAACCCAACATTTGACCTGAACCTCCCTCTTGAAACCGCCATCTACCCTGTGGACAAAAACGCCCGGCTGGGGAGATCCAGTCCGGGCTAATGTAAAACGGGCGAAGGGTGTGACTGGATCGAAAAATCCAGCCGAAGGTAGTTGCGCGCAAAATAGGGCAAATTGAGGATGGCTGTCAAGTAGAAAAAACCGGGGTAAGAGACCGGGCCGGCTCGCTCCCGTCATCATGGATTTGATGAGGAATTATATGCAGCGAACAAGTGCATCATGTTGACATAGCGGTACCCTGTCAAATATTCTCTGCTGCAATACATTATGAGTGATGGGTTCGACTTGCTGTTGGCGGGAGGCACGGTGCTGGACCCGGCTTCGGGGCGGCGTCAGGAGCTGGACGTCGGCATCGTGGCCGACCATATTACCGCGATCGAGCCGGCGCTGCCCCGGGAGTGCGCTAAACAGGTGCTGGACGCGCACGGCTGTTACGTTACGCCCGGCTTGATCGACTTTCACATCCACAGCTACTGGGGCGTGAACACCTATGGCTTCGACGCCGATCCCGTCTGCGCCAGGAGCGGGGTGACGACGGCGATCGACGCGGGTTCGGCCGGCCCGGTCAACTTCCTCGGATTCAAGCGCTTCATCGCCGAGCCGTGTCGCACGCGCATGCTGGCATTCGTCTGCGTCGCCCAGCATGGCATATTGCACTCACCGGGAGAATTGGAGGAAGTTCGGTTCGCGGACCCCGAAGGCGCCGCGCGGGCCGTCAAGGAGCATCCCGACGTCGCCGTAGGCATCAAGGTGCGGCTCCAACGATCTTCAGTTGGAGACAACGGCCGAGAGGCGCTGCGGCTGGCGATCGAAGCCGGCGAAGCTTCGAGGTCGCCGGTGATGGTGCACATCGGCGACACCGCCATCTCGATGGAGGAGATCGTCGACACCCTCCGGCCAGGCGACGTCGTCACCCACTGTTTTACGCCGCTCAAGCCGGGCATCGTGGATCAAGCCGGGCGCTTGCGCGAAGCCGTCCGCCGGGCGCACGAGCGTGGCGTTCTCTTCGATGTCGGCCACGCAAGTCGTCACCTCGATTTCGATATCGTGCGCAGAGCCATCGGTGATGGTCTTCTACCGGATATCATCAGCACCGACCTTCACGGCCGCATGAGCTCGCCTAATCCGGTGGTGGACCTGCCGACGACGATGACCAAGTTCCTCACCCTGGGCATGAGCCTGGAGCGAGTGGTGGCCGCCTGCACCATCAATCCAGCCCGGGCCATCGGCTGGCAGGACCGGCTGGCTAGCCTCGAGGCCGGACGTGAGGCCGACCTGACGGTGTTGGAACTGGCGGAGGGGCCGGCCGCGCTACGAGATTCGATCGGCGGGGAGCTGATCGCCGATCAGCGCATTGCCGCGCGCTGGACCGTCCGGCGCGGCGAGGTTATTCAAGGCTCGCCCTAGAAGCCGCCGCTGGAGCTTTTTCAGCAGAGTGAAGCTCTTTGGCACACTACAGCTTTGCACGCCGGCCGCTATGTCCGCGTTCAAGTGCGCCCTT
>JACPAM010000274.1 GCA_016180805.1 Deltaproteobacteria bacterium | reverse complement strand
GCGGCAGCGGCGTGAGCTCTTTGAGAGGGTAAACCTCCCGGACAAAGGAGGTCTCGACTCCGTAGCTCTCATAAGCGAGCGCGAATTCCAGAATCTCGATAGCCTCTGCGTTCGCTTCCTCTTTCTTAGGCTCCCGCGCAAGCAGTTTCGCCCTCTCTTTAAGGATTCGCGATATCTCCTTCTCATCTTTCATTTCAGGCTCCTCGACCAAAGGAGTCGGCGGGTGCGGATAAGCTTATCCTCGACCGCCAGTTCCCGATCCTCCTGCGCTTACCGTCGCTTGAATAACTTCCGCCAGCCTGCCCGCCGTCAATCCATCTGCCTCCGGCAAAACCTCTTGAGAAGCGTTAGAGCATTGCCAAAGTATTTTTCCGACTCTTTGTGCCGCCCCTGCTGCCGGGCTATGTTTCCCAAGGCAAAATGCGCCAGGACAAAATTCTGATCAAGGTAAAGCGCCTTTTTTAAAGCGAGACTGGCTTCATCAGTTCGACCCTGCTCGTGAAGGATAGTTGCGCGAAGATAGTAAAACCCAGGGTTGAGCTTATCCGTGGCGATGGCCTTCTCAGACCACTCTTGCGCCTCCGTGAGCTTTCCCTGATTGGCGTGGGTCCGGGCTAGAAGAGCCATGACTTCAGGCCTGTTGGGGCCACGAATAACAAGCTCTTCGAGTTTTTGAACCGCCGCGGAATACTGGCCTTGCTCGTAAAGTGATACGGCTTCGGTGTACGGATTAGGCTCAGGCTGCGAGTAGGAGGTTTCAGGTTTCGAGTTGTCCGAGGGGCTAGGTGCGCGCCCAGGGATTCCCACTTCTGACATTGGAGGTAGAGTTCCCAGACCAGGCTCCACTTCGATATTTGGAGTTTCAAGTTTCGTTTCTGGCAAGAAAGGCCGGAACTCGAAAGTAGGAACCTGCAAGTCGAGACTCTGAGCCTTTCGATAGAAGGTCATGCCGCAGAAATTAATCGTCACGAACTGGCCAAAAAGGGTATGGGAAACCTCTGTCGGACTAACGATCAGCCAGCCTCCGTCCACTAGGCAGCGATAGAGATTTCCAACGACCTTTCTTACCGTGTCTGGAGCGAAATACATCAGGACATTGCGGCAGAGAATCAGGTCCATCGCATTGGTATTGTTCGTAAGGGACGGGTAGCTATCTTCCGCCAGGTTGAGATAGGAAAAGGTCACCATTCGCTTGATCCGGGGTAAGATCTCGAAGCGGCTGCTCTTCCTCTCCTGGAAGTATCTCTCCTTCATCCACGATGGAGTGTCGCGAAAGGACCAGTGGTTGTAGCTACCGCCGGCGGCGTGGCGGAGGAATCGCGGGTTGATATCGGTCGCCAAAATCGTGACGTGCCAATTCGCTACGTCCGGGAGAATCCTGTCGAACAGCATGGCGATCGAATAAGCCTCTTCGCCCGTGCAGCCCCCGGCGCTCCAGATCCTTAACTGTCGTTCACCGCCTCTGCGGGAGCGAATCAGTTGCGGCAGAATCTCTTCCTCAAGGGCCGTGAAAGTTTTTCTGTCGCGGAGAAAATAGGTCTCCCCGACGGTGAGATGGCTTGCCAAGACCTCTATTTGCAGTCTCGTTAAGGGAGCGGACATGAGCCATTGGACACATGCTTCCGCGCTGTCGAATTCGAACTCCCTCGCGGCGGCGTGGATGCCTCGCTCCAGGTCGCGCCAGCGCGCCTCCGGGAAATACAATCCTATGTGATTAGCGATGAAGTCGCTCAGGCGAGAGAGCAGTATTTCCGACAGGTGTTCCATCTTTCTCGCTTCCAGTTTCAAGTTGCGAGTCGCAGCTCTTAACCTCAAACGCAAAACGCCAAGCTTGGAACTATCCCAGCGCTCCGCTCAGGACCTTTTCCTCATCCAGGGAAAGAAATTTATCGATGTCGTGGATAAGGATCAGCCCGTCTTTCAACTTTGCCACTCCCTCTATGTACTCCATTCCGGGTACGATCTTTGCCGCCGCAATTATCGTTTCCTCCGACAGCTCGATGACTTCGCTCACCATGTCCACAAGAAAGGCCACTGTCCGTCTCGGTGTCTGCGCAATCAGAAGGCGGTCGCTGGCTCTTACCGCTCTCTCGGGCAAGCGGAAACGCTTGCGGATGTCGAGGACGGGAACGATTTGTCCGTGAACATTCACCACGCCCACGACGATGTCCGGTGCTTTCGGCAAGGGGGTGATGTCCACAACGCGAGCAATTCTTTCCACGGGGGAGAGATGCAGTCCGTACCTCTGATCGTCGAGGGTAAAAACGACGAGATGGTTACCACTGTTCATGCGTCTCAACCTCGGTTTACGCCGATTTTGCGCCGGCCCGCATTTTAGGATCCCGCATCAGCCCTTGAAGGGCGTCGCTGAGTTTTTCGAATTCCGGTGACTTGTCGAAAAAGAAATCCGCGCCGGCATCCATGCTGGCTTGACGGCACTGAGGGCAGGGGTAGTTGGTCAGCACAATTAGTGGTTAAATTTTAGCTCGACAGCAGACGAGCGTGGAATGTCGAAAACATGTGATGGGCAAGACCGTTTGCCAAAATGGTGGCTGGGTGGTTCAGAACGGACACGGATACGCTGAAGCCTGAAACCCGAAAGCACATCATAAAAAAGCCCGGCTGGAACGATCCAGTCGGGCTTTTTCTTAAACCATCCGGGGTGCGATTCCAACCGAAAGCTCGGCGGATCAATCCTAGTCTTTTGGGAGCAAAAGCTCACGGCAAATTATACAGATATTACAAGGGATTTTCAAACAGAGTGAAGTTGAATCTAACTTCACAGCCTATTGCCTGTTGCCTCTTCTCTGCGGTGTCTCATACGGTATTCTCACCGTGAAGGTCGAGCCTTTCCCAACTTTGCTTTCCACGTCAACGCTGCCGCTCAGCATCTCGGTAAATCTCTTTACGATGTGAAGGTCCATCCCCACACCTCCATGGAGCATCTGTCCACCTGGCAGAACCTTTCGAACACAAAGGGATCCCCGGCCCCTCACCCCTGGTCGCTGGCTACCGCCTGGGCTGAACCGGCTGAGTGCTGAGAAACCGCTTCGGGAAACTTGTTTGACACGGTCAGACCGAGTGTCTATACTCATGCTCATCAAACTGTACAGAGAGAAGGCTGTATGGAGCGCTACCTTAATGTAACCGAGGCACGCAAGGAGCTGCTGGACCTGGTGGAGCAGCTACAAAAGGGCGATCGTGTGGTCCTTACCAAACGTGGACAACCCAAGGCCGTTCTCGTGAATTTTGAGCGTTATGCTCTTTTAGAGGACTTGGCTTGGGTGCTCCAGGACCCGGGACGTCAGGCGGCCCTTCACCAGGCATGGAGCGAACTCCAGCATGGAAAGATTATTCGCCCTCCAAAGCGAGGTCCCCTGACCGTGCGCTCACTGCGGGGCCTCGCCCGTAGGCCGTCCCGCCGTCGAGCAGGGGTTTGAAGCGCTATACTCTCGCGCGTCAGTTCCTGCGGGATTTCCGGGCCCTGGAGTCCGGCATGAGTCCTGCCGATGAGGATATTTTGGATGCTCTTTTGGCTGCGGTGATCGGTGACCCGCAGGGCGTGCAGCGTGTCCAGTCTTTTTACGATCCCCAGCGTCCGAGCTGGCTTGCGCGATCCGACCCATTCGTAGTCCACCTTGCTTTTGACGTGGATGCCGATGAGGTGATTTTTCTTAACCTTTTCCGCCGGCGCTAATGCAGGCTGAGGTTGAATGGCATGCCGTGGAACGTGCTTGGAAAGCGGCCTATCGCTATGCTACGGTTAGAAAAGGATGGCCCCACGACGACAGCACCGCGATGTAGGTCTGCTTCCGTTACGCCAGCGGCGGCGACCTCGGCCGTCATCGGTTAAGTCGAGGACAACCATCCCTCCTACTCCAGGCGCGCGGCTACGGCTTGCCTTCGAGCTCTCGGAGTTTTGTCTTGCTTTACGGAAAGCCGGGGCACGAAAGCGTTAAAGGCCGCGCAGGTGGCTCTTGGAACGGAGCTACAGCAGTGTCTTCAGCGAAGCCGGGGAAAAACCAGGAAGTAAGCGGGTTGCTCCTCGCCGCTGGTTCGCGAGATCAGACGCAGGTGGTGTCCGCGATGTTGACCCGTCCCACAGGCTTCACGCACACCACCTTGTGCGCCCCGCCGTTACTTAGAGTGATGGTTATCCCGGCATTCGCAGTGCCGCGAGAATAAAAAACCGGATTTGACGGCGAGACGGATACGATCGATGTCCCCGGATAAAGTTCATTCAGATTGCGCGACTCCGCGCCTAGACTAAAAGAATAAGTCCCATCCGTGGTATTGAACGAAACCGTGTTAGAATTATTCTGCGAAATTGCCTTCATGCGCGCTACCTGAAGATCCGTAGCGACCTGACGCGCGGCAGACGAAAGTCGAAGCGTCGGCAGCCATGATAAGAAACCGGGCACTGCAATCGCCATCAGCGCTACTGCGATGGAGATCGCGACTAACACCTCCAACAGCGTAAAACCAGAATCGTCTTGGCCGTGTTTTCGTAGCTTCATAATCGACGCCTCTAGTTTTGGCTGTTTCGCAGCTTCCATGCCAATCGTGAGTTTCCTTCGTGACCAAATGGTAATCCCTTAAAAAATAAAGAGAATTATTACAGCAGACAGTCTTGGCGCCGCTCCAGACCGATCTTTACCTTGCAAAAAGAACCGTCTCATACTGAGATGTCTATCTCATATACGTCGTATTCTGATACTTTCTGACTCAAGAAGATACGTAGTGGTTAGGGTCAGGTTACCTGACCCCGACCACTCTTACTGTGACTAGCACGGGATCGTCACGGTGAAGGTCGAGCCCTTCCCAACTGCGCTTTCCACTTCGATGTTTCCGCCCAGCATCTCGGTAAATCTCTTTACGATGTAAAGTCCCAGTCCCACGCCGCCGTAGAGTCTCGTCTGCGAGCCGTCGAGCTGGTAAAACTTCTCGAAGATCAGAGACATCTGCTCCTTGGTTAAACCGATGCCGGTATCGGCGACCCGGATTTGAAGCTCCCTGCTCCCCGGGCGGACCCGGGAGGAGACGGTCACGCTGCCTTTTTCGGTAAACTTGATGGCGTTATCAATAAGGTTCTGAAGGACATGCTTCAGCTTGTCCGGGTCTGTGTTGACGACTAACCCCCGCGGCGGGAGATTCCAGTTGAGGGTGACCTCTTTGCCCACGGGAAACTGGTAGGCCTCCTTTAACTGCTCAAAGAAGTCGCCCATAGATACGGCAAAAATCTTGTTTTGCAGGTCGCTCGATTCCAGTGCGGTCGCGTACAAAATGTTATTGACCAGCGTCAACTGGTCATTGGTTCGAGCCAGGATCTTTCCCAAAGCTTCGTGCTGTTGGGAGTTGATCTCGCCGAAAATCTTGTCCTTGATGATTCCGGCGTATCCCATGACCACATTCAGCGGTGTCCGAAGCTCATGAGAAACGACGCTCAAAAACTCGTCCTTGACCCGGTTGGCTTTCTGAAGTTCTTGCGCGGTCTTTTTGATCTCCTGGTATAGCCGGGATTTCTGCACCGCGATCCCGGCCAAACCGGCCAGCGTGGAGAGGAATTCGACCTCTTCGGCGCTGAATTCACGCTCCTCCTTTGTGTAAAAGGTTATGGTGCCCAGGATTTCCTCTTGGCTGACCAGCGGCACGCCGACGCAGGAGACCAGGCCGTGTCTGCGAAACAGGTCATGGTTCTGTACAATAGGGTCCGTCTGGACGTTGCGGATGATGATCGGAGCTTTGGTCTCGAAGACCGCGCTGGCAAAGCCATGAGGGGGGTTGGCCTCTTCCGATTTCCATTCCTCTTCGTCGATATTCCAGCAAGCCGCCGCATCGAGTTTGCCCGTGTCTTTATTAAATACGCGAATCGTCACGGTGGCATAGGGAAGGAGCTCAGCGGCTTTTTTTAATAGCGTGTCAAGAACTGCCCCCACCTCTAACAGTGGGGTGATGGCTGCGTTCACTTCGTAGAGCGCGTGCATGCGCTTTAGCGCCTGCTGCGCCTGCTCGTAAATTTTTGCGTTATGGATCGCGAACGCCACCTGGCTTGCCAGGGTCGAAAAAAACTCGATTTCCTCGCCGCTGAACCGGTGTTCTTCTCTCGTGTAGGTGGACAGAACTCCAATCACTTCTCCCTTGACGCTCAGGGGAACTCCCAGGTAGGAGACCAGCCCTTGTTTTCTTGCGAACTCTGGCCGGCTCGCTCGTGGATCCATGTCAATCCGCCTAATAGCAAGGGGTTCGTTGGTTTCGAATGGCACCGTGGTCAGCCCCCTGCTTATTCCCGACTGGGCTTTCCACTCCCGTTCGTTGAGGTTGCGGCAAATGACCGGTTCCAAGGCTTGTTGCTTTTCATTCCATAGCCTGATGGTAAAGACCGAATAGGGGAGAAGCCGGTTGGCCTTTCTTAGAAAAAATTCTAGGACCGTATTCAGATCCAAGCTGGTTGTAACTGCAGCGCTGATCTCGTGGAGGATCCGCAGGCGGTCAAGGTGCTGCTCTATCTGCTCCTGATTCTTGCGGCGCTCCGTGACGTCGTGGGCCATCGCGAGTATCGCGCTCCGCCCCTGAAGGGAGATTCGGCTCCAGCTAATCTCGACGTCAATCAGCGTCCCATCTTTTTTCCGGTGCACCCAAGGTTCGGTTCGGCCTAAGCCTCGTGGCGGCTTCGATTGTTCTTGCTCATGTAAGTATTTGAGCAACGCGGGCACGTGTTCCGGTGGACGGATGTCTTGGACGGACATGGAAAGAAACTCTTCCCGCGTATAACCGTAATGGCCGACCGCGGCTTCGTTGACGGCGAGAATCCTGAGCGTCTTTTCATCGAAAACCCACATCGGGAGCGGATGCCGCTCGAAGAGGATTTCGCGCTGTAAGGCCCTCTCTACCGGCGGCCGGGGGCCGTCCTTGGCTTTTCGCGGGGGCGCTTGTTCCGTTGGGGGCTTGTTCTTTTCGCCGCGAGTCGTGATCCTCTTCATGTGAATCCCACTGGTTTCAGCATCCCAAGCCGACGGTAGCCTCGAAAGCCGATATTATATACCGTACCCGGCAAACCTGCCAAGGCTACGAGCGCAAGGGGGATTTGGCAGTCGATCTGGATAGCTTTGGATGGTGAGGGAACGAATATTGCTACAGGTTGGAAGGTATGGTGACCGTAAACGTGGAGCCTTTGCCCACTTGGCTCTTTACTTCGATCTCGCCGCCCAGTATATCCGTGAACTTCTTGACGATATGCAAGCCCAAGCCCACCCCCGGGGAAGAGCTGCTCTCTGGGTTTATCCCCTGGCGGAACATGTCGAAGATGTCCGGCAGTATCCCCGGCGAAATGCCTACCCCCGTGTCGGTTACCTTGAATTCCACTGCCTTGTTACCGGGCAGGGCTCGCGCCGAGATCGTGATTTTCCCCCGGTCCGTAAACTTGATCGCATTGTCCACCAGGTTCTGTAGGATGTGTCTGAGCTTCTCCCGGTCGGTAACGATGGCGGGCAAAGTGTCCGGATACTCCCAATCCAGGGTCAGTTCCTTATCCAAGGGCGTGTCATAGGACCCTTTGAGCTCGTCGAACAACCGGCGCAAGCTTACTTCCCGGCTTTCGAGTTTGGCTGCCCCCACCTCGATCTTGGTCGCCTCGAGCAGGCTGTGGATCATGCGGAGGAGGTGTTTGCCGTGCTCCAACACCTTCCCCAGGACTTTTTTCTGCTCCGCTGTGACCGCCCCGAACACTTCATCCTGAACCATGCCCGTGTACCCGATGACCGCATTGAGCGGCGTGCGGAGTTCGTGGGATACAAAGCCGAGAAACTCATCTTTGAGCTTATTGATCTCCTCCAGCTCCGCGGCCTGCTTCCTGCTGGCTTCGTAAAGCTGGGAATTTTGAATCGCCACGGCCGCCTGGCCCGCGAGGGTCGTGACAAACTCGATCTCCTCCTGGGTGAAATCGTGTTCCTCCCGGGTAAAAAAGGAGAGGATGCCGACGACTTCCCCTTTGGCAATCAGCGGCACTCCCAGATAGGAGATGAACCCCTGCTCGCGGAAAAAGTCCGAAACCATTTCCCCCGAGCCGGTGTTAAGGTTCCGAATCGCATACGGGACCTTGGTTCGCAGAACGGTTTTCGAGAGCCGACCCCCTAGCTGACCGGCGCGTTGCTTCCACTCCTCTTCGTTGACGTTGCGGCAGGCAACGTTGTCAAGCTTGCCGGTCTGAGGGTTTTTTAGCCTTACCGTCGTTGCAGCGTAAGGCAGCAGGAGATCGATTTCTCTAAGCAGGACTTCCAACACGCCTTTGAGATCCAACGTCGAGGTGATGGCCAGGCTGATCTTGCGCAGGGCGTTCAGTCGCTGCGATTCCAGTTGCAGTCGCTCTTGCGCCTGCTTTCGCTCGGTGAGGTCCATGACGGTTCCGATCACTGCGGGTTTGCCGGCGATCCGAATCAGCCCGCCGATAAAATCCAACCAACGTTCCTCGCCGCTTTTTGTGAGAATCTTGACTTCATACCTTGGGGGTACGCTATCTCCGTGTTGGCGGGCGGTGCCCCGAGTTTTGATCAGCTCCCGAAATTCCGGGTGGACGATCTCCCAGTATTTCATGTCGAGCAGTTCTTTTTTCGTATAGCCGGTGAGCCCTTCAGCGGCTGGGTTAATCAGAATATTTTTATCTCCCTGATAAACGAAGATCGGCGCTGGGACCAGATTGAGGATTTTCTGTAAGGTCGCGGCGTCTTTGGCGGAGATTCTCTTCCGGAGTTCGCGAGCGTTGACCTCCGGACCTATCCTGGCTCCACGGTCCCCCCGTTTTCTTTTCTGACCGCCGCGGGGGCCTTTTTTAATCTTCATTGTTTGCCGGGCAATGCAGGCCGTGATTTTGCGAGACGGGAATTATTTTGTGGTGCGAGGAGGGGGATTTGAACCCCCACGCCATCTCTGGCACTAGCCCCTCAAACTAGCGCGTCTGCCGATTCCGCCATCCTCGCACATCAAAAAGTTCTTAGTTTTGAGTTTCAAGTTTTTAGTTGGTTCTCGGCTCCTCTAACTCAAAACTCAAAATTAAAAACTCAAAACTCATCTTATGGTTTCTGAGGCCGAGGGCTAGGAGCGGGCGCCTGTTGAGTAGGGGCAGGAGCGGGTTTAGGTGCGGGCTGTTCCACGCCGGCGCTGCCGCGGTCGAAAATGCTGGCGGAGGGCCTCTTGCCGGAAAAATAGCCCAAGGTGAGGGAGGTGATCATGAACACGATCGCCATCCCGGTGGTCACACGGGTTAGAAAGTTCCCCGCACCGCTGCTGCCGAAAATGGTCGAGCTCGAGCCGCCGAAGACGGCCCCGATGTCGGCGCCCTTTCCGGTCTGGAGGAGCACGACCAAGATCAGGCCGATGCTCACCAGGATATGCACAACGGTTACCAGAGTAATCATTTTGTGAACCTTTTATCGCTCCATTGCAAAATGCAAAGAGCAAAGTGAAAAATGCAAAATAGAAAACGGGCTCAAACGGAATTCATCTTCATTTTGACTTTTGCAATTTGCACTCTCCACTTTGCAATGGCGGTCTCAAGTCCTAGGCCGAAACAAAACAACAAAGGATACTAAGAAAGTCCTCCGCGTTGAGGCTCGCCCCTCCTACGAGCGATCCGTTGACTTCGGCTGCCGCAGCCAGTTGCGGCGCGTTATCCGGGCGCACGCTGCCACCATAGAGAATGCGGATTTCCTTGGCAAGTTTCTTTCCGCAGAGCGCTACAAGCATCCGCCGGATCCGGCGGTGCGCCTCGCTCACCTGCTCCGGGGAGGCGTTGCGGCCCGTCCCGATCGCCCAGACGGGCTCGTAGGCGACGTCGAAGTTTTCTATACCATTTTTGCCTAACCCCTTCAATCCGGCCCGCAATTGGCGGGAAAGGACCCGGTACGTGAGACCCTTATGTCGCTCCGGGAGCGTTTCTCCTATGCACAGGATCGGCCTGAGACCCGCGCGCGCGCAGCTTAGCATTTTTTTCGCGACGGCCTCATCGCCTTCGTTGAAAAGTCGTCGCCTCTCCGAGTGGCCGACGATCACGAACCTGCAGCCCAGCGCGCGGAGCATCGTCGGGCTGATCTCGCCCGTGAAAGCGCCCTCGTTTTCCCAGTGAGCGTTTTGGCCGGCCAACCCGATCCGGCTTCCGCGGACGGCCTTGCCGACCTCGCCGAGCGCGGTGAAAGGAGGGGCGAGGGCGACCTCGACCCCTCGACGCGCGCGGCGGCGTCGGCCGCGGGAGCGTCGCTCGGGGTCGTCCCGAGCGAAGTCGAGGGACGACGCGAGATGATTGAATCCCCGGACGATAGCGCGAGCCAGGGCATAGGCTTCGGTTTGGGTCCCGTGCATTTTCCAGTTGCCGACCACAAGTGGAGGTCTCATAACCGCTCCGTGCCGCAGCCCATTTGACTAAATACAGGGATTATAATACTTTTTCAATGGATTCATTGGACCCGGTGATGCCCTCCTTTTGGTTGCTTCAGTTGCTGGCTCAACCCGAGCTGACCTTGACGCCGCAGCATGGGATCTTGGATTTGGTGAAGGGTTCAGGGCCGCTTGTTCAGGTGGTGCTCTATGTCCTGGTTTTGTTTTCGGTGGCTAGCTGGGGCATTATTTTTTACAAATTCCGCCAGGTCCGAACCGCCAAGGGCCAGTCGGAAAAGTTCATCGAGATTTTCTGGGATAGCCGCAATCTCTCGTCCATTCACGATACCAGTCGGGAACTCAAGTTGAGCCCGGTGGCCCAGGTGTTTCGCGCGGGTTACGAAGAGCTGGTCCGGGTTTCCCGCAGCAAAAAGGAATTGTCGCAAAGCGAAGGCTTCAACACCGATCTCGGCGGCGTGGATAACGTGGCCCGGGCGATGAAGCGTGCGATGAGCGTGGAAATCACGAAATTGGAGAAGTCGCTAACGTTTTTGGCCACCACGGCGAGCACGACTCCTTTCATTGGCCTGTTTGGCACCGTCTGGGGTATCATGAATGCGTTCCGCGGGCTCAGTGTAACTCACTCATCGAGCATCCAGGCCGTCGCGCCCGGGATCGCCGAGGCCCTCATTGCCACCGCTATGGGTCTGGCGGCAGCCATTCCGGCGGTGATGGCTTACAACCACTTTGTTCAGAGAATCAAGGTTCTGGCCGCAGAGATGGACAATTTCTCACAGGAATTTCTGAATATCGCCGAGCGGCATTTCTTGAAATAGGCATGAGGCAATAGGCGCAAGGCAACGGTTAGGAAATTCCTAATGCCTGATGCCTCGGAGGTAATTTTATGGCTTTCGACAATTCTTCCTCGGGTCGCGGGACCACGATGGCGCAAATCAATGTCGTTCCCTTTGTGGACATCATGCTCGTGCTCCTGGTCATCTTCATGGTCACGGCGCCCATCATCCAGCAAGGGGTTCAGGTCACGCTGCCCCAGGCCAAGGCCGGGGCGCTGGCGGGGAAGGAAGAGCAATTGGTGGTGGCGATCGCCCGCAGCGGGAGAATCTATCTCAACGACAATCAGGTGTCGCTGTCCGAACTAGGGCGGAAACTCAGGGCGGTTCGCAAGCTCCGACCGTATCAGGAAGTCTATCTCCGGGCGGATCAGGATGTGCGGTACGGGATCGTGGTGAAAACGATCGCGGAGATCAAGGAGGCAGGGATCGAAAAGCTGGGTATGGTGACCCGGCCGGTATCGCGCGAGGGCTAAATGGCGACCAACCGTCCCCCTATTTTTTCTTTTGACGAGGGCGGGTCACGGCTGTGGAAGTGTATTGCTTATTCCGGTGTGCTTCACGCCGGCTTTATCTGGAGCCTGTGGGTGATGCCGCATCTGCCCGTGCGCACGGCGCCTGCCTATCCGGTTTATACCGTGGAGTTGGTGGGCGGGGAGAAACTGGGTGGAACGATTCTCGGGACCGAGCTCCCGGCTGCGGAAGCGAAGAAAGAGACGAAAAAAGTCACGCTCGAGCCGGTGAAAAAGGAGCCGCCGAAGAAGAAGGAGGCGGCGCAGCAAAAAACGGCGACAAAAGAGGTCGTAGTTCAAGAGCCGCCGAAGAAAGAGGCTCCGAAAAAGGAAATAAGCAAGCCCGTAGAGAGTCCGGCTGCGATGCAGGAGATCGTGAAACCGGAAAAGGCCAAAACAAAGATTAAAGAGGAAGCGCAGGCGGCCGAAGGGCGGAGGCATAGTTAAGGCATTTGAGTTTTTGGTTTACCGCAACCAAATGCTGCGTGTGATTCGAGATCGCTGGACGTGGGTGGGACCCAGGAGCGATCTTGAGGTAACGGTCCGCTTTGGCATCCGCGAGAACGGACAGATCGTGGGATTGAGGATCATCCGTCTCTCAGGAGACCCCTCGTACGATGATTCGGTTTTGCGAGCGGTCGCCAAGGCGAGCCCGCTCCCTCCTCCGCCGGAGAACTATCGAAAGGAGTTTATGGATGTGGAGCTGACCTTTCGCCCGAAAGACCTCGGGGGTTAAGGGTATGATCGGGCGAGTCCTGGCGCTTTTTTTCCTCTGCTTTAGTTTGGCTGCACACCCGCTTCAGGCGCAGGTCCGTGGCCTCATCATAGGCCCCGGGGCCGAGCGCTACCCCATCGCGGTCTCGCCGCTCAAGAACCAGGGGTCGGGGCCGGATGGAAAGCGGTTCTCCGAAGGGATTGCCGATACGATCGCCCGCGATCTGACGTTATCGGGATGGTTTCGGGTGCTCGACCGCTCCGCCTATATTGAAGATCCTCAACGCACCGGAATCACGCTCGGCAGCTTCGATTTCCGGGACTGGTCGATTCTCGGCGCCGAAGCGTTGATCAAAGGCGGATTCACCCCCCAAGGAGAGGATCTCTTGGTGGAGTTGCGCCTGTTCGATGTCTATCAGGCGAAGGAGGTTGTCGGCAAGCGATACACGGGCAAGGCAAAAGACTTCCGCCGCATCGCCCACAAATTCGCCGATGAGATCATTTTTCAGTTTACCGGGGTGCGTGGCGCCTTCGACAGCAGGTTTGCTTATGTGTCCACCGGCGGGGGCCGTTTCAAAGAGATCTACGTATCCCATCTGGACGGGAGCGATAAAATGCAGGTTACTGACAACCGCACGATCAATTTGTCCCCCGCCTGGACACCGGACGGTCGGTCGATCCTGTACACCTCATATAAGGAAGGGAACCCCAGCCTTTACGTGTTCGATCTATTCGCCGGCAAGGATACGAAATTTTCTTCCCGAGGCGGCTTGGGCGGCAAGTGGTCTCCGGACGGGCGTCTTGCTGCCGTTTCTCTCGAGCGGGAGGGGAACACGGACATTTATCTCTTGGATCGCTCGGGGAAAACGGCGCGGCGTCTTACCGACGACATGGCTATCGACGTCTCTCCCTCATGGTCTCCGGACGGCAATCGGTTGGCCTTCGTTTCCAACCGCAGCGGGACGCCGCAGATTTACATCCTGGAGCTTGCCAGCGGCAAAACGCGCCGTCTCACGTATTCCGGCGGCTACAATACCTCGCCCGACTGGTCGCCGAAAGGCGACCGGATCGCGTATACGGGAAGGTACGGGGGCCGGTTCAACATCTTCACCATAGATGCCCAAGGGGGGAACCCGATGTTGTTGACCTCGAACTCCGGCGATAACGAGGACGCCTCATGGTCTCCCGACGGTCGCTTTCTCCTCTTTACCTCCAACCGCAGGGGGCGCTATCAGATTCACATTATGCAAGCGAACGGAGAGAGCCAACAAAGATTGACAGCCTCAGGGGGAGATGATACAAACCCGTCGTGGTCCCCGCGCTCAGAGTGATCGCAGGCAGGGGCTAGGGAAGGGTGAGAGAGCGATCAAGGAGGAGAAAAAGATGAGTCATCGACCGATTTCTGCACTGCATGGGTTGATACTTCTCAGTTTGCTAGTGCTCGCTGGTTGTCCATCACCTGCGACCACCAAACCTGAGACTGGTGCTGCTGCCGGTGGCCCCGGGGCGACGCTGGGAGCGGGGCCGACCGCTGGAGCGGCGGAAAAGGCTGCGCGAGAGAGGGCAGCGCGGGAGAAGGCGGAGCGAGAGGCCAAAGCCACAACCGGGCCACGCACCGTTGAGGCCTTGCGCCGGGGCGAACAGGCCAGGACTCCCGCTGCCAGCCCGCTAAAGGAAGTCTATTTCGACTTCGACCGCTACGACCTCAGGGCGGACGCGAGGGAGACGCTCAAGCAAAACGCGGACTGGCTCAAGGCCAATCCGTCGGCGCGGGTCGAGATCGAAGGTCATTGCGATGAGCGCGGCACCAACGAGTACAACCTGGCGCTCGGCGCCAAGCGCGCGCAAGCGGCCAAAGACTATCTGGTCAGTTTGGGGATCGCGGCGAATCGGCTGTCGACGATCAGCTACGGCGAAGAAGTTCCCGTGTGTCGGGATAAAACGGAGGAGTGCTGGCAGAGGAATCGCCGCACCCGCTTTGTGATCCTGCCCACCCGGCCGGCCTCATAAGAGCGCGCGACAGGCTCCTCGGGTCTTTCACGTCGCATGATGCGGTCTCTGTCCCTACTCCTCCTGCTCGGGGGAGGGGTTGTTTCGGCGTGCGCCATCCCGCAGCAGGTTGACCTTATTGAACGGGAGCAGCGCCGCCTTCGCTTCGAGCAAGCCGACCTGCAAAAAAACAGCACGGCGTTACGGGGGGAGATCGACAGCATTCGGGAAACGCTGGCGGACACGCGCGCCAACCTGCAACAGGCGCAGCGGGAGGTCGGCGTTTTGAAAGAAAATCTGGAGGAGGTGCGGGCGCAGGTGGATCGCCAGTTGGGCGAATCGGTTCGGGCGGGGGATCAGCGGATCCGAGAGTTGGAGTCCAGGCTGGCGAAAATCGACAGCGACCTGAAGCTTCAAGCCGCGCTCCTGAAAGCCCGGGAGGATGAGTTGCGTTTGCTGCGCGAGACTCTGACGACCGTCCAGAGGGCTAAACCGCCGCCCCCGCCGGCTCCGGCGCCTCCCGTTGTAGCCCGGTCGCCGGGGCCAACTCTTTCCCCGGACGAGCTGGCGAAAAAAGATTACGAAGCGGCGTTGGCGTTGATGGAGCGTAAAGACTATCGAGGCGCGATCGCTCGCTTTCAAGACTTTCTCAAGAAGCATCCCGAGAGCGACCTTGCGGACAACGCGCAGTATTGGATCGGCGAGGGGCATTACGCCCTGCGGGAGTTCGATCAGGCGATTCTTGAGTTCGACGCGGTTCGCCGGAAGTATCCCAAGGGGGACAAGGTGCCGGCGGCGCTCCTGAAGTTAGGATTCGCCTTTTCGGAGCTCGGCGACAAGGTCGATGCGCGCCTCATCCTTCAGGAACTGATGGATCGCTATCCTCAATCCGAAGAGGCGCTGAAAGCGCAGCAAAAGCTTAAGACACTGGAGTTATGACCGAACCGTGAGCTTTGATCCCCATCCCTCCTGAGCTGTTAAGCGATCTTTCTTTAGACTCTCATTTCCATCCGCCCATGGACGGAGGGCAAAGCTGAAAGCGGGCGGCTCGTCCAAGCGAAATCATGGAGGTTTTGCGACATACCGAACATGGAAGCTTTTCCATCCCCAAGCCAGTTTTGACTCTGGGCAACTTCGACGGCATACACCTCGGTCATCAGGCCCTCCTGCGCGGCGTCGTTGAAGATTCCAAGACGGTGGGGGGGAAGTCGGTGGTTTTGACCTTTGAACCTCATCCGCTCAAGATGCTGGCGCCGGAGCGCGCGCCACGCTTGATTTTGACGCATAAGGACAAGCTGCGTCTGCTGCAATCTTTCGCCGTCGACATCGTCATCATTCAGAACTTCGACCAGGCATTCGCCAATGTGGAGGCTGAGGAGTTCGTGCGGCGTTATCTGGCCGGTCGTCTCGACGTGCGGAAAATTTGGGTGGGCAGGGACCTGCGCTTCGGCAAGGGGAGGAAAGGGCGCGTCGAGGATCTCAAGCGCTGGGGCGCCGAAATGGGGTTTGGGGTGGGAGTGGTCGAGCCGATTGAGTTGGGGGGGGTGCGTATCAGCAGCAGTCGGATCCGGACCCTGATCGAGCACGGCCAAGTAGACCAAGCGCGCCGTTTTCTGGGTCGCTACCATTTTATCTCGGGGCGGGTCGTCGCGGGCCACGGCAGGGGTCGGGATCTGGGATTTCCCACGGCCAATATCGCGGCGCGAACCGAGGTCGTCCCCCTCGATGGAATCTACGCGACGGTCCTGCAAGTCGGCGAGCAGCAGTGGCCGAGCGTCACCAGCATCGGGTTGAACCCTACTTTTGGCGCGGGCCCGCGGACGGTCGAGAGCTACCTCTTCGACTTTGACGGAGATCTCTACGGCCAGCCCGTTCGGCTCTTTTTCGTCGCAAGAATTCGCGAGGAGAAAAAATTCGCCTCTCCGGCGCTCTTGGTCGAACAGATCCAGCAAGACGTCGCCAACGCACGCGACATCTTGCGCCAGATCGAACCGGGCGGGGGCCTGCTGCCGGCGAAGTGATTGGAATTATGGCGGTCTGTCGCGTTGCTGTCGGGCGCGACCATCAGGGAATGCGTCTGGATCTTTTTCTGACGCGCCATCTGGGTGGGCTTTACCCCGAGAAGGGTTGGAACCGGTCCGCCGTTCAGAAGATGATCGGCGCCGGGGAGATCACCGTAAACGGTCGGGCGTCGAAGCCGGCGGCCCGATTGAAGGCGGGCGACCGGGTCGAGGTTCGTTTACCGCCGGCGCGGGAGACCTCGTTGGCCCGGGAGGCAGGGCCCCTGGACATTCTCTACGAAGACAGGGATTGCTTGGTCCTCAACAAGCCCCCGGGGATCGCCGTTCATCCCGGCGCCGGGCGGCCGGCCGGCACGCTGGTCAATGCGCTCCTTTACCACCGTCCGGATCTCGCGGGCGTGGGCGGCGAGCGCCGTCCTGGAATTGTCCATCGCCTGGACAAGGACACTTCGGGCGTGATGGTGGTCGCCAAGACGGCACTGGCATTCCAGCACCTCGTGCGCCAGTTCAAGGAGCGGCGGGTCGACAAAGAGTACGTCGCCTTGGTGTGGGGGAAAATGGCCGGCCCAAAGGGGTTGATGGATCGACCGATCGGCCGGCACCGCTTCGATCGGAAACGGATGTCTACCCTGCGCGCGGTCGCGCAGGTTCGTGAGGCGGTGACCGGATGGGAGGCGATCGGCGCGTTCAAGGTTGCGCGCGATAGCGATCGATGGTCCTGGGTCAGTTTCCTTCGCTTGAAACCCCGAACCGGCCGAACCCACCAGATCCGAGTCCATCTCGCGGAGCGGGGAAACCCTGTGGTAGGAGATCGCGTGTACGGAGGGAAGCGACCTTGGCCTTGCCAAGGCCCCGTGGGGGTTCGACCCTTGTACGAATTTCCCCGTCAGGCGCTCCATGCGGAGCGCCTTGCCTTCGAGCATCCGCGGACTCAGAAGCGGATGGAATTTCGCGCGCCGCTGGCGGAAGACATGAGGCAACTTTTAGCCCTGTTAAAGGGAGGGGAAGTCCCGGGAGGCGGAAAAACCGACAAGGGGGTTGACAAGCAAGGCGGATTTTCTTAACATGAGTTTTGTTCGATAACCATTTCAGCGACAGTCTTTGGAACCAACCCCACATTAAGGTAGTCATTCACTGAAGTCCGGCCTAGCCGTTTGATTGTGATTCCGAACGAGATATTAGCCTGCGTGTCAAAGAGCTTGTCGACCCTATAAGCCGTATCGGAGAACGGTTCTGGTAAGCTGAGTGGCGGGGTGGTGGTTCATCTAATGGAATTTTTTGCCATCGGTATTTCTCTGTAAGGGATGAAAGGAGGGGCATGGTTATGGTACGCGGCAGGACCCGGGTCGAATCGGAGGCGGTTGAGGAAGCAAGCGTCAACCTCAGCGATCTCGACCTCAAGAACGGGTTAAACCTCAAATCGTTAAAGGAAAGAAAGATCAGCGAGTTGGCCCTGATCGGGAAGAGCTTCAATGTCGAAGGCGCGGCCAACATGCGCAAGCAAGAGCTGATCTTCGCCATCCTGCAGGCGCAGACCGAGCAGAACGGATATATCTTCGGCGAGGGCGTGCTGGAAACCCTTCCTGACGGTTTCGGATTTCTGCGGGCGCCCGACTACAACTACCTGCCGGGTCCGGACGATATCTACGTCTCCCCGAGCCAGATCCGCCGCTTTAGCCTGCGCACGGGAGACATCATCTCGGGACAGATTCGCCCGCCCAAGGAAGGCGAGCGTTACTTTGCGCTCCTCAAGGTGGAGGCGATCAACCACGAGGACCCGGAGCGGGCCCGCGACAAAATCCTGTTCGATAACCTGACGCCCCTTTATCCCAACGAGCGATTTCGGCTGGAGTACACTCCCGATGAATACACGACTCGGGTCGTCGATCTGCTGACCCCGATCGGGAAGGGGCAGCGGGGGCTGATCGTGGCCGCCCCGAGGACCGGAAAGACCATGATGCTCCAGAACGTCGCCAAGGCCATCGCCCGCAACCATCAAGAGGTCATTCTCATAGTCCTGTTGATCGACGAGCGGCCCGAAGAGGTCACGGATATGCAGCGCTCCGTGGAAGGCGAGGTGGTGAGTTCCACCTTTGACGAGCCGGCGACGCGGCATGTCCAAGTGGCGGAGATGGTCATCGAAAAGGCCAAGCGCCTGGTCGAGCATGGCAAGGACGTCGTCATCCTTCTGGACAGCATCACCCGTCTGGCGCGCGCGTACAACACGGTGGTGCCGCCAAGCGGCAAGATCCTTTCCGGGGGCGTCGATTCCAACGCGCTGCACAAGCCGAAAAAATTCTTCGGGGCGGCGCGTAACATCGAGGATGGAGGAAGCCTGACGATCATCGCGACTGCGCTCATCGATACGGGTAGCCGCATGGACGAGGTGATCTTCGAAGAGTTCAAGGGAACCGGCAACATGGAAATCCATCTCGACCGCCGGCTGATGGACAAGCGCGTGTTCCCGGCCATCGACATCAACAAGTCGGGCACGCGCAAAGAAGAGCTTCTGCTGCCCAAAGAGGATTTGAATCGGATCTGGATCCTGCGCAAGGTTCTGTCTCAACTGAACTCGGTCGAGGCCATGGAGTTCCTGCTGGACAAGATCCATGGGACCAAGGACAACAAAGAATTTCTTGAGTCCATGAACCAGTAGCCCGCCCGGCGCTGCCAGCCGTAAGGCTGCCTTGCACAGATCACCGATCTTTGTTAAAAGCGCAAGATTATTAAGTCCTTTTCACGACCCTCCCGGCACTCCTTAGAGGGTGCCGGGGACGAGGCGCAACCGAGCACGGAAATCACACCCTTTCTGATCCCCTCCGAGGTGCCCTGACGGGAACGGAGGGGAGGCGAGGAAAGGGGAGGACAAAACCGAAGGAGTCTACTTTATGGTCGATCTATCGATGAAACAGCTTTTGGAGGCTGGAGTCCATTTTGGTCACCAAACCAGCCGTTGGAACCCAAAGATGAAACCGTACATCTTCGGGGCGCGCAACGGCATCCACATCATCGATCTGCAGCAGACAGTGACCATGTTCAAAGAGGTGGCCACTGTGGTGCGCAATCTGGCGGCCTCTGGCGGGAACATGCTTTTCGTCGGGACGAAGAAGCAGGCCCAAGACGCGATCCGAGAGGAAGCCGAGCGCTGCGGCATGTTCTATGTTCACAATCGCTGGCTCGGCGGCACGCTGACCAATTTCACTACGATTCGCCAGAGCATCGAGCGGCTGAGAAAACTCGAGGAGATGGAAAACGATCCCAGGATTGTTGAGGCGCTCACCAAGAAAGAGATGCTCGGGCTCAAACGGGAAAAAGAGAAGCTCGAGCATTCCCTGGGCGGAATCAAAGGGATGAAGAAACTCCCCGACGCCATCTTCGTGGTCGATCCGAAGCAGGAAGAGATTGCCATTCGGGAAGCGAGAAAGCTTGGCATCCCTGTCGTGGCGGTGATTGATTCCAATTGCGACCCCGACATGATCGACTACAAGATACCTGGCAACGATGACGCCATCCGTGCCATTCGCTTGTTTTGTTCGGCGATGGCTGACGCCGTGGTCGAGGGCAAGAGCCTGTACGAACAGGCCTTGACCAAGGAGCAGGGGAAGGAGAACCCCGGGGAGCCGGCGGCGGAAGCGGAAGGCGGCGGAGCGATTGAGGATTCTGCCGCCGGAGGCACATGAGTTCGATGGACGTCAGCGCAGCTTCGGTAAAAGAGCTCAGAGAGAAAACCGGCGCGGGGATCATGGACTGTAAAAAGGCCCTGGCTGAGTCCGGCGGAGACGTCGAACAGGCGGTCGATGTTCTGCGGCGCAAGGGGCTGGCCAGCGCGGCGAAGAAGATGGGCCGGGTGGTTGCGGAAGGGCTCGTGGGCGCCTACATCCACGCCGGAGGGAAAATCGGAGTTCTTCTCGAACTCAACTGCGAAACCGACTTCGTGGCGCGCACGCCGGAATTCCAAGCCTTGCTGAAGGACTTGGCGATGCAGATTGCCGCGGCGAATCCGCGCTATATCCGGCCGGAGGAGGTCTCGCCGGAGGAGCTGGAGAAAGAGCAGGCAATCTATCGGCAGCAGGCGATCGATTCCGGAAAGCCGCAAAGAGTCGTCGACAAGATCGTTGAAGGCAAGATGGAGCGGTTTTATTCCGAGGTCTGTCTGTTAGAGCAGGCCTTCATTAAAGATCCTGATCGCAAGGTGGCGGATCTGCTTCGGGATGGGATCGCTCGGCTTGGGGAGAACATTCACGCTATCATTTGGGCGAGGGAGGCGAGAGAGCGTAATATCTAGAAAGGCATATTGCAAAGTGCAAATTGAAAAAGGAAAAATTTTGCATTCTGCATTTTACAATTTTCATTTTGCATTGCGTCGAGTTGCATGCTTGGTTCCATTTCAATGACTGTCTCCAACCTTAAATATAGGCGGGTCATTTTAAAGGTGACCGGCGAGGTCTTGGCCGGGGCCCAGAAGTTCGGCATCGACGGCACGATGGTGCGGGCGTTTGCCGAGGAGATCAAAGAGGTCAAGGCGCTTGGTTGCGAGATGGCCTTGGTCATGGGAGGAGGCAACATCTTTCGCGGCGCGGAAGCGGGGGAGTGGGTGATGGAACGGGCCACCGCGGACACGATGGGGATGTTGGCGACGGTCATCAACAGCCTCGCCTTACAGGACGCCCTGGAGAAGATCGGCGTGTCCACGCGGGTGATGTCGGCCATCGAGATGCGTCAGGTGGCGGAGCCGTACATCCGGCGCCGGGCGACTCGCCATCTTGAGAAGGGCAGGGTGGTGATTTTCGCGGGCGGAACGGGCAATCCGTATTTCACGACCGACACGACGGCGAGCCTTCGCGCCATGGAGATCGGCGCCGAGGTTATCCTCAAGGCCACCAAGGTCGACGGAGTCTATGACGCCGATCCCCTGAAGCACGCGGGCGCCAAGCGGTACGGGGAGCTCACTTACATCGACGTGCTGAACAAGGAGCTGAAGGTCATGGATTCCACGGCGATTTCGCTCTGCATGGACAATCACCTGCCCATCATCGTCTTCAATATCTTGCAGAAGGGCAACATCAAGCGAGTTGTTGCCGGCGAAGACATTGGAACCCTTGTGAGCACGGGGAGAAAATGAACGAAGCCTTTTATAACGAGCTCCAGAAGGAAATGGACAAATCGGTTGCGGCCTTCCGTCGCGACCTGTCGAAGCTCCGTACCGGGCGCGCGTCGACGGCGCTCCTGGAAGGGATCATGGTCGATTATTACGGCGCCTCCACTCCCTTAAACCGTTTGTCCAACCTATCGGCGCCGGAGCCCCGCTTGCTGGTGGTTCAGCCCTACGACCGCGGCGCCATTGGCGGCATCGAAAAGGCGATTCTGAAATCGGACCTGGGGTTGACGCCGAGCAACGACGGGAAAATCATTCGCATCCCGATACCGGAGTTGACTCAGGAAAGGCGTAAGGAGCTGGTGAAGCACGTCAAAAAGGTCGCGGAGGAATTTCGCGTCTCGGTCAGGAATCATCGCCGGATTGCCATCGAGAAGCTCAAAGAGATGGAGAAGAACAAGGAGATCACTGAGGACGAGTGCAAGCATGGTCAGGAGCGAGTTCAGAAGATCACCGGCGACTTCATCGGGAGGATCGACAAGGCGCTCAAGGCCAAAGAAGACGAGATCATGGAGGTCTAAGGCCCGCAGCTTCCCTCCCACCTTTAGCAATCTTAGGATGAACCTAAACGGCCTGGACAAGAGTCGGTTGCCCCGGCATGTCGCCATCATTATGGACGGCAACGGACGCTGGGCTAGGTTGCGAGGCAAGAGCCGGATCGAAGGCCACCGTCGCGGCCGGGCGTCGGTTCGAGCGGTGGTCGAGTTGAGCCGCCGGCTGGGTATCCCCTGTCTCTCCCTGTACGCGTTCTCCACGGAGAACTGGTTGCGCCCCAAAGACGAGGTCCACGCCTTGATGAGCCTACTCGAACACTACCTTGAGGCGGAGCAGCCGAAGATGGTGCGGCACGGCATCCGTCTCATGGCGATCGGCGAGAAGGAGCGGCTGCCACCGGCGGTGCTGCGCACGCTGGAGCATGCCGAGCGAGCCACGCGCGACAACATGGGGATGACGGTCCTTTTAGCCCTCAGTTACAGCGGCCGAAACGACATCGTCAAGATGGTTCAGACCATGGCGCGGAAAGTTCAGGAAGGGACTTATAAGGTGGAGGACATCGACGAGGCGATGGTCTCGGCCCACATGGAGACGGGGTCCATTCCGGATCCCGATCTATTGATCCGAACCAGCGGAGAGATGCGCATCAGTAACTTCTATCTCTGGCAAATTCCCTACACGGAGATCTACGTCACGCCGACCCTGTGGCCCGACTTTCGGGAGAGGGAATACCTCCAGGCCCTGCTGGAGTATCAACGACGGCACCGGAGGTTTGGCCGGACCGACGAACAGGTCAACCAAAGCCTGCACACCGCAAAGGGAGGCCGGTGAGGTCGAAGATCATAGCTAGGGTGGCGACTGCCCTAGTGGGGATTCCCCTCTTGATCGTTGTCATCGGCTGGGGCCGTTCTTGGCACTTCTCGCTGTTGGTTTTTATCGCGACCGCCATCGGTCTGTACGAGTATTTCTCTATGATCTTTCCGGGCCGGCGCCGGGAGCAGGTTCTGGGGATTCTGTTGGGCGCGGTCGTGTCCTTCGGTCTGCTCATCCCGGGTCTTCCGGATCCCGGATCGTGGTTGGGCGGCGTCGCCGTCGTGGCGTGTTTGACCTATCTCTTTTTCGGCGGGGGACTGCGCGAGCGGTTTCAATACCTGACCTGGACACTGCTCGGCGTCTTCTACGTCGGGTATTTGCTGCCCCATGTTTTTGTTCTCTATCAGATGCCGAATGGAAGGGAATGGGTCACCTGGGTTCTCCTCGTGATCATGGGGGGAGATACGGCGTCTTATTTCATCGGAACCTATTTCGGAAGAACCCGTTTGTCTGCCGAGATCAGCCCGGCCAAGACCGTCGAAGGGGCTGTGGGAGGCACCGGGGCGAGCCTGCTCGCCGGGGCGATCGGGGGCAGGGTTTTGCTTCCGTCGGCGCCGTGGCCAGAGATGTTGCTTTTATCTTTTGTGCTGAGCCTGCTCGGGCAGGCGGGCGACCTTTTCGAGTCGTGGATCAAGCGCGCGTTCGCCGTCAAAGATTCCGGCACTCTGCTTCCGGGCCACGGCGGGTTGCTGGATCGAGTGGATAGTCTTATATTCTCCGTTGTGTTTACCGTCTACTATTTACGCTTTCTCCGGCTATGAAATCGATTGCGGTCCTCGGCTCGACGGGCTCGGTGGGTTTGAGCACGCTGGACTTGGTCCGCCGCTTCCCGGAGGAGTTCAAGGTTACGGGGCTCGTCGCCGGGCGCAATTTGCAGCGTTTGGCCGGGCAGATCAAGGAGTTTTCGCCCGCGTGCGTCAGCATTCGCGAAAGGGAGGGCGTGCCGGAGCTCAAACGCCTTCTGGGAGCGCACAGGGTGGAGATCTTATCGGGCGAGGAGGGAGCCGTGACCGTCGCGACGGCCGGCGGAGTCGATGTGGTGGTGGCGGCGATCGTGGGAGGCGCCGGCCTCGTTCCCACGTTTGAGGCGGTCCGGGCACGAAAGGAGGTGGCGCTCGCCAACAAGGAAGCTTTGGTGATGGCGGGAGAAATGTTCGTGCGCGAGGCCAAGAGGACGGGCGTGCGGCTCCTTCCCGTCGATAGCGAGCACAGCGCCATTTTTCAATGCTTGCAGGGCAACCGGCGCGAGGATGTGGATCGCATCATCCTGACGGCGTCCGGCGGCCCTTTCCTGCGCGCTTCTCTCAGACGCCTGAGCCGTGCAACCGTTAGCGAGGCCTTGAAGCATCCGAACTGGAAGATGGGGCCGAAAATTACCATCGATTCGGCGACGATGATGAACAAGGGGCTTGAGGTGGTGGAGGCGCGGTGGCTTTTCGACGTCTCGCCTGCGCAAGTGGAAGTCGTGATTCATCCGCAAAGCGTGGTCCACTCGATGGTGCGCTACCAAGACGGATCGATCATCGCACAGTTGGGGATCCCGGATATGCGCATCCCGATTGCCTATGCGCTCTCGTATCCGCGCCGGCTGAAGACAAACTGGCGGCCGCTGGAGTTGACCCGGCTCGGGGAGCTGACGTTTCTGCCGGTGGAGAAGCGAAGATACCCGGCGCTCAGCCTTGCCTATCGAGCTCTGGTCGAGGGGGGAACGATGCCCGCGGTGCTCAATGCGGCCAATGAGGTGGCCGTGACAGCTTTTCTGGAAAAGCGCGTCGGTTTCCGCGACATCCATCGCGTCATCGAACGGACGATGGGTGCTCACGCGAGCACCCACCCACGAGAGGTTCAGGAGATTTTAGAAATCGATCGATGGGCCCGGGAAAAAGCGGCGGCCCTGACCGATAAGTAAACCCCGTACCCAGGATTGACGTCCGTGGCAAAGGAGCGCTGTTCTTGGAAAGAGTTCAGAACAGTCATTCCCGTGTTCGCGCACGGGCCGTTCTGTGGTACGGGGTAAAGGAGAAGACTGAATGGCGACAGTGATTTACGCGATCATCTCGGCTGTAGTGGGGCTTGGTATTCTGATTGTCATCCACGAGCTGGGTCATTTCCTGATCGCGAAGCTTTCCGGAGTGGGTGTATTGACGTTTTCGGTGGGCTTTGGGCCAAAAATCTGGTCGAGAAAGTTCGGGGAAACCGAGTATGCGTTGAGCGCCTTTCCCTTGGGCGGCTACGTCAAGATGGTCGGCGAAGACCCGGAAGCGGAAGTCGACGTGGCGGATATCCACCGGTCGTTTTCCCATCAGGGGCTGGCGAAGCGGACCGCGATCGTAGCCGCCGGGCCGCTCTTTAACCTTCTTTTGGCGGTTGGGGTGTTCATGTGGGTTTTCATGGCTCACGGCGTCCCCACACTGACCACCCTTGTCGGGCGCATCGAGCCGGAGTCGCCGGCCGCCCGAGCAGGGATACAGAAAGGCGACCGGATCGTTGCGGTGGACGGCCAAGCCGTGAAGCAGTGGGAGGAGCTTTCGAGCCGGATCAAAGAGAGCCGGGGAAAAGCCCTGAGCCTCCGCGTCGACAGGGGGGGGCGGGAGATGGAAATCGTCGTGCAACCCTCCCGCAGGGAAGGGAGAAACGTCTTCGGCGAGAGGATCGAAGTTTGGGCGATTGGAGTGGCCAGCGAGGCCACCGAAGTGAGGATGGAGAGAAGCAATCCACTGGTGGCTACGGGGCGGGCGTTTTATAAAACCGGAGAGTATTCGGTCTTGACCCTGGTGGCCCTCTACAAGATGATTGTCGGCGACGTCTCACCGCGAAACCTGGGCGGTCCGCTCTTGATCGCGCAGATGGCCGGGCAGCAGGCCCGTGAAGGGGCTACGAGCTTTTTCATTTTCGTTGCCATCTTGAGCGTCAACCTCGGCGTGCTGAATCTGCTGCCGATTCCGGTTCTCGACGGAGGGCACCTGCTTTTCTTTCTCCTGGAACTTGTTCTCGGGCATCCGGTCGAACTCAAACACCGCGAGCGCGCCCAGCAGATCGGGATTTTTATTCTCATCATGATCATGATCTACGCCTTTTACAACGACATCACGAGGTTCTTCGAAGGATAGGGGCACGGCGCGCCGTGCCCCTACTGAGCGATGAAGGTTCTCGGGATCGATACCGCCACTGCGACGGCAAGTGTGGCTCTGGTTGATGACGGGAGGCTGGTCGGGGAGGCGGTGCATCCGAATGGATCTGGAGCGGACGGCGCGAGAATCAGGCTGGAAAAACCCAATCACGCCGAGATCCTCCTCCCTTTGATCGGGCAGCTTTTGCAAGGAACCGGCCTATCCCTGGTGGATGTCTCCGCCCTGGCGGTTTCCATCGGGCCGGGCTCTTTTACCGGTCTGCGGATCGGGTTGAGCACGGTCAAAGGTCTTGCCTACGGGTGGGGGATCCCTGTCGTTGGGGTCCCGACTCTCGAAGCCGTTGCAGCGAGAGTCACCAAATGGGAAGGCCTGATCTGTCCGGTTTTAGATGCGCGGAAAAGAGAGGTTTATGCCGCACTTTTTCGGCGGAGGAGTGAGACGATCGAGCGGCTGACGGAGGATCTGGTGTGCACGCCCGAGCAGATGATCGAGCGAATTGGTTCTCTCGACACAAGCAGCCCTTGCCTTTTTATTGGCGATGGGGCCCGGGCTTACAGTGAGCAAATCAGCGGCGTCCTCGGCGCCCGGGCTGCGCTTTCGTCGGGGGAGGTTTTGGTCTCGACTGCCGGCGCGGTTGCCCGGCTCGGCGCGCAAAGACTCACGCACAGCGCGCCCGATCCCTTGGGCGCCTTGGTGCTCCGCTATCTGCGCCCTGCCGAGGCAGAAATAAAACGGGAACGAAGGGATAAGTTGTAGAAAAAGCTGGTTTTTCCTTCCGTTGACAAAACAGGTGTAGTGCGATAAAAGAAAATTTTCTGGGCAAAAAAAAATTGCGGAGGCGCTAATTATGGAGAGGGGAGAGGAAGAGCTAATCATCTCGCTTTTGGACAAGGACCCCGAACTTAAGAAGTACTACGAAGAGCATCAGGAGCTAGAAAAAAGGCTTCTCGGCTATCAGCACAAAGCCCACCTCACCCCGGTAGAGGAGCTGGAAAAAAAGCGGCTGCAAAAGCTGAAACTTGCGGGCAAGGATAAGATCATGGAGATCTTGGGAAGGTATCGGCAGAGCGGCGTTCAAAGGGGGACGGAATGAAGAAAACGGGTGCAGAGATTTTTGTTGACTCCCTCAGGCAAGAGGGGGTCAAGGTTGTCTTCGGCATCCCCGGTGGAGTCGTTCTCAAGATCTTTGACGTCCTTCACCAGCAGAAAGACGTGGAAGTCATTTTGACACGCCATGAGCAAGGAGCGGCCCACATGGCCGAGGGTTATGCTAAGGCAACCGGGAAACCCGGAGTGGTCCTCGTCACTTCGGGCCCCGGCATGACCAATATCGTGACGGGATTGGCCGATGCCTATATGGACTCGGTGCCGTTGGTGGCCTTCACGGGGCAAGTCTCCACGAACCTGATCGGCAACGACGCCTTTCAAGAGGCGGACAATATCGGGATCAGCCGTCCCTGTACCAAGCACAATGTCCTGGTCAAGGACGTGGGCGAGCTGGCGCGGACGATCAAAGAGGCCTTTTACATCGCGACGACCGGGCGGCCAGGGCCGGTGTTGGTGGATATCCCCAAAGATGTGAGCACCGACAAAGCTGAATTTAAGTATCCTGAGAAAGTCAGCCTTCGCGGCTATAACCCCACCTATGAAGGCAACAAGTACCAGATCAAGCAGGCGGCCGAAGAGATCACGAAAGCGCGCCGCCCGATCATTTATGTCGGCGGCGGGGCGATCTTTTCCGATGCGGCCAACGAGATCCGCGAGCTCGCCGAGACCGCCCAGGTCCCGGTGACCATGACGCTGATGGGTCTTGGCAGTTTCCCCGGCACTCACCCCCTGTGCGTGGGCATGCTGGGCATGCACGGCGTGTATTGGAGCAACATGGCCATGCACCATGCCGACCTTTTGATCGCTATCGGGGCGCGATTCGACGACCGGGTGACCGGGAAACTTTCGGAATTCTGTCCCGAGGCCAAGGTTGTCCATGTCGACATCGACCCGACTTCGATTAGGAAGAATGTGGAAGCTCATATCCCGATCGTGGGCGATGTCAAAACCGTGCTCAAGCAGTTGAATGTTTATTTGCGGTCGATCGACGGGAACCAGAGCGATCTCAAAGAGCTGCGTCGTCCGTGGTGGAAGCAGATCGAAGAGTGGAAGCGGACGCATCCGCTGCGCTATGAGCAAGGAGACAAGGTCACCAAGCCGCAGTTCGTCATTGACCGGGTGTTCGATATGACCCATCACGAGGGCATTGTCGTGACCGACGTCGGCCAGCACCAGATGTGGGCGGCCCAATACTATAAGGGTTCGAAGCCGCGAACGTTCATCACCTCGGGCGGACTCGGGACAATGGGTTTCGGCCTCCCGGCGGCCCTGGGGGCGCAAAAGGCCTATCCTGACAAGCTCGTTCTGTGCATCACCAGCGAGGGTAGCTTTCAGATGAACCTTCAAGAGCTTTCGACGGCCGCGATCTATAAGCTCCCGGTCAAGATCGTCCTCATCCATAACAACTTTCACGGCATGGTCCGCCAGTGGCAGGATCTGTTCTACGAGGGCCGCTATGCCTCGAGTTACCTGGGTGACGTCCCCGACTTTGTCAAGCTGGCTGAGGCCTACGGGATTCTCGGGCTCAGGGCGAGTAAGCCGGCCGAGGTGGAACCCGTGATTCGCGAGGGCTTGAAACACCGCGGACCGGTTCTCATGGATTTCCACGTCGACCCGTTCGAGAACTGCTACCCCATGATTCCTGCCGGCGGGGCGCAGCATGAGATGATGCTGGAGGATCCCCCCGAACTGCGCAAAGTGGACCGCGGCGGGCAAGCCAAGAAGAAGGATAAGGATAAGGTTGAGGAGGGGGAAGGGGTCCTTCCTGCCTGATGTTCGTTAATCGTCTATTCGCTCATCTTATTCGTTGAGGCCTATTTCGCCACCACGAAGCTCCGGCTTTGATGGTGAGCCATTGACGAGCAGCGAATAGCCAATCACGAGTTCCTGATGGAGCACATCATTTCCGTACAGGTGGAGAATAAGGCTGGCGTCTTGGCGCGAGTCGCGGGGCTCTTCAGCGCTCGGGGATATAACATCGAAAGCCTTTCCGTGGCGCCTACCCTAGACCCCACGGTGTCCATGATCACCATAGTCACACAGGGAGATGACCGGATAATCGAGCAGATCATCAAACAGCTCAATAAGGTCATCGAAGTGCTCAAGGTGGTGGACCTCACAGAGACGAACTTCCTGGATCGCGAGACCGCTCTGATCAAGATCCACACCCGTCCGGAGCACCGCGACGAGGCCATTCGAATCGCCGATATCTTCCGGGCGAAGATCGTCGATTCCTCGCCGACGACCTATACGATCGAGGTGACGGGAGACGTGGACAAGGTCGAAGCGCTGATCAATCTGCTCAAGCCCCTCGGGATTAAGGAGATCGTGCGTACCGGTCGGGTCGCGATTGCCCGCGAGGCCGCGAAAGTCCCGACCCGCCGCGAGGCCCAGGCGGCCAAGGCTTAGACCGGGTGAATTCTCTCCCTGATCTTGAGCGAACGCCGCGCTTAGCCTCTTCTATATTGCCCTCGCCCTTAGATCTTAAACCAATAATTCCCTGGCGGCGCTAATCACGTTTTCCAGAGAGCGTAAGAAGGGCTGCTCGCCCCAAAGCGGGAGAAAGTCTTCTGTCCCCGTAAGGAGACGCGGCGCCGCGGCCAGCCGTCCGGCTCGCGGATAGGTAGGACGCGTCGCTGTTTCTTTTTGCTAATCCGCGGCGCGGCTACGGCGGGAAGCGAAAGCCTGCCCGCCGAACAGTAATATGCGCGACAGCAAAATTAGTATCGCTACGGGATGGCGGGGATGGGGTGGCGCCGCAGAAAGTCAATCAATATGGACAGGGCCTGGGTGCCGTCCCAGAAAGTCATGTGTTTGACACCGGCAACCAAAACCAGCTCTGAGCCAGGGATAAGCTCCGCCAGACGCCGGGCCGTGGCTAAAGGCGTGCTATCCCCCCGGGCGACGGTATCCTCGCTGCCCACCAGGAGGAGTGTTGGCGCGCGCACCCGGCTGGCGTTTGCGAGCGTGTCCCAGGTCCGGCGCGCCTCCTGGTGGTGACGATAATGCTCGAGGCTACCCTGCTGCTCCCAGAGAGCCTGGGCCAAAGCCACCACCACTTCCCGATGCTCGCGGTAGAAGCTGGAGCTAAAAGCCATCGTGTCATTATCGGCATGTGACCGAATAAATTTTTCAAAGCCCATTTCCCGGATCTCCTGGTCCGCGTCCTTGGTTAGCCCCCGGAAGCCGCCTTGGCCTGATTTCTCTCCGGGTCCCGCACCCGCCATGGTGAGTGTGGCTACTAATTCCGGACGGATCAGAGCAATCGCCTGGGCAATCTGTCCCCCCAGAGCGAAGCCCACTGCATGGCATCGGGAGACACCCAGATGGGCCAGGAGAGCGCCGCAATCCTGAGCAAACTGGCTGATCGTATAGCCCCCATCGGGCCGCTGACTGCGGCCCGTGCCCCTTGGATCGAAGATGATGGCCCTGTATCGCTCACTAAGAATGGGCAACACGACTACTTTCCACGCATCGCAGGGCCACCAGGAGGGCGGCACCAGGAGCACCGGTTCCCCGTGCCCATGCTCCTCGTAGTAAAGCTCTATATCTTCAAGAGCGACGGTTGGCATCTCAACTCCTCAGGCCCCGCCGCAAAGCTGTCTGAAAAGAGAAATTATTTTTGACCCTTCTTTGCTCCAGTCATAAAGACCCCATTACCCCACGCCGGTGGAAATGTCCAGGTTTGTCTGGAAGCCACCCCAAATTGATCAAGTTGATGTTATGAAAGCGCTGGGCTCCCCTCGCTGAATTTGGCACTCTGTACCAGGTCAGTAAATCAGCGAAAGGGACGGCATGATGACAAAAGTGACGTTGATGTTGGATAATAGGCTTGTGTTCAAGGATGGAGAGTCATTGATTTCCTGGTGACAGGATTTCTCTTTAAGAAAGTGGCCCGGAGAAGTCGGGCCCGGTTTCAAATATGTCAGCACAAGTTGCGACCATTGACTTTCACGTGACCTGCGAGTGCAGTCAGGAGTGCGCTTACTGCTGGGGTCCCGAGGGCTTCGTACACCCGGTGGACACGGCCACGGCCAGGCGCATCGTCTCTCGGGTGAAGGGAGTGGGCGCTCGGCGTATCGTTTTCACCGGCGGCGATCCTCTTCAGCGCACCGACATCGGCGCGCTGTTGCGTCACGCGAAGGGAATCGGCCTGCAGGTCGCCCTGTCCACCACGGGCGACAAGCTGACGACGACCTTTCTGGAAGAGTTTGGGGTGTACATCGACCTCATTTCCCTGCCTCTGGATGGGGCTACGGAGGAGGTGAGCGCCCGCACCAAAAGGCAGGGGCATTTGGCTGCGATCCTGCGTGCCCTGGATTGGCTGCGGAGGTATCCCCAGATCGACGTCAAGCTCTGCACGCCGGTCACCCAGCACAACCTGGCCGACGTGCCCAACATCGTCCGCCTGGCCGAGAACTACGCCCGAACCACGCAAGCGCGGGTCTTCTACAACGTCTTCCAGGCGTTTCCTCGTTCGATGCGACCTCGGGCGTGGGGTGAACTCTTGGTCAGCGACGAGGAGTTTGCGGCCCTGGAGCGCGAGCTTGCCGGCCACACTCTCCTCCACATCAACTTCCTTAGCCATGCCACTCTCGATCGGCTTTACGTCATGATCTTTCCCGATGGTAGCCTGGTCGTTCCCAGTGGGCCAGACTTTTTCGTCCTTGGACCGTTCCTGGACATCGAAGACTTCGACGCCGTACTCGCTGCCAGCCAATTTGATGCGGCCAAGCACCTCCAGCATTCGTGCGGATGGGAGAAAGTGGCGAGCACATGATGATCGATGCGCGAAAAGGATTCTAGCTCTGCTTGGAGGGAAATTCGCCGCAGGTGTCGCCCCCCTAATCTCACTTTCAGAGTGCGTTAGCCGGAACGCACGACTGGAGCGCGGGATCTGGCGTGGGCTTTTGCTATCCCGAACCTCAAAAGCTATTCCGAAGACGAATGCGGGCTACGCATTGTTCGGCCAGTTAAAAGATCTATCAGCCAAGCGCCCATTCCTCCTTCCTGACAAAGGCCTATAGGTCATCTTCGAAAGTCTTGAAGTCAACCCGAGGACTGGGCCTCTGGGGATAGGTTGACGCGTATGCCGCCATCTGAAATCAGGGAGCCAAATTGACATAACAGTCCGTCATCGGATAGTCTCCGCGCTAAAGTAGCGATCTGGAGCCAGCCAGCTCCTCTTGGCAGCCGGTCGGGGCTCTCAAAGAATGGCGGGAGGGGTTATTTTCAGATAAGTCTTTTCGAGAGGCGAAAACTAAGGAGGGATGTACGCCAATGTTCAGCAGACTTTTCTTTCTCATTGCGGCAGGTTGGGTTCTTTGGTCCGCTCGTCCTCTCTATGCATCAAGTCACGACTTCTACGCGGGCAAGACAATCCGTTTTATCGTGGCCTTCAGTCCCGGCGGCGCATTCGACGCCTACACTCGGACGATCGCACGCCATTTCGGCCGGCACGTCCCGGGCAATCCGGCGGTGATCGTTGAAAACATGACCGGAGCCGGGGGCTTCATTCACGCCAACTACATGTATCAAAGGGCAAAACCCGACGGCCTCACGATCGGCAACAATATCGGCGGGCTGAACCTCCAGCAGCTCATGGGCGCGAAAGGGATCGAGTTTGACGGGAGAAAGTTCGCGTACCTCGGTGTCCCCCAGGTGCCGCAGTCAGTTTGCGTTTTGCGCAAGGCCAGCGGCATCAACAGCGCGCAGCAATGGCTTGGCGCTAAGGAGCCGTTGAAGCTGGGCGGTGTCGGGCCGGGAGGCAACATGTCTGACATTGCGAGAACGCTCAAGACGGCTGTGGGGCTACCCATCCGAGTGGTCGACGGATACAAGGGGGCCGCCGACGTTCGGCTGGCTGCGGACAGTGGCGAGTTGGACGGCTTCTGTTTGACGTGGGATGCAACCAAAATCATGTTGCGCCGGCCGCTAGAGACCGGCGACTATTCGGTGGTGCTACAGGCGGCGCCGAAGAAACACCCCGAGCTCCCGAATGTGCCACTAGCCGTAGAATTTGCGAAGACCGATGAAGCGCGGCAGTTGCTGAAGTATGCTGTTCATGACGTGACGATCATCCAGTATCTGTATTTTCTGCCCCCTGGATCCCCGAAAGAGCGCCTGCAAACCCTGCGCAAGGCGTTCCTAGAAACAACGAAGGATCCGGCTTTTCTTGCCGATGCTGCTAAGGGCAATATGGCCATCGACCCTGTACCCGGCGAAGAGATAGAGAATATTGTCGCCAGCCTGTTCAAGATTGATCCTAAGATGATCCCTAAGCTCAAGAGCATGCTCGTTCCGTAAAGGGCGACTATGATTTTTGAGCTTACCGAGGAACAGCAAATGATCCAGGAGATGGTGCGGGGCTTTGTCGAGAAGGAGGTAAGGCCCGTGGCCTCCCGCCTGGACCGCGAGGGCATCTACCCCCGTGAT
>JACPAM010000142.1 GCA_016180805.1 Deltaproteobacteria bacterium | reverse complement strand
CCTCGTACTCAGGGAAGCTCGGCTTGCCGTCCGCGGTACATGCGAGGGCCCGAAGAAGTCCGCCGGTGTCTGCAACGATTGGCGGGATCAAGTCTCAAGGTCTCGGAACAGCTCAGCCTCATCGCCCAGTTTGTTATCGGTGGACTCGAAGAGAGCGGTTGACGGTGGACGACGACCGGCGTAGTACCGCGAAGCGACCACTCGCAGCCCCTTACGAATCAGGTCGGAGGCAGAGTGGCCTGCGGCTCGGGCTCGCTTCAACGCCCGGACGTCCTCCTCTTCAAGACGAACAGTCGTAGAAATTAGACGCGCCATACACTTACAATACATTAGCGGCAGCGCCGGCGCAAGTTGGCCACGGGGGCGGCGTTGTCAATAGGCGCCACTCCCACGGACGCCATCCTTCGTCCGTCTTCACCACTGACCCCAACCGTTTCAATTTCCCTTCGGTCGCCGCCATCATCCTTTTCGTTTCAACACCAGGCGTCGCGAGCGGTCTGACGCGAGGTTAGGCATCAAAAAGACTCCCGACCCCTTTTCTTCCCGATTATCTCGTGAGGAAGTTTCACGCCAAGACGTTCAAGGCAGCCGCCGCTTTCCTAAGCGGCTTGTCGAAAGTCCAAAGACTGCAGCCGGTGAGCAGCGTCGAAGCGAGGAGATGGGCGTCCACCCAGCCGATACCTCGCCCGTATAGACGGCGTGCCTGCAGAAAGCTCAGGACTTCCTCATGTTCGAGCAGATGAGCCTCGGGCAAGGCCTTCAGCATACCGAGAATCTCGTCCCGCTTTTGCAGCGTTCCACATGCCAACTCACCAACAACAAATGGATGGCAAAGGACTTGCTCGTCAAACAGCAGAGTTTTTAGACGATCGTTTCCCGCCCGCAGATGCTCGATCCAAACCGAGGTGTCGACGAGAATCATGCGCCGTTGCGAGGCCGCCGTCTCCGAATCGGGCGAAGCTGCTTCTCGGTGCCTCCGAGATTGGCCAAGCGGCGGGCGCTCTCTTTTGCGATCAGGGCCTCAAGCCCCAGACGCACCAATGAGGTTTTCTCCTTGACCCCAGTCAGCTTGGCGGCATTGTGCAGGAGAGAATCATCAATGTTAAGCGTTGTTCTCATATGCATCAGCATGCCTTATTTATGCATACAGGTCAAGTCCAAAAGAGATAACGCTAAGGCTGAGTTGCACGACCCTGGGAGCGTCAATCTCAAGCCGTTGGTTAGCCGTAACTATGAGGTACTTGTTGACGGCATTTCAGCGGGGTGAATGCTTAGGTATTCTCGCACCTCAAGCTGCATGCGGTCGATCTCCGCCAGAAACCCCGAAACCGCACCGTGATAGTTCTCAGGGTTCGTCTCCACGCGCCGCAGATGCGCCACCTGTTCCTGAAACCGAGCAATGCGCTCCAGAGTCACCTTGAGTTCCGTATCGTTTGCAATCATGTTTGCTCCTCCACGATCTCGATGATCCCCCTGCGCGTGCCGTCGCGCTTGATCTGCCACCCGGCAATAGCCTGCTCCTCCCCACCGAGGGCTGCAAGACGGCGCAACCACAACACGCTTGCTCCAAAATGTGCCTGCGCTGCCGCATGGTCGAAAAGAACTCGGGCCTCACCGGTCAGTTGTCCCATGTCGAACGCATCCTCCATCAGCAGGAACACATCCACGTCAGCCGGTTCCCTCTTCGCGCTGACGAACGACCCGAAAACCACGAACTGTGCCAATTGGCCTGTGCCAACCGACACACGATAGACTCGTTCAAGCCGCTGCGCGACCGCAAACCGGCGCCGTGTTCAAGCCGGCCGCCAGTGATACTCGACGTCCGGCGCGCACTCGGGTGGTGGACTCGTGCCGAACTTGACCGCGATAAAGCCGTGCCTCTCGTAAAAGGCGCGTGCCACGACGTTCTGCTGATGGGTATGAAGTTCTAAGCCATCGGGAGAGAGGTTCTTCGCGAATTCGACCAAGCGCGTTCCCCAACCCTTACGCCATTCGTTCGGATCCACGTACATCCTATCGATGTACGAGCCCTTCATTGCGAGGTAGGCGACGATTTGGTAGTCGCGAGTACCTACCCAAATATGACATTTTGGCCGAATAACTTCCCGAAACACCTTGCGGGCCGTATCAAGAGTGAACTCCTGCCATGTCGGAAGGAATGTGTACCGTGCCTTCCCCGAACGATGCCATACCCCGACGACTGCAGGCTCGTCGCCTTCTTGAAACTCGCGTATCGACGAGCCGCCGACATCCATGGCCGTGTTCGCGGTCAGCTCCGTGTGTTTTGTCCGGCTAACCTATAGCGTTTTATCCCTGATGCCTTTGAGGGATAGAGTTTCGACAAAATCCCCTACGTGGCATTGGGGATAAAACGTGTTGGACTAAAGCGCTGAGCCGACTTTAGCTCTTTGCTATGGGTATTGTAAAGCGGCGGGAGGGCTGGGAGCGAGTAGGTACGGATGAGCCGTGGGAGCAATAAGATCTTAGCAGGGTCCCGGTGCACGAGTTCAGGAATAGCGCTGAGGCTTTCGAGTCAGCTATTAAGGCAGGGGAAGACACACCCCTGCGCAGCCGCCGCCTTGATCCATGGGGTATAGGAGATTCAAAGCAGTTTTTCATGAGGAGT
>JACPAM010000141.1 GCA_016180805.1 Deltaproteobacteria bacterium | reverse complement strand
ACGCGGCTGATCGAGTTCGGGCGCTTCGCGGCGGCGGACCGGCAGAGGCGTGGTGCTGGGAAGCCGGAGACGTTCGAGTTCCTGGGTTTTACACACTGCTGTGGGACCCGCCGGGACGGAAAGTTCACGGTAAAGCGGAAGTCGATGGCCAAGCGGATGAATGCAAAACTCAAGGAGGTCAAGGATCGCCTCCGCGTCCTCATGCACGCAGAGGTGCGGACGACGGGCCGCTGGGTCAGCGCGGTGGTACGCGGCTGGATGAACTATCACGCGGTACCGGGTAACCGTGCGAGCGTTGATGTCTTCCGTACACAGGTTTGCCGTATGTGGTACCGGACCATGCGTCGGCGTAGCGAGAGCGGTCGCCGCCGCTGGCCGTGGAAACGCATGCAGCGGCTGATCCGGCGTTGGATACCACCCGTGCATATCGTTCATCCTTATCCCAACGAACGGCTGGTCGTGGCACACTCAAGATAGGAGCCGTATGAGGTAGCGCCTCACGTACGGATCTGTGCGGGGGGCCGCCCGCAAGGGTGGTCCCTACCGCGTCCAATTATTGACATGACCGGTCGGGGAGATAGGTAACAAAAAAGTCCGTGGACATGGGTTACACCTTGTGGCGTTTCAGTCTGCCATATTCGTCCTCGATACGCATGTGTCGTTCATGTAGCCGGCCGAGTTTGAGCGGGCAGAAGTAGACGTTCCAGATGCCATCGTCGATTTCTTCCAAGAGGAGCTAGGGGTCGCATCTTGACCTTTGGGCGTCGGGGTCAGGACTCTTGATTCTTATAACGGCCCTTGATAAAGGCGGGATCAATGGCACGGCCGCTGCGGATTGAATACGCGGGAGCGCACTACCATGTAACCTCACGGGGCAATGAACGCAAGGCGATCTTTCGCGACGACATAGACCGGGAGAAGTTTTTGGAGTTGATAGAGCGGGCGGTAGAGCAGTTTGATATTCGGGTCCACGCCTACGTGCTGATGGACAACCACTATCATCTGTTGCTTGAGACCCCGAGGGGCGGACTGAGCCGGGCTCTGAGATATTTGAACGGAGTCTACACTCAGGCATTCAACCGTCGTCATAGACGGGTAGGTCACTTATTTCAAGGCAGGTACAAGGCGATCTTGGTGGAAAAGGATGCCTATTTATTGGAACTTAGCCGCTACATTCATTTAAACCCCTGGCGGGTTAACAGAAGTGTGGATCCAATCAAATACCGTTGGAGCAGCCTCGGGTCATACGTTGGAGCGAGGGCGGCGCCGGCATGGCTTACAGTGAGAGATGTCATGAGCCAGTTTGGCATTAAGGGGAAGAGAGCCTACCGGGAGTTTGTCGCAGACGGAGTCAAGGAGGGGATTAGGACGCCCTGGGACGACGTGCGCGGCCAAGCGGTCATCGGCTCTGAGGAGTTCGTCGAAGAGGTGATGAACAAGCACGGCGGGGAAAGGGCAAAAAAGACGGAGGTTGTGCGGCGAAAAGAGTTGGTGGGAGTCAAGCCCGAAGCGCTTGTTGCAGCGGTAGGGACGTATTACGGCATCGAACCGGAGGAACTAAAGAGGAGAGGCTGGCGGTATACGGAGCCGAGGTATGTGGCGAGCTACTTAATGAGGCGATACGGCTTTATGGGGTTACGGGAAATTGGGGAGCGGGTGGGGTTGCATTTCAGCGCGGTGGGCAACGCCGTTCAGCGGGTGGCGAATAATCCCACTCGCACGATGGTGCAGGCGCTGAGACAGTTGGAGCCCAAACTCAAGAATCAAGAGGCCTGACCCCGAAGCTCTGACCCCGAAGCTCGAGCTGTGTGGTGGCAGCAGTAGATGAGGTGAGTGGTGTCAAACGGATGCGGTTGTTCTGTCATGCGAGCGCTTGGCGTGTTTACATTCTTGCTTGTTAGCGCCTGCGCCGCGATTCAGCCCTCATATCGGGACGAGAGATTTCTGATTTTTAACCATGGAGTCTTTACGTCCGATGAGATCCAAAGGGTAAGGGCACAGCTCGAAGTCGGAACCAAGGCGTTGGAGAAATATATCGGCCCAGCACCCGCCCGCAAATTTCCCGTTGTCGTGAATCTATGGCCGGGCAGAGGAGTGTCTCATAGCCATCACGGCCAAGGCGCGATTGAGCTTTGAACCTTTCACTGCATCCTCCAGGAGAGCACGACGATCTCGGTCGGCTCCGGGAGATCGGATTTGGCTATTCTCAGGATCCTGCCGTTGATGTGTCTTACGCGCGGGTGCTCGCCGACATACTCCTCCACGGCACCATCCCACCAGTAATGTTGGGGAATGGCGATTCTGGGGTTGACCTGCTTGGTGACCTCACGGGCTTCGCGCGCGGTGATCGTGTAAAAGCCGCCGGCGATAGGAATCAACAGGACATCGATCTTGCCCATCATCTTGAGCTGGGGCGGCGTCAGGGCGTGGCCGAGATCGCCGAGGTGCGCGATGCACACGCCGTCGATTCGGAACACGAAGATCGCGTTCTTTCCGCGCTGGAGCCCCTGGCTTTTGTCGTGATAAGCGGGCACCGTATAGACGGAGATATCCCGTACGCTGGTGTTGATAGGCCGCCAGTTATCGCCGCTCGAAGTGAGCCCTTCGAGGACGACCGGGTTGCCCTTGGCCATCCAG
>JACPAM010000273.1 GCA_016180805.1 Deltaproteobacteria bacterium | reverse complement strand
GATAAGGTCTCGATCAACACCGGGGCGGTTGCCCGTCCCGAGTTCGTGCGCGAGGCTGCGGAAACCTTCGGCAGCCAGTGCATCGTCGTCGCGATTGACGCCAAACGGTCCGGCGAGCACTGGGAGGTTTACACCCACGGTGGCCGCCAACCCACCGGGATCGATGCCTGCGAATGGGCGGAGAAGATGGCGGCTTACGGGGCGGGAGAGATCTTGCTGACGAGCATGGACCGGGATGGAACCAAAAAGGGCTACGATCTCGATCTGACCCGCACCATCTCGGAGCGCATACCCATCCCCGTTATCGCCTCCGGCGGCGTGGGAACACTGGAGCACGTGTACGAAGGGTTAACCGTCGGCAAGGCGAGCGCCGCCCTGGCGGCCTCGATCTTCCACTACCGGGAGTTCACTATTGCCCAGTGTAAGCTCTACCTCCACGAGAGAGGCATAGCGGTGCGCCTGACACATTCATGATCGCCACCCTTTCCCGAGTGGATCCCACAGCCCTGAGGAGACACCTCCAGGAGATCATCGGGGAACGGAGCCCCTTCAGCGGCCGGAACCATCTCGCCGCGGTCGAAGCCCACATCGAGCGCGAGCTTAAGAGCTACGGACTCCGCGTCGAAAGCGACGCGTTTTCGCATTGGGGAACAAGCTACCGCAACGTCATCGCTCGGGCAGGCCCTCACCCACATCCCTCTCCCAGAGGGAAGGAGGGCGAGGGTTTGATAATAATAGGTGCTCATTTCGACTCGGTGGAGGGAAGCCCGGGAGCCGACGACAACGCGAGCGGTGTGGCCGTCCTTCTCGAGGCAGCGCGTGTTCTCGCCCGCGCCAAACTCCGCGCTGAGGTCCTTTTCTGTGCTTTCAATCTGGAAGAGCTCAACATGATCGGTAGCACCCACTTCGCTCGCAAGCTCAAGGCACAAAGGGCGAAGGTCAAGGCGATGGTTTCCTTGGAGATGGTGGGCTTTACCAACGCCCGCGCCGGGGGACAAAAATACCCGTCCGGTCTTAGCTGGTTTTACCCGAACCGCGGGGATTTTATCGGTATTATCGGCAACTGGCGCTCCAGCGTGCTCATGCGGCAGTTCTCCTGGCACATGCGCCGTGTGCCACGGCTCCCCGTGGAGACGCTTACCGTTTTGGGAAACGGCTTCCTGCTGCCCCAGGTCCGCTTGAGCGATCACGCGCCGTTTTGGGATCTGGGCTACCCCGCTCTCCTCGTAACGGACACCGCGTTCTTTCGGAATCCCCACCACCACGCCTCCTCCGACACGCTTCCGACCCTCGATCTGGATTTCATGGCAAGGGTCTGTCAGGGAGTCGTCCTGGCAGTGCTGGGCTTGTAGAATCGGGCACGCTTACGCTCAGGATCGAAGAACGGGAGCCTGACTACTTTCGCTCCCACCCGCTTTTTTTCGTCTTCCACGCCGACCTCGATCTTCAGCGGGGACCCTGGTGTGGCATGGTCATGGTGGACGATGGCCAGGGCGATATATTTTTTTACCGTGGGAGACCAGCAGCCCGTCGTCGCCCTGCCGACCTGCCTCCCGTCCCTGAATAGCGGCACCCTGCTTCTCCAAGCGGCAGTCGGAATCTGAGTCGGAAGCCCCGCTTCATCAAACAGCCGCTCGAACTCCTCCCAGTTGATCTCCAAGCCCACGAGATGTCTCAAGGAGCCCCGCTCCTGCTCCGCCCGGAGCGCCGCACGGCCCACGAAGCTATCCTTCTCCAAATTAACGGTCCAGCCGAGCCCGATCTCGAACGGCGAGAATTTCTGCGCCGGGGTGAGCGCCTTTTCGGCGCTCGTGTAATCCACCTCGATCAGGACAAACCCCGCCTCTAACCGTGCCATGTCCAACGCGAGCATGCCCGCCGGAACAAGGCCATAAGGCCTTCCCGCCGCCATGAGTAGATCCCACAGCGGCTCGGCGCGCTCGGCTGGGATCCATATTTCGTAGCCGAGATCGCCGGTATAGCCGGTCCGGGAGACGATCGCCGGGATGCCGCTCAGATTGGCCGAGGTGAAGCGAAAAAAATTCACGCGGTCGATATCGGTATCTGCGACCCGCTTTAAGATATCGCGCGAGGTCGGCCCCTGAAGGGCCACCGCGGCGAACCGTTCGGAAACATCTTCGAGCTCGACTTGAAGGCCGGCCGCGTTCAGCCGGAACCAGCGAAGGCTCGGGTCCGCAAGATGAAACCGAAAAGAGTTCTCGGCAAAACGAAAGACGGTGCCGTCCTGAATGACCTTTCCCTCTTCGTCGCACAGGCAGGTATACATCGCTTGGTGAACGGCGCATTGGGCGGCATTGCGGGTGATCACCCGGTTGACGAACCGAAGCGCGTCCTTGCCCCCGACCTCATATTTATAGAGCGGCGAGACATCGATCAGCCCGGCGGCGTTTCGGATCGCATGGTATTCGTGATCGTGAAGGACATCGTAGGAGCTCGCAGCGAGGTAACCGGACCAATGGCGCCAGTTGTAACTCTGGCACAGAGCCGAAGTGCGCGAATGGAAAGGCGTCCCGATGGGCATAGGCTAAACTCAAACTACCCCGCGTTCCCTCGAAAGCTCCTCGGGGGCCGAGCCATCAGGCCGTGGCCGATGGACTAAGCTCCCTCGGGAAACGCGCTCTCGGCTGCGGCCGATGGGTTCGTGCCATGAGTCGTACCGTTTGTAATCGGACGTCCGCAGCCTCGCTCGCGCTCCCCTTCGGTCGCGGAAAAGGACGTCCGCGGCCTTCCTGCTCGTCTCCCCTCGGGCTTCGAAGCGAAAGCGTGCCGGTCGAGGGGGCCGTCCCGAGGCCCTCTGGGAAATCCGGGCCGTTGACTTCAGCTTGAAAATTACCAAAAATGCCGCTTGAAGCAAACCCGCATCATGAGCAAAAACTACGACGCCATCGTCATCGGCGGGGGGCATAACGGCCTCACCGCCGCCGCGTATCTGGCCAGGGCAGGGAAAAAAGTCCTGGTCTTGGAGCGGCGCCACCTCGTTGGCGGCGCCGCCGTGACCGAGGAGATCTTTCCGGGGTTTAAATATTCGGTCTGCTCCTACGTGGTAAGCCTGCTGCGCCCCGAGATCATCCGTGAGCTCGATCTCGCCAGCCACGGCCTTTCGATCATCCCTCTCGATAGCACGTTCACGCCGACGGTCGACGGTAACTATCTCGTGCGCTGGGGCGATCATGCAAAGACCCGCCGCGAAATCGCGCGCCATTCCTTGGTCGACGCCGAGGCCTACGAGCAATTCGGCCACTTGATGGTCCAGATGGCCCGGGCGGTCAAGCCGCTCCTGGCCATGGTGCCGCCCAACCCTACGTCTCTGCATCCCCGCGACCTGCTCAAGCTTCTGAGTCTCAGCCGTTACTTCCTGAAGCGAGGACCAAAATTGGTCTACGACATGGTGAAGCTCATGACCATGAGCTCCGCTGACTTTCTTGACGGATGGTTCGAAACCGAGGTGCTTAAAGCCACCATGTCCGCCAGCGGCATTATCGGCACCTTACTTGGTCCCAGGTCTCCCGGAACCGCTTACGTGATGCTCCATCACTACATGGGGGAGATCGACGCGAGCTACCGCTCCTGGGGATGGGCCCGTGGAGGAATGGGTAGTGTCAGCCAGTCAATCGCAGCGGCCGCGCAAGAGCACGGCGCCGAGATTCGGACCGAAGCGGCGGTCGCCCGGGTGCTGGTCAAAAACGGCCGCGCGACAGGAGTTGTGCTGGAAAACGGCGAAGAGATCCAAAGCCAAGTGGTCAGCTCCGCAGTCGATCCCAAGCGAACCTTCCTGAAGCTGGTGGAGCCCATTCATTTGGATCCACAATTCGTTAAACAGGTGAGCCAGATTAAGATGCGAGGCTCCTCGGGAAAGGTCAATTTGGCCTTGGATGCTCTGCCGAATTTCGCCTCCCTTCCTGGAGATGGTCCTCACCTTCGCGGCGCCATATCGATCAGCCCAACCATCGATTACTTGGAGCGCGCCTATGATGATGCGAAACATGGCAGTTTCTCGCGGCGACCCTATCTGGATATTGTTATTCCCTCCACCTTGGATCCCTCGATAGCCCCACCGGGAAAGCACGTCATGTCCATCTTCGTCCAGTACGCACCGTATCATCTAAAAGAAGGAAGCTGGCCGGATCGCCGGGAGGAATTCGGCGATACCGTCATCGATACTCTCAGCCAGTACGCGCCCAATTTTAAAAACATCATCCTGCACCGCCAAGTGCTGACGCCTTGGGACCTGGAGCAAGAGTACGGGCTTACCGAGGGAAATATTTTCCACGGAGAACTCTCGCTCGACCAGCTTTTCTTTATGCGTCCCCTTCCTGGCTGGGCGCAATACCGCACGCCAATCAAAAATCTTTATCTCTGCGGCGCGGGCACGCATCCCGGCGGCGGGGTGATGGGAGCTTCGGGAAGACTCGCGGCACTGGAGATCTTGAAAGATTGGAAAAAGGGAAGGATCTGATCTGTTCAATTGCACTCTCGCCGGAGGATATTTGAAAATGGCTGCCACCAGATTTCGGAAAGCAATAAGGAAAATCGAAGTCCCCGCTGCTTATAACTGGAAAACCACTGACGCAGATGAAATCAACAAACGCCGGTTGCGCGCGCGAACAGAACCGCTTGAGATCCGCCCCCTAGACGGGCGGCATCCGATCTTTTCGACATTTAGGGTGTGCTCCGGGAGCGGCGAGATCTATACGGTCGAAATCCGGAGTCTCTCGCGGCAGAGCTTCGCCTGCACCTGCGTGGATTTTCGGATCAACGGTCTGGGGACCTGTAAGCACATAGAGGCTACCTTACTGCACCTCGAAGCCAGCCACCGGCGCATCTTTCGAGAGACGCAGAAACGCGAGCCGACGTTTCTGGACATCGTTCCCGATCCCGCGAGCAACACGCTGCGCATCGAGAACGGCGCAAACGGTCTTCCCCGGCAGTGGAGGGGGTTTTTCTCTGCGGACGGGCGACTCAAGACGGAGCCGGAGGAGGCTCTGGAAGCGCTTCGCAAAGCACGGATTCCCAACCTCCGCATCTCCCAGGAAGTCGCCCCCTGGCTGGAAGCGAGGCGACACATTCAGGAACGAAGGGTGCTGCTCCACGAATATGAGCAGAAGGTTCAATCGGGCGAATGGCCGGCGCAAGAGACGCTCGTGCCGCTCTATCCGTACCAGCGAGAAGGAATGCTCCACCTGGCCTTCAAAGAGCGCGCCCTTCTGGCCGATGAAATGGGACTGGGAAAGACCATCCAGGCTGTGGCTGCCTGTGCCCTTTTGCGCCGGCTGGGCAAGGCCTCCCGGGTCCTGGTGGTGAGCCCGGCTTCCCTCAAAACCGAGTGGGAAGAGCAGATTCAACGCTACACGGATTTGCGCTACCAACTCGTGTTTGGGCCACGGAAGAGCAGGCTTGCCCTCTATTCTTCTCCTGCCTTTTTCACTGTCGTCAACTACGAGCAGGTGATCCGCGACGGCCTCGATATCAATTTGAGGCTCAATCCGGACGTGGTGATCCTCGATGAAGCGCAGCGCATCAAGAACTGGGTCACCAAGACAGCTCAGGCAGCCAAGCGCCTGCGGAGCCGCTACGCATTCGTCCTCACGGGGACCCCCATTGAAAACCGCATCGATGATCTCTACTCGCTCATGGACTTCCTCAATCCGGCAGTCCTCGGCCCTCTCTTCCGCTTCAACCGGGAATTCTACGAGCTGGACGAGCGGGGCAGACCCATGGGGTACCGCAACCTGGACCAGCTCCATGCCCGGGTAAAGCCGCTCATGCTCCGCCGGCGCAAGGCCGACGTGGAGGCAGAGCTTCCCGAACGCACGGAGCGGAGCTTTTTCGTCCCACTCAGCCCCGAGCAGAAAAACCGCTACGCCGATCACGAAGCCCAGGTAGCGCGCCTGGCGAACATCGCCCGGCGCCGCCCGCTCACGCAGCAAGAGTCCGAGAAGCTACTGCGCGAGCTGGCCATGATGCGGATGGTGTGCGATACCAACTACATCCTCGACCACAAAGAGCGAACCTGCCCCAAGCTCGGCGAGCTTGAAAAGATCCTCGAAGAGTGCAAGGACAACCCTGATATCAAGGCGCTTGTGTTCTCCGAATGGGAGCGCATGCTGGAGCTGGTCCGGGGGGCTTGCGAGCGCGTGGAGCTGGGATATGCGCTCCATACCGGCTCGGTGCCGCAGCGTCGCCGGCGGGCCGAGATACTCCGATTCAAAAATGACCCTCAATGCCGCGTTTTCCTGAGCACCGATTCCGGCAGCGTGGGGCTCAATCTCCAAGACGCCAGCGTCATCATCAACTGCGACCTACCGTGGAACCCGGCGCGGCTGGAACAGAGAATCGCGCGCGCCTGGCGCAAACACCAGACCCGACCGGTCACGGTGATCCATCTGGTTTCCGAGGGAACGATCGAGCACCGTATGCTCGACACGCTCTCCGCAAAACAGGCGCTGGCCGATGGAGTTCTGGAGATGCGCGGCGATCTCACGCAGGTCCGGTATCGTGGTGGAAAGGCGGCCTTTCTTGCGCGGCTTCAGCAACTTCTGGGGCCGGCGGCCTCCGAATCCTCGGCGCCACAGCCTCAACCACGTAAGCCACTGCCGGTGGACCGGGCTCGGGCGTTCACGGATCTTGCCCGCGAACAGTTGGGCGCTACCCTCGTTCGCTGCGATGAGCGTTACCCGCTGGAGGGAAGCCACTGCGTTCTCGTTGTGGTTGTGGATCGCGACGCACCGTTGTGGCAAGCAAAGCTCCGTTCAGCGCACCAGGAATTTTTCGGGAAGGAGGACTCCGATCCGCTGGCGCCGGTGAAATTGGAGGTCATCGACCGCGCCACTGATGAGGCGCTCAGACGCATGGTGGACGCAGGGCTCATCGCGTCTTCCACCCGGGCGACACGGACCCTCTACCCTGCGGACGGAGCAGCTCCCGGGGCGACCCCTCTTTCCGAGCCGGAGAGGCACGAAGCCCTCGGCCATCGCCGGCAGGCCGAGCGGAAACTTAAAATGGCCAGGCTCCTGATCGGGGGAGAACTCCCCGAGGAGGCGCGGGACGCTCTTCTGGAGGGGGTCCTCTGGCTGGGCAAGGCCCTGGCCGTGGAAAACCGCTTACCCGCGCCAACCGAGTTTAAAGAAGCGCTCCGGCCTCCACTCGCCCTTTGCTGGGGAGATGCCCTTTCCGTAATCCAAGAGCTTGCTTCCCATCCTTCGTCGCCCCCAGGTCTCGCGTCGGACATTCTCCAAAAGTTGCTTCAGACCAACTTGGCGGCAGGAGAGTAAGCTCGAACCGCAACCGGATGCGGTTCACGGCCTTGCCAATAGACTGGGTCGATCCGGTACCTTTATTGTGCGAGATATCGGTATGAAACGGTGCGCGCCGGAGAGAAATCGAGAGTCAAGAGAGCCGACGCTTCCTCCACGCAAGACCAAACCCGCTAGAGCACGAACCTCGGCTTGTGACAAATAAAGCAGTTTGATACCTTAACGACTAAACCCAGGTGTGAGGCCTCCAAAAAGGGGCTAAAGGGAGGTTTAATGAGTGTCGAGCTAATCGCCGTTTTGGTCACGTCGTTTATCGAGGTTTGCGGCTTGGTCCTGGTTGCGCGGGAGGTAAACGAGGTGGCTCACATCGAACGGGCAATCATGCTTTTTCTACGCCGAGAGCTAGGCGAAATTAAAGACGAACTGAAAGCCACCGGATAATGGCTTTCGGGTCTCTTTCTTCGCCAGCACCCGCATTCGCACCCTAATCCTTGCTCCGATCCCGGTCGGCTTTTCGCTTTACAATCTCCATAGCAAAAGAGCTGCGTTCTTTGCTTGAGGTTACATGTTCTACGCCGCAGGAGAGTGAATTTATGAAGTGGAAATGGGTTTTCGTGGTGCTGACGGTTTTGTGCTCTGCCATCGCCTGGAGTGGCGAGCATCCATCTCCGTATGCCGGGCAGGAAAGGCGAACAATCAAGGCGCTGTCAGCAGAGGAGGTTCAGGGCTACCTCTCCGGGGATGGTATGGGCTTCGCAAAAGTCGCGGAGCTGAATCATTACCCCGGCCCCCGTCATGTCCTTGACCTAACCGACAAACTCGATCTCTCTAACGAACAGCACAGGAGAACGCAGGCAATCTTTGACAAGATGAGGGCGGAGGCCATAAACCTTGGCAAACAGCTCGTTGAAAAGGAGCGTCTTTTGGATTCGCGCTTCGCGGAGAGAACCATCTCGGGCGCCGAATTGAAGCAACTAGTCGCGGAGATCGCAGCCATTCAAGGCAGGCTCCGAGCCACACACCTGCAGGCGCACCTTGCTCAGAGAGATCTCCTGACACCAGATCAAATCAGATATTATAACGCGCTCAGGGGATACCAGGGACCAGCGACTCAGGGTCAACACGGTAACCATTAGCCGAGTGCTGGCCAAACTCGGCGCTTCAGGCCGCTCGCTGAACAGTGCCCGCTCTTGTCATCCCTTGGGTGGACAGATTTTGCCCCTATCTGCCCAAATTTGACCCACCATTTCGTCACTTCTCCATCCCTTTCCCCTCGGAGAACCGCTCACGGATCGCCTGGCACTCGATTTGCGTGCTCGCGGGATCGTGTTCCCAAAGACAAAGATCCTCACATGCTTTCTCGTTCTCAATGCCGCCTTTTTTTACGTCTCCGCACCCGCGCAGACCTCCGTCGTCAATGGTTTCAGGAATGTCGTTCGGGTCATCGACGGGGACACTCTGGTCCTTAGTCCCAATGAAAGGGTGCGTCTCATTGGCGTCGACACGCCGGAGACAAAGCACCCTAAGAAGCCTGTCCAGTGCTTCGGCCGAGAGGCGAAAGAGTTCACGCGTCGGATAGCTACGGGGAAAAAGATTCGGTTGGAATTGGATCAGGCCAACGCGGCTACCGGACACAAAGACAAGTACGGCCGCACCCTGGGATACGTCTACCTCGAAGACGGGACTTTCTTAAATGCAGAGATCATCCGTCAGGGGTATGGCCACGCCTACACGCGTTTTCCGTTCCGCTATCTGGAAGAATTCAGGGACCTGCAGCGACAAGCCCGCGAGAAAGGGCTCGGGCTCTGGTCGGGTTGTAGAAAAGAGTAAGTGCAAATCTACGCTGCTTTTTTCTTCTTCAGGTTGAACTCAATCTGGTAACCTGCTAACTCAGCAAGCTGAAAGAGCTGCACGATCTGTTTGGATGCCTTGTTTTCCTGCAGCAGTCGCACCACCTGAGACGGCGACGTATCCAAGGCATCAGCAATCACTCGCACGGACAACTGGCTGGAGCCAAGCTTTTCTTTGAGCGCTCTCTTCAGTTGGTTAATCGGCGACCAATGGTAAGTTGGATCACAATAGTACAGGACGAAATCCGCAGGAAAATCGCCTGTGGAGCCATCCTCTAAGACGAACGAGACAGCCTGATCGCCCAACTCCCGATCAACAGTGATCGACACAAATCGATTCTTGCTGCTGACCCCCTTATCTCTGAACACGGCGAACGGAAGACTGTACTTCTTCGCTTTGCCTCTTTCCAGAAGGGTAATCTCCAGGACATTCTTTCGGTAGTTAGGCTTAACTTCCTTAAATTTCGGGTTTCTCATAGGATGCCTTCCTTTCGTAAAGCTTCCAGGGCTCTCCTTGCCTTTGGCGTCATTTTACCTTCCATCACTGTCCAAGTCTCGATGTTGAATTTGAGAAGGCGCTTACGATCTTCGAAGACGTGGACGTGCCTCGGATCGTGGTCGGTAGAGTAGAGAACAACTATGACGCCGTGCCGTTTCCATCGACCCATGATTATGTGTATCCTAATTTAGATACACTTGTCAATGGACGCTCGGACCTGCTCGTTCACCCGTGGCACAACTCCCCCCGACGACCCCGCGAAAGCGCACAGTTTAGAGCTAGCTCTCCTGACTCTCCAGGAATCGCTCTGCGTCCATTGCCGCCATGCAGCCGCTGCCCGCGGCCGTGATCGCCTGGCGATAGATACGGTCCTGGACATCGCCGCACGCAAACACGCCGGGCACGCTGGTCGATGTCCCGTTATGCGTGACGATATAGCCGCGCTCGTCCATCTCTATTTGCCCGGCCAATATCTTGGTGTTGGGCTCATGGCCAATGGCCATAAAAACACCATCGCACTCAAAATCCTGGCTCTTTCCCGTCTTCAAGTTCTTCAGTCTGACTCCCTTGACGCCGCCGTCTTTCGGGTCTCCGTAAATCTCTTCCACCAACGTATCCCAGACAAAAGAGATCTTAGGGTTTTTCTGAGCGCGCTCCTGCATGATCTTCGACGCACGGAGTCTGTCCCGGCGGTGGATAACGGTAACCTTGGTGGCGAACTTGGTGAGGAAGAGCGACTCTTCCATCGCGGTGTCCCCTCCACCAACCACCACTACCTCTTTATCTTTGAAAAAGAATCCATCGCAGGTCGCGCACGCGGAAACCCCGTAACCCATCAATTTCCTTTCTGACTCCAAGCCCAGGAGCTTCGCGGAGGCGCCGGTTGCGACGATGAGCGCATTGCAGGTATACGGATCCTTTCCCACCACGACTTGGAAAGGTCTCGATTTGAGGTCCACCGCCGTCACATCGCCGAAAATAGTTTTTGTGCCAAAGCGCTCCGCCTGTTTCTTAAACTCCTCCATCAGTTCCGGTCCAAGGATTCCCTTGGGAAACCCAGGATAATTCTCCACGTCTGTCGTAATGGTCAATTGCCCTCCGGGCTGGGAGCCCTCGACGACCAGAGGTTCCAGGTTAGCGCGCGCCGCGTAGATCGCAGCGGTGAGACCGGCTGGACCCGATCCCAGGATGATCACACGATAGTGGCTTTTTTTCTCCATGGAATTTATGTAGCATAAATGCCTTAGCTGGAACAGGCCTGTAAGAAAGCTTGCGAGGAGAAAGTGATGGGAAAACTCACGCACCTTGACTCCGAAGGCCGCGCCCGGATGGTCGACGTCACGGTAAAACAGGAGACCTTAAGAATCGCGGCGGCCAAGGGAACCGTATTCATGCGACCTGAGACCCTCGCCTTGATCTTGGAAAGGCGCGTGGAAAAAGGCGACGTCTTCTCCGTCGCGCGGGTTGCAGGCATCATGGCCGCGAAGAAAACCCCGGATTTGATACCAATGTGCCATCCCCTTAACCTCTCCTCTGTGGAGATTTTTCTTACGCCGCAGCAGGATCCCGCTCGCGTGGAGATCGAAGCCGTAGTGAAGGTGACGGGAAAAACCGGTGTAGAGATGGAAGCGATGACCGCAGTTTCGGTTTGCGGCTTGACCATTTACGATATGTGCAAAGCCGTGGACCGTGAGATGACGATCGGGGAGATCCGCCTGGTCAAAAAAAGCGGCGGCAAAAGCAGCACGTTTATCCGTAAGGAGTAAAACTAGCCGTCAGCTTTCAGCACTCAGCCAACACAAAGACAACAGATACAACAAACCTACCTTCTTAGCTGACCGCTGATCGCTGACTGCTGATAGCTCAATGAAGGTATTTCTCAAAAAAGGCAGAGAAAAGCCCGTACTAAACGGCCATCCGTGGATCTTCTCCGGAGCTATCGAAAAGGTCGACGGCGACCCGGAGGCGCCTGCGATCTGCGATGTCTTTGATAGCGCAGGGCAGTGGCTTGCCCGCGGCCTTTATAGTCCCCGGTCCCAGATACGTGTCCGCGTTCTCACTTGGCTGGACGAAAATATCGACCGAGCCTTTTTCACGCGACGCCTTTCACAGGCAGCCGCTCTCAGGGAAAAACACCTCCCTTTTTCTTGGGACGCCTACCGTCTGGTAAACGGCGAAGGCGATTTCCTCCCCGGGCTCGTGGTGGACCGCTACGGCGACTTCTTCGTGGTCCAGTTTTTTACCGCTGGCATGGATTCGTTAAAGGACTTGGTCGTGGATTCTCTCGCGGCTCTTTTTCCATCCTTGAGCATCTACGAGCGTAGTGAAGGCGGAGTAAGAGAAGAAGAGGGTTTATCCCCGGCGGTGGGGGTCCTCAGAGGCGAGGAGCCTCCCGAGCTCATCCAGATCGAGGAGCGCGAGCTTAAATTCCTGGTCGACATTCGCAAGGGGCAAAAAACCGGGTTCTTTCTCGATCAGCGCGATAACCGTCTGCTCCTCTCCTCGCTGGCGCAAGACAAGACCGTTCTAAACTGCTTCGCCTACAGCGGGGCTTTTGCCGCCTATGCCCTCAGAGGCGGAGCGAAGCATGTTATCTCCGTCGAGTCATCGAGACCAGCCGTGGAGTTGGCCAAACAGAATCTCGCTCTCAACAATCTTTCCTTAGCCGAGGGCGAGCTCGTCAAAGCAGACGCCTTTTCCTATCTCAAGTATTGCAAAAGCCCTTTCGACATTGTCGTCGTAGATCCACCATCGCTGGCCTTGAAGCGTGCGGATGCAGAACCGGCTTCGGGAAGCTACAAGTTCCTCAACCTCCACGCGCTGGGCCTGCTAAAGCCCACCGGGTTCCTTCTCACCTTTTGCTGCTCTCAACATGTTTCTTTGGACCTCTTTCAGAAGATCGTTTTCGGCGCGGCCGTGGATGCCTCCCGTAGAGTCCAGCTCATCAAAAGACTGGGCCATCCGCCAGACCACCCTGTCAGTCTCCACCATCCAGAAGGGGAATACCTGAAAGGCTTCCTTCTAAGCGTGCTGGAGTGAGGCGCGCCTCTGTGCTATAAAACGGTCGCTCCAGCGAGAGCGAGCCATGCCGCGTCCGTACGCAACGATCAAAGACTGGCCGGAAGAGGACCGGCCCAGGGAAAAGCTCCTCGACCGGGGAGCCGGCTCGCTCTCGGACACCGAGCTTTTGGCCATTCTTCTTAGAACCGGCAATGCAAGCACCGGGGAGAGCGCCGTCGATCACGCCCGGCGTTTGCTTAAGGAGTTCAAAGGCCTAAAGGGCATCGATACCGCCGCGATTCACGAGCTGAGAACTTTCAAAGGTATCGGTCCGGCGAAGATCGCTCAACTCAAAGCGGGCCTGGAGATCGGCCGACGCCTGGCGCGGACAAGGTGGGAGGCGGGAAGCCCGCTGCGGTCTTCGGAGGACGTCTATCGCCACTTTCGGGAGCAC
>JACPAM010000272.1 GCA_016180805.1 Deltaproteobacteria bacterium | reverse complement strand
GGGGAGAACGAGCTCCGCGATCAGAAAGGCGACCACGGTGGCGGGAGACGACCACTCGACTGTCCGCCAGCGCTTCGGGACCACACCCGGGAGCGCCCGCTCGGTAAAGAACGGGATGACTCTTCCACCCATGATGACGATCAACAGGACAACGAGATTCAAAGCCAGGAAGGTTCCGGCGCGGGCCGAGTTCTCAGCGTAGCCCATCAACTCAAGGTGAACCATCAGGTCCGCCACAACCAATGCGCCGAGGAGGGGAAGAAATATAAGATTGCGCCTTTGCCCGCTCAGCAGCAAAGGAATCGCCAGAGTAACGGCGAGCGCCGGAAGGAAAGCTAAATCCACCGTGGCGATCAACCACGCAGGAAAGGTGCCGGGGAAAAAGGGCACGAGCCTGCCGGCGAGCCAAAGCGCCGCCATCCCTGCCAGAGAAGGCCCGCCAGCAGTCTGAATGTCCGTCCAGTTGCGGACCGCGGTCAGCAAAAAACCGGCAATGACAGCGGCGGCATAGCCAAAGATCATCTCATGGCTATGCCAACCAATCAGGTCGTAATAGTTCTCGAAATCCCGGTTTCCCGCAAACGCGAGAACCCAGAGAGTCATCAAGACGACAGCGAAAACTCCCGCCAGCAGGAAAAACGGACGAAAGCCAAGCGCGAACAGAACCAATCCGCGCGGGCTGGCGCTCCGGCCTTCAGGCTGCAAGGAATGTTGCCGCATCCGATCGTGAAGTTTGAAGAAATCAGCCCTCGTCGAAGCCGAAGAGGCCCTTCGCGTTCTTGTAGTAGATCTTCTCTTTTTCCTCTGCGGGGATATCGAGCTCGTCCATCGCCTTCAGCGTCATAGGATAGAACTGATCGTCCCTTCCTCCCCTTCCGTGGGGATAGTCCGCGCCGAAAAGAATCTGGTCCGGCCCGACCGTATCGTAGACCAGCTTTATGAAGGACGATCGAACCGGACCCGCGGTGTCGTAGTAAATCTTTTTAAAATACGCTTCGGGCTCGAGCTTGCACTCGGGATTTCCCTCGCGCCAGTTCAACCGGTCGAGGTAAATCAGGACCATTCCTCCGAGATGGGCCGCAATGAGCTTGAGCTTCGGGTAGCGATCGAAGATCCCGCTGTAGACGATCCGGGATACGGCCAGCGTCGTATCGGTAGGCCAAAGGATCTTCTGGTGCAAGGAATATTTTCCCCAATTGGACTGGCACGGGGCATTGGCGGGATGGAGAAACAGGGGCTTCCGAGCCGCTTCGACCGCGTCCCAGAAGGGCTTGAATTCAGGCTCGTCGAGATATCTTCCCGCGAGATTGGTGGGAAGCATGATCCCGTGCATGCCGAGATCGTCGTAGCATCTTTGGATCTCCCGCAGGCAGTCATCAAGGTCAAGCATTGGGGGTCGCGCAAACGCCTTGAACCGGCGCGGATGCTTGGCATGGGCCTCCGCAAAGGAGTCATTGATCAGTTTGCACAGCTCCATGGCCCTTGCTCTGTCGCCCCCCTTCTCGATCCCTCCGGACGTGCAGGAAAGCACGCCGATATCGATCCCGTACCTGTCCATGACGTCCAGGTGCTCCCGGTGGTCGAAGGCATGGAAGCCCACTCCTCTGGGGTCGTTCCTTGAGGCCTCGGGTACCCGCTCGAGATACTTTCCAGGAAAGGCGTGAAAATGAGTATCGATGATCATGGTTTGCCCCCAAACGGTATGCTGAATGCCAAGATCGCGTAGACGTTACCTTTAACTTTAAATTCACCCACCTCCGCCATGCCTAGCCCCGTCACGTGAGCCCGCAACGAATGAGAATTGCTGCGCGCAACGAACGCAACCCCGACATCGAACTGTCCGGCAACTTCCTTTTTCAACGCGTCGTACAGGCCCCGAAGCAAGCCGCGGCCGCGGTGGGCTCGGTCGATGCACACCGGCCCGTAGATGAAGACCTTATATGAGCTCAGGGACTTACCATCATACTGCACGGAATCAAAGGTATCGAGCATCTTGGCGATCACCGGGGACTGATGGTTGAAGTCACACCGAAAGCCACACAGGTAGCCCAAGGCTGATTGGGAATCGCTGGCAACAACGATCCCGATGTCACCGGCCATCTCGGCGATTTGCTCGTACGTAAACTCCGCCGAAAGAAACCCTTCAGCGCGCTCCTCGACGGAAAGGTTGCCGATATAATTGGCCGACTGGAGCTTGAGAATGGCCGGAAAGTCCCGCGGCGTCGCGCGCATGAATTTGACTTTTCGCATAGAAAGCTGGTCTTTCGTCGCTCGGCTGCTGACCCTAGTTATTCTAAATCCGAGCGGCGCGTCAAGTAGCGGGAGGCTCCCTGTCGAAAAGTGTCGCGCGCTTCTTTTCTTCCTGCCTGGATATCGGATATAAGTCGCCTGGTAAGGGCTGATGCGGCTAATACAATGAAGGTCGTTCTCATTCAACCGCCGATTCAAGACTTCTACGACACCGATGTGCGGCTCCAGCCAATCGGCCTTTGTTATCTAAAAGCCGCGGTCAAAAGATACCTTCCCGGAGTCGAAGTCATCATCAAGGACTACCACCAAGGCTTTGGCCGAAGGACTGTACCCCTTCCCGGCGCGCTACGCTATCTCTACGATTACTATCCGGTGGCGGATAAATCGCCGTTTTCGTCCTTTCATCAGTACTATCACTTTGGGCGGTCGTTCGATGAGATCGAGGCTGACGTGGCCGGGATGAAGCCGGATCTGGTGGGGATTTCTTCGCTCTTCACGCCCTACTATCGGGAGGCGCTTGAAGTTGCCGCACGGGTAAAGATAAGGCTCGCCGTGCCGGTGGTCATCGGCGGATCCCACGCTTCGGCAGCGCCGGCATCGCTGCTTGCTTCTCCCCATGTCGACTATGTCATCCGCGGTGAAGGCGAGAGAGCGTTTGTGGAGTTTCTGCGTTTCCTGAGAGGTCAGAGGCGCATCGACGAGGCACCGAATCTGGGCTACAAAAAAGACGGCCACCTCCACTTTAATCCGATCGGTGATAACTTTCCGCTCGACGAGCTGCCCTTTCCCGACCTAAGCGATTTCTCTCCTTCGAGTTATGATCTCGGCGGGAAGCCGCTCACCTTCATGATTACGTCCCGGAGCTGCCCGCACAAATGCTCCTTTTGCTCGGTCCATACGACATTCGGGAATAACTACCGACTGCGATCCTTAGACAACGTCCTTGAAGAGATCGAGCTTCGCTACACCCAGGGCTATCGCGTGATCGATTTCGAGGATGACAATCTTACCTATTACAAAAGCACCTTCAAGGAGCTATGCCGCCGTTTGATCACTCGCTTTCCCAGACGCGAGGTCGAGTTCGTCGCCATGAACGGCCTGAGCTACCTGAGCCTCGATGAAGAATTATTGGAGTTGATGCATCGGGCGGGATTTTCCCATTTGAACTTGGCGCTGGTGAGCTCCGACAAGACAGTCAGGGAAACCACCAAGCGGCCCCACACACTCACGGCCTATCTGGCGGTCGTCCACAAGGCCTTTCAACTGGGTTTCAAAATCGTATCCTACCAAATCCTAGGCCTGCCCCACGAGAGTTTAGCGAGTATGATCCAAACGATGGCGTTCAACGCCCGCCTGCCCGTTCTGCTCGGCACTTCGCCGTTTTACCGCGTACCCGACGCACCGATCGCACGAGGCATGAATCTGACAGAAGAAGATTACGTGCGAGCACGCCTTACCGCGATGGCCGTCGAAACTCGTGAGTTTAGCCGGGAAGATATTTATACACTCTTCATCACCACGCGCATCATCAACTTTGTTAAAGGCCTTGCGCTTCACGCTTCGACGAATCTTAAGGATTTATTGAGCCAGACCTGGGGTGACCATCGGATGCAGATCGGCTTTGAACTCCTCAAACGCCTTGCCGAGAGCCATCGCCTATACTTTTGGACCAAGAACGGCCTCGTCGAAAACCACAAATTCAAAACCGAACTTTTCTTGCGTGTGCTTTTGGATACCGAAGCGATTGCCTGTCTAAACGGCAGGCAAATTTCGCTTGAAGGATTTGCGCGCTCTCTGGCTTCCCAGAAGCCTGCGACTTTCCGCCAACCCACGGCCGCTTACGCGGATTGAGAGGGGACTGGGTTCTCTCGAAGAGCTGATGCGGATGATTATCCATGGACATTGCCCCCGGCTTGAGGTAATCCCTGAAAAAACGGCATGCTGACCTTTTGCCCATTCACAGGATCGCCGAAAAACTTGACCTCGCCGAAGCGGACCTCGAATTTTACGGCCGCTACACGGCTAAGATGAGGCTAAACAGGCTTCCAGACCCCGCCACGCCAGCCAGAGGCAAGCTCATTCTGGTTACGGCGGTGACGCCGACAAGCCAAGGCGAGGGCAAGACCGTTGTGTCCATCGGCCTGGCCCAGGCGATCGAAAAACTGGGAAAGAAAGCTGTCGTGACGCTCAGAGAGCCCTCCCTGGGACCGGTGTTCGGCGTGAAGGGAGGAGCCACGGGCGGTGGAAGAGCTCAGGTTGTGCCGAGCGAAAAAATTAATCTTCACTTCAACGGCGACATCCACGCGGTCACGGCCGCCCATAACCTTCTTGCCGCGATGATCGACTCTCACCTCCACCACGGAAACGACCTCAGGATCGACGTGGACAACATCTTCTGGCCGCGCGCGCTCGATATGAACGACCGGGCGCTGCGCCACGTGATCGTCGGCCTCGGCGGCAAGGCGAACGGAGTGCCGCGCGAGACCGGCTTCGTCATCACCGCGGCCTCAGAGGTCATGGCGGTCCTGGCCTTGGCCAACTCCCGGGAAGACTGCGCCAGGAGGCTCAGCGATATCACCATTGGATTCAGCCTGGGCGGCGAGATCGTTCGGGCCGGGGATCTCAAGGCCACGGGCGCCATGATGGTCCTCTTGAACGAGGCCATCATGCCCAACCTGGTTCAGACGACCGAGCACACGCCCGCTTTCATCCATGCCGGGCCCTTTGCCAACATCGCCCACGGAACGAGCAGCGTCATTGCGCAGAAAATGGCGCTCGGCCTTGCGGACTTCGTTGTGAATGAAACCGGATTCGGCGCCGACCTGGGAGCCGAGAAGTTTCTGGACATCGTGATGCCCGCCTCCGGGCTGAAACCTTCGGCGGCAGTTTTAGTCGCCACGGTGCGAGGAGCGCGGGCGCAATCCCGAACTCAGGACGTCGGCCCGGGCGCGCTGAAGGACGGCCTTCAAAACCTAGCCAAGCACGTCGAAAATTTGCGCAAGTTTGGGCTCCCGATCGTGGTCGCCATCAATCGCTTCCCCGAGGACACGGAAGAAGAGATCGCCTCCATCCGCAGCGCTTGCTCCGACCTCGGCGTCGAATGCTCGACAGCAGAGGTCTTCGATAAAGGAGGATCGGGCGGCCTGGATCTCGCCTCTCAGGTCATCGAAGCGGCCGGAAAGGCTAACCCGCAAGCCATCAAGACGCTTTATCCGCCCGAGCTCAGCGTTCAGGAAAAAATCGAGCGGATCGCTACCGAGATCTATGGAGCGGGCTCGGTCTATTTTGAATCGGCAGCACGAAAAAAACTCGCTAAATTCTCCGCCCTCGGCTTTTCTTCTCTCCCCGTGTGCATGGCCAAGACACAATCTTCCCTCGCGGATAACCCCAGGTTGCTCGGCGCGCCGAAGAATTGGTCCCTTACGGTAACCGATGCCCACCTGGCCAGCGGAGCCGGTTTCATCGTTGTGGTGGCGGGAAACATGATGCTTATGCCTGGGCTCTCGAAGACACCGCAGGCCGTCAGGATGAATGTCGACCGCGAAGGCAAAATTACTGGCCTTAACTGAGAAAGCTCAATAGACGCCAACCGTCTGCCAAATTTTGCCACCGATGTCCACCTGTTTTCGTCATCCGATAACCATCTAAAGTTTCGCGATCCGGGAGAATTCCACTCCAATCAAGGGGTTAAGAAGACCGGGGCACTGGCACACCCCTTGCTACCTATCCCAATTCACCTATAGCGCGTCCACCGCAGGACAAGAACGGACAGAGTCGCGCTTAAAAATTGCCGGACGGGGGCAAGTAATCTTTCGGAACCGCAGAGCCGTCTAAGCGTTCAAAGGCCGGAGAGGCCAATCAAAAGAAGGAGGAATTTATGGACAGGTTCAAAGCATCGATTTGGGTCGCCCTGGTGGCTGGTTCCCTTTTGCTCTTAGTGGAGCCCGCCGCTGCCGCACAAAAGGGAAGAGCGGCAGCAGGCCACCGGGCATCCGGACGAGAGATCCGGCACGACCGCAAGGAGATTCGCCACGACCGCAGGGAGATCCGCGATGACAGGAGAGATCTGCATCAGGACCGAAAAGAGCTGCGCGGGGACCTCCGGGAGTTAAGGCGTGACAAGAAGAGCGGCGCAAGCGCGGAGGAACTTGCCCGGGACAGGCAAGAAATCCGGGATGACCGCAAGGAACTGAAAGACGACCGCCAGGAGCTCAGAAAGGACCGTCGCGAACTTCGCAAAGACCGGCGTGAACTCAGACGTGATCTGAAGCGTCCGGTGAGCTTCCGACCCGAGGTCAAACGGGACTTGCGCGAAATCCGCGATGACCGAAAAGAGATCCGTAGTGACGTCCGCGAGATCCGTCAGGACCGAAAAGAGCTACGCGACGACCGCAGAGAGCTAAGACGAGATATAAAGAGCGGCGCGAGCCCGGAAGAGATCGCCCGGGACAGGCAAGAAATCCGGGACGACCGCAAGGAACTGAAAGACGACCGCCAGCAGCTCAGAAAGGACCGCCGCGAGCTCAGACAAGACAGACGTGAGTTGCGCGGCGACCTCAAAGGGAACTAACACCTCCACCCAAAAGAAGGCCTGGCTGCTTCGGCTCTAAGAAGCAGCCAGGCCTTTTCCCATTAGCTCCTCCGCATACCGCTTAAAAGCTCCACGCTCCGAAGAGCATCGTTCGGGCCCGCAAGACTCGCAAGGTTTTGGTTGGGGATGCTTGAGGTAGCAGATCAGAACAGGTATGTTGTGCCCGATAGAAGGGATGCCGCGGCCCGACGGCTTCGCCCTCAGAGCCCCACGGCATGGTTCACCGGTCTCGGGGACGCGCCTCTCCGGCCGAGAGCAATAAAAAATAAAATTCACGGCTCGCCCCCTCGACCGGTTGGGCGACCGAGGGAAGCGGGAGCGAGGCCGCGGACGTCCGATTACAGGCGGCTCGACTCATGGCAGAGGCCCATCGGCCGCAGCCGAGAGCGCGCTTCCCGAGGGAGCTTCCGAGGGAATAGGGGTTAGCCCATTCACAACGGAGAACCGCGGTCCAATACAGGAGGTGCCAGATGGCTGAGTGTCCGATTTGCGGCGGCACGGTGAACTTGGGGGAAGATACCGTGGAGGGAGAGCTTATCGCCTGCGCTGATTGTGGCGCCGAACTGGAAGTCACCGGTGTCAACCCGTTGACTTTGGCCGAGGCGCCGAAAGAAGAGGAAGACTGGGGAGAATGAGCATCCAAATCGGCTTCCTGCACTCTCTAATCCGCCCCGAGGAGAAAATGCTCCTCAAAGAGTTCCAGAGCCGGGACGGGGTGGAAGTCGCGATGATCGACGACCGGAAGGTCGTCTACAATCTGGGTAAGGACAGCTTTCCCTTCGATGTCGTCCTGGAAAGGTGCATCAACCATTCACGGGCGCTTCATGCGCTTCGGCTTTTCGAATGCGCGGGGATCCGATGTGTAAACTCGGCGAAAGTAGCGTCGATCTGCGGCGATAAAATCATGACCTCGATCGCCCTCCAGGAGCACAAGGTGCCGCAACCCGAGGTGCGCATCGCCTTCACCGAAGAGTCCACGCTACAGGCGATCGAAGGAATGGGTTACCCGGTGGTGCTGAAGCCGGCGGTCGGCTCTTGGGGAAGGCTCCTATCCAAGGTCAACGACCGGGACGCCGCGGAAACCGTGCTCGAGCACAAAGTCACGCTGGGCTCCTATCACCATTCGATATTTTACATACAGAAGTACATCGACAAGAAAGGGCGAGATATTCGGAGCTTTGTCGTCGGCGAGGAGTGCGTAGCGGCTATTTACCGGTACTCCGAGCACTGGATCACCAACACGGCCAGGGGCGGGACGGCGGAAAATTGCCCCCTAGCGGACGAATTGAAGGAGCTCTCGGTCAGGGCGGCCAGGGCCGTCGGAGGCGGGATCGTGGCCGTCGATATTTTTGAGACCAACGACGGGCTCCTGGTCAACGAGGTCAACTACACCATGGAATTCCGCAACAGCATCGGCCCTACCGGCGTGAATATCCCCCAGCGCATCGTGGATTACGTGCTCCGGGTGGCCAAGGGACAAATTCGTGGATAAAGTTCGAGTGTCCATTGCCGGAGGCTCGGGCTACACCGGGGGCGAGCTCCTTCGGCTGTTGCTTTTTCATCCCAGAGCCGAGGTCGCCCAGGTCACCTCCGAAAGCCTGGCCGGAAAATTTGTCTTTAAGGCCCATCCGAATTTGCGCAAAAGAACCCAGCTCCAATTTTCCGCGCTGGACGATCTTCGCCCCTGCGACGTGCTCTTCGTGTCGCTCCCGCACGGAAAATCCATGGAGAAGATGCGAGAATTTCGAGCCCTGGCGCCCAGAATCATCGACCTGAGCGCCGACTTCCGACTGCGGCAGGAAAGGGATTACCGGGAGTGGTATGGAAACTCGCATGCATGCCCCGAAATGCTCGGCGAATTCGTCTATGGCATCCCGGAACTGCACCGCGAGGAGATGAAGCGCACGAGCTTCATCTCGAGCGCGGGCTGCAACGCGACCGTGACCATCCTCGGCCTCTACCCCTTCTTTAAGCTCGGCATTGTCGATCCCAACCGAACCGTCGTCGAGGTCAAGGTCGGGTCCAGCGAGGGAGGCAATGCTCCGAGCGCCGCCTCCCACCACCCCGAGCGCAGCGGCGCCGTGCGCTCCTTCATGCCGACCAATCACCGGCATACCGCAGAGGTCATCCAGGAGCTGAGCTTCAGGGAAGCCATTCAGATCCACATGTCCGTGACTTCCATCGAGATGGTGCGCGGAGCGCTGGCCACCTCCCATGTCTTCCTGAACCAGCCCCTGGAGGAGAAAGATGTCTGGAAGGTCTTGAGACAGGTTTACGGCGAGGAGCCCTTCATCCGAATCGTCAAAGAGAGCGAGGGGACGCACCGATATCCCGAGCCGAAATGGCTCATCGGAACCAATTACTGTGACATCGGCTTCAGCAAAGACGAGAAGTCAAACCGTATGGTTATGATCAGCGCTATCGACAACCTCATGAAGGGTGCGGCCGGGCAAGCCATCCAGGCCTTCAACATCATGCACGGCTTCGAGGAGACCGAGGGCCTGGAGTTTCCGGGGCTGCACCCCATTTGACCATGTGCCGGCTGCTTCTGGTTAGGGCGTCCGCGGAATTCAGTATTCCGGAGCAACTTGAGCGTCTCGCCACTATCTCCAAGCATAGCAAGGAATATCAGGGCCACGGATGGGGATGCGCGTACCTGGAAAACGGGCGCTGGAAATTATACAAAGACATCAAACCCATATGGGAAGATGACTTAAGCCGGTTCGGAAAGACGACGCTGCTTCTCGGACATGCCCGCAGCGCCTACAAGGACGAGGGGATTACGGTGGAAAACAACATGCCTTTTTACGACGATCCCTATGTCTTTATCTTTAACGGGGAGCTGCGCGGAGTCCGGATCTCCGAGCGGGGAAGAATCGGCGCCGAAAAAGTCTTCCATTTCATCCAGCGCTTCAACCAGGGGGACATGCTCAGGGCGCTGGAGAAAGCCATCAACGTCATCCGAAAACGAACCCGCTATATTCGGGCCATGAATATCGTCATCGCCGACCGGACGACTGCCTATGTCGCCTCCGTCTTCAACGAGGATCCGGAATATTTCACCATGCAGTACCGCCAAAACCCGGAGCGATTACTCATCGCCTCGGCGGCGCTCCCGGGGGACGACGATTGGCAGCCAATCGAAAATCATACGGTTCGGGTCTTTCCATGATGATCGTCAAGATTGGCGGCGGGAAAGCCATTAACCTCAAGGGGGCCGTCCAGGATCTCGCCGAGCTCGGCGAAAGCTTCGTCATCGTCCACGGGGCCAATGCCATCCGGGATGAAATTGCCGAGAAAATGGGACACCCGACGCGCGTGGTCACATCGATCTCGGGTTACTCCAGCGTGTTCTCCGACGAGGCGACGATCGACGCCATCATGATGGGCTACTCGGGCATCCAAAACAAACGGCTCGTGGAGCTGTGCCAGCAGCACGGCATCAACGCGATCGGTCTCTCGGGCATTGACGGCAGACTGATCGAGGGCGCTCGAAACAAGGGCATCCGCGCCAAGCAGGGCGATAAAACCATTGTGCTGCGGGACTATTCGGGAAAGCCGAAAAGCGTCAATGGGGAGCTGCTCGGGCTATTGCTCAGTCACGGTTATATCCCGGTCATCTGTATCCCCATCATTGACGAAAACAACGTCGCCATCAACTCGGAGAACGACGACATCGTCAACCTCCTCCAAGAGGCGCTTCACGCGGAAACCGTTGTTCAATTGATTGAGGCGCCGGGCTACATGGCCGATATCGGGGACGCAAGCTCGCTCGTCCGGACTATTTCGAAATCCGAACTCGAAGCTCGAGAGGCCCGGGTCGAGGGCAGGATGAAAAGAAAGATGCTCGCGCTCAAGAAGCTCACCGAGAGCGGAGCGAAAAGGGTCATCATCAGCGACGGGAGAGTGGATCACCCCATCAAGGATGCCTTGAGCGGCAAAGGGACGACCATCCAATGACGGACTTCAAACAGTTGGAACAAACCTATGAGTTCGATGTTTACCCGAAGCGGGAGATCGTCCTGGTCCGGGGCAAAAACGCCAAGGTATGGGATAGCGAAGGGAGAGAGTACATCGACTGCGTTGCCGGACATGGCGTGGCGAACATCGGCCACTGCAACGACAGGGTCATCGAGGCTCTCGAGCAGCAGGCCAGACAGCTCATTAACTGCCCCGGAACCTTCTACAACGATACGAGGGCAAGGCTGTTGGAGAAGCTCGTGAGCATCGCGCCCAAAAGCCTCAAACGGGCCTTTCTCTGCAACTCCGGGACGGAGACGGTCGAGGCGGCAATTAAATTTGCGCGCTTTACGACGAAGCGAAAAGAGTTCATCTGCGCCATGCGCGGGTTCCACGGCAGGACCATGGGGGCCATGAGCGCGACGTTCAATCCGGAGTACAGAAAAGATTTTGAGCCCGTCGTGGAGGGTTTTCACTACGTCCCCTTCAACAACTTTGAGAAACTCGCCGAGAAGGTCAACGATCAGACGGCCGGCGTGATCTTGGAAATCGTCCAGGGAGAGGGAGGCGTCCATGTCGGCCGCAAGGATTATTTCACTAAAGTCAGAGACCTATGCGAGGAGCGGGATCTTCTGCTGATCGTCGATGAAGTGCAAACCGGTTTTTGCCGGACCGGGAAGATGTTTGCCAGCAACTATTTCGACCTGGAGCCCGACATCTTGTGCGTGGCAAAGGCGATCGCCGGCGGCCTGCCGATGGGAGCGGTGCTGTGCTCGGAGAAAGTCGAGCCCCCCATGGGCAAACATGGGAGCACCTTCGGCGGCAATCCTCTGGCCTGCGCCGCGGCCATTGCCGCGATCGACTACATGGTGGAAAACCGCCTCGACGAGCAGGCCAGGGAAAAGGGCGACCACTTCGTCGGCAAGCTGAGTGGCCACGCCTTCGCCAACGTCAGGGAGATCCGCCACCTGGGTCTGATGATCGGGATCGAGCTAAAAGAGAAATCCACGCCCTACCTTGCGAAGCTGATGGAAAAGGGAGTCCTGGCCTTACCGGCCGGCGCCACGGTCCTCAGGTTCCTGCCCCCTTTGACCATCAGCTACGAAGAGATGGACTTCGTCTTGGAAAAGCTCACCGAGGTCCTCCTCGGCAAAAATTAAGGCCCTACCCTAATCCAAAAACCGGTCGACAAGAAATCGACTGATTTCCTCCGATCCACGCATCGGTTTCCCATCAACGACCAACGTGGGGACCGTTTTGTCGCCGCAAAGACCCACCAACTCTTTCTCGTAGTCGATATTCTCGCGGATGTTTTTCCTGATGATCCTATCGCTGATCCGGAGATTGGTGATGGTATTCAACACCCGTTGTGAAAAGCCACACTCGTTATAGAAGTAGAGCTCCATCTGCATCTTATCCGGCATTGATCTTCTGGCACTGCTGCAAAAGATCTTTTGGGTCACGCTGCCCCGCCGGGGTAACCGATACCGCGTAGCGGACGATCCCCTGCTTATCAACAATAACGGTCGCGCGGTCCGTGATGCCCTTGTCGGCCAGATAGACTCCATAATTTTGCGCCGTGGCGCCCTTCGGATGAAAATCCGCCAGGAGGGGGAAAGAAACTCCTGCCAACGAATTGGCCCAATTCTCGTGGCAAAATCGGCTGTCGACACTTACACCCAGAACCTGAGTGTCCGCCGCCTTGAATTCGTCCAGAATGGACTGAATTCCCGGCATTTCCTTGCTTCAGGTGGGGGTCCAATCCAATGGATAAAACACCAGCATCACGTTTTTCTGCCCTTTGAACTGGCTCAGGCTATACGTTTTGCCCGCAAGATGGCTGGCCAATTCAAAACCGGGCGCTTGCTTTCCAACTTCAATCATACCGAGTCTGTCCTCCCTTCAATAAATTGAACTGTTAATCGGCTGACCGAGACGCAGTATAGCCCAACGCAATTCATTTTCAACTCACAGAGAACCGCGCCCCTTTTTTTTATCGCGCGGGCGGCTTCTCCGGGGGGCGAAGCGCGCGACTTAAGAAGGCCGAGCTGAGCAACAACATGGCAAAGATGGAAAACGGGAGAAGGTAACTATGGGTGAGGTCGAAGAGGAAACCAAAAAAGGGCGGGCCGCCAGCGGCTAAAATATGGGTTAGGAGAAGTCCCAAGCCGCGCACTCTGCCCAGGGATAGGCGGCCGAAGTAATTGACCCACATGATTTCCGAAAGCACCATCCCCCCACCCAGCCCGAATCCGTAAAGTAAAAAACCTCCGTAGAGCAGAAAAACGTGGCGCGTCGTTATCGCCAGCGAGAGGCCCGCAGCCTGAACGAGGAACTTGATCGTGGCCGCGTTGCGCACATCGATCCGCTCGGCGAGAAGGCCCCAAAACAGCGGCGAGGCAAGCTGCATGAGCGCGATCACGCTCATGACGGTGGCGGCGACGACTTCCGAATGGCCGATGTCGCTGACGTAGGCAAAAACATGGAGGTTCAATCCGGTAACTCCGACACTCGCGACGCCGAAGACAATGACAATCAACCAAAAGGTCAGGGTGCGTGCCGCCTCCTTGCGGCTCCACACCACTTCGTCTCTGACGGACCACGTCTCGGAAGAAGCCGCTCTTTCCTGCCTTTTGAGCGAAGGGTTCGGATCGAAGGAACTCGATGCGCCATCGGGATGAAGCCCCATATCTTCGGGGCATTGCCGAACGAATAGCAGGGCGGGTCCCACGACCAAAGCTAGCGTCATGAGACCGAACACCGCCCACGTCTGGCGCCACCCAAGCGAGACCAGCAGCGAAGCCGCAAACAGCGGCATACCCACCTTGGCAAAGCCTACCCCCATGCCGGAGATGGCGACCGCCCGCCCGCGCTTGCGGAGAAACCAGCGAGCGATCGCGACATTGACGACCATATAGCCCATAAAGGCATCGCCCACGGTGACCAGGCCCCAACGCACGAGGAGGAACTGCCAGAAGGCTTGCACCTGGCTCAAGAGAACAAAACCCGTGCCCACCACGATCGCCCCCAGAGCCATGAGCCAGCGGCCTCCGTGGCGGTCGACAAGCGATCCAATCACGGGCGCCATGCCCGCCGCGATCAAGCTTTCCCCCGAGCGGAGCAGCGAAAAGACCCCGCGGGAAACGCCCAGATCCTCGGTGAGCGCCTTAAGAAAAACGCTCAAGGTGCTCGCCAGAGAGAAAGCTGACCCCACGTTGGCGAGAAAGCCAACCGCCACGATGTACCAACCGTAGAAGAACTTCGGCTTCACAAGACCTCCGCGCTACCACAACCATCCATGCCAAGTCCAACGGTTAGCAGGAACCTCATGAAATTCGCCGGTGAGTTTTAAGCCAGAAAGGAGCCAGACACGCAATCTGAACGGTTGAAAGTAGGGGTGGAGCGGCGGATAAGCGCAACGAAGGGCATTAGGAATTACTTGTAAACTGCTTGAGATTGATGAGAGCGCGGCGGTGGGTGCCCTCGCCGATCTTCACGCCCTGATCGTTGATCGCCTCAACGGCAAACCGAAAGCGCTTCTCCTTGACTTCTTGAAGTCTCGCCGTTACCGTGACGGCCTGGCCGATTTTGGTAGGAGCCAGGTGCTTCACATCGACGTGAAAGCCGACCGTCTGCTCGTTTTCTTCCATGTAGGGAGTCAATAACTCAACACAAGTCCTTTCCATCAGCCCGATCATAGACGGCGAAGAGAGGACGGTGGGAACGCCCGGTCCGAAGTGTTGAACTCCCATCTCAGGAGTGGTCACATAGGTTCCCTTGTGTGCGAGTCCGGTGGTTAGACCTTCTTTCATACCAACCTCAATAACGCAGCCGGAATGTTCGGAGAATAGGAAGCGCCAGGAATCTCGCGTAACACAAACCCGCTAAGGGCGTCAACCCATTCCCATTTTCCCTGACTTTCATCCGTCTCTCTGGACATGCTCGATCTCGACCAGGGTATCGCAGAAGGCGTAGTTCTCTGAGGTCGGGCTTATGAGCTCATGGGTCAGGCTATACGGGTCGCCTCCTGGGAAGTCTTTGACCCAGGAGCCCTCCGAGATAACCACAACCCCGGGCCTCAGATCAGGGTTGATGCGGCATCTGAGGTTCACGCTCCCACGATCATTGTAAACCCGGACGTGCTGATCCTGAGCCATGCTCCGGCGCTGGGCGTCCACAGGGTGAATTTCCACCACGGGCTCGGGCTCGAGCTTCTTCATCATCGGCATGTTGGCGAAAGTCGAATGGATGCGGTGCTTGCTGTGCGAGAAGAGCAACACTAACGGAAAGCGCTGGTAAAGGGGACCCTCCAGAGAGGCTTCGATGGGCTCGTGGTAGCGCGGTAGCTCAGCGCCGTATCTCAGTAACTCTTCTTTGTAGACTTCGATCCGTCCCGAGGGAGTTTGGAATTTGAGGTTGCGGAAAGAGACGTATGGCTCTCGAGGACGATTCAGGAAAACGGCATGCTCGCGCTGAAGCCGCTCCAGGGTAATTCCCGATAGCAGAGGATGGTCGGTCACGAGCATCTCCCTAAGGTAGTCTTCCGGGCTCCGGCTGAAGTGAGTGCCGAGCCCCATTCGCCGCGCCAGCCCCGCGAAGATGTCGAAATCCGATTTGCTCTCGCCTTCGGGCTCGACTGCCTTGTGCTGCAGTTGCAGGAACATCCCCGGCACCAGATCCAGCCGCTCAAAGATAGTGCACGCGGGAAGGACGATGTCGGCCACCTCGGCCGTGTCGGTCATGAAGTGATCGGCCACCACGATCAGCTCAAGCTTAGGCACAACGGAGCTCATCACCCGGCTGCGGTTGGCGGAGGTCTGATTGAACATATTCGAAGCGCAAAGCCAGAGGGCCTTCACGGGGTAAGGCTTGCCCTGCTCGATGGCGCTCATCAGCGAGACGACGTCCAGAGTCGCGGCCTCCCTCCCATCGGGAGAGCGAAAGACTCTCTGGTTCAGGGGCTGAGGATAGGTCCCGTCATGGACGCTGATCCCTCCCCCGGCAACTCCGATATTCCCGGTGGCAATAACCAGATTGGCCGCCGCCCTCGCGGTATAATCCGAGTAATACCAGCGGTCGACTCCGAAGCCGATCCGGATGGACGCCGGCTTGCGCGCAGCAAGCTCCCGCGCCAGATCGCGAATGACATGCGCGGGGACTCCGGTGATCACGGATGCGCGCTCCGGCGGATAGGATCGGCACAGATCCAGGAGGAGTTGAAGGGCCGGCGCACACACCAGCGCGCTCCCGCCGGCCAGAAACACTCGATAGCTTCCGGTCATGGCGGGAGCGCGGGCCGCCTGGAGGGAAACTGACCGCTCGGAAAGCGAGTCCCAAACCATATAAGCGGAGCTTCCTCCCGGGATGACATCTGCTTCCCGCAAAAAGCCGCCGGTGTCCGTGCGCACGAGAAAAGGCGCGTTGGTGTGGTCCCGCAGGAAAGCGTCGTTTTGACCTCCATGCTCCAGGATTTCATTGAGGAGGCTCAGGGCCAGGGCCGTATCGGTCCCCGGCCGAAGGGAGATCCACTGATCGGCCTTGGCCGCCGTAGCGCTGCGGTTGGGATCGATACAGACGACTTTGGCGCCGTGGCGCTGCGCCTCCAGAACAAAATGAAAATCGACAAAACGGGTCTCAGCGCCGTTGCCGCCCCAGATGATAATCATGCGCGAATGGACTGCGTCGGCAAATTCGTGCCCGCCGGGCCTAAAATAGGTGGATGCCGGGACGCCGAAGGCATATTCCAACCCTTTCGGGACGCCATAGTCGATGCCGCCAGGTCTGGCCGCGGTTCCGCCGATGAGCGCCGCGAAGCGGTGCGGAGCGCCTTTGGTGAGCACTCCGTGCGCGCCGCTGCCGGTAAAAAAAGCGAGAGACCGAGAGCCGAACTTCGCCGCGATCGCGCTTAGCCTTTCGGCGAGAGTATCGAATGCCTCGTCCCAGCTAATCCTGTGCCACTTTCCCTCACCGCGCCCTCCCACCCTTTTGAGCGGGAAGCGCAACCGGTCTTTGTGATACTGGTACTCTAAGCGAGACATCCCCATGAGGCAGATTCTCCGGTCGTAGTCGGGCAGAGGGAAGGAACCTGGTTCAATGCGGGTGATTCGTCCCTCCACTACATGCGCCGTGATCGCGCAGCGGGGGCTCGCATGGCAGTTCGGATCGCATACCGTTCTCACAAGTCGGTTTTCCGAAACGGACATGGACTAAGCTCCCTTGGGAAGCGCGCTCCTCTCGGTCGCGGGCAAAGAGGTCTTCCGAACGTTACGAATATCCGACACCTTAGAAAGGGAGTCAACCCGGCCTGCACAGGAGGCCGCAGACGATGGACTAGGCTCTCTCGGGGAACGCGCTCTCGGCTGCGGCAAGGGGACTGGCTCGCTTGCGTGCCTGTCCCCGTCCCTCTGCGGCCGATGGGTTGTCCTCGCTTCGCTCGGAGAATCTCAGATTGCAGATCTCATATCTCAGATTTGAGATTTGAAATTTGCCATTTGAAATCCCGAAGGGCTTGTCCGCAGCCTCGCTCGCGCTCCCCTCAGTCGCAGACAAAGACGGCCGTGACTTCCGGACAGAACTGGACATTTGCTCCGCCTTGGGGTAATGGAAGCTAAACTAATAGCGCACGGGTTAAAGGAGGCATCCTCAATGAGCAGGCGATTGTGGAGTCGTGCGGAGTTCCTGAAGGCCGCGCTGGGTGCGGTCGGAAGCCTGGCCGTGCTCCGAGTGGTGGAGGGCGCGGAGGGGCCCGTGGTGCGGATCGCGGCGTCGCGGGGCGTAGTCTCGGCACCCGTCTGGAACGTGACCAACCATGCCAGCCGCTACGGATTCAGCACACAGATGTCGGTCCTTTTCACATACGCCGACCAACAGCGTGCGGCGCAGAACAAGCAGACGGAGCTGGCCACCACCGGCATCAACAACCCGGCCATCCTCGCCGATCAGGATATCACCAACCTCCGCTTCATTGCCGGGCAGCAGTTCGCCGGCCAGAATCTGATCCTGCGCAAAGGAGTCACGGCCAATAGCTGGCGGGACCTGGAGGGGCGAACCATCGGCGTCGTGCCCGGCACCTACGTGCGTGTCCTGTTCTTCATCGCGGCACAGGAGGGCGGCGCTGACCTGAACAAGATCAAGCTAGTGAATGTCTCGGTGGGAGCCACGGCCTTGGAGGCGCTGCGCAAGGGCGATCTCGACGGCTTCGTGCTGTTCGCCCCCATGACGGATCAGGTGGTGGTGGAAGGGATCGGCTACTATCCCCCAAAGCTCGACATCGGAGCTTGCTCGCTCGGCCCCGCCAACGGCGGAATCCTCGCCAACACCGACTTCCTGGCCAACAAGAAGCTTGCCGTCGACTTCATGAAGGCCTATGTGGACAGCCTGCACGAGATGCAGAATGAAGCGGCCTTCGTAAAGGTAGCCACGCAATTGGCGGGCATCAAGCCAGCCGTCGCCCAGGAAGCGTTCCGGAACCTCTACTTCAGCGAAATGATCGACGTGCGAGCCATCACCGAAGCCGCCAAGCTGGGCCCCCGCTTCGGCTACACGAAATCGGATGTCTCAGCCAAGATGACCGGCCTCATCGACTTCGGGCCCCTGATGGCCGCCACGGGAAAAACGCAGCAGCAGCTCACCGGCACGCCGGCGGGCGCCCTGAAGCTCGTGCGCCGCTGAGCGAGCATGGCAGCGGATCTCTCCTCGACCTCGGCGGACGTGCGTCTGCCCCGAGTTGATGGCCCTCGGGCGGAGCCCGAGCGGCCAGGGGCGCCGGCGCGCGTGGCACGGCTCGTGCGGCGGCTCATCGTGCCGGCCGCGGTCCTCGCGCTCTGGCAGGCTGTGGTTGCGGCGGGCTTGGTGTCGCAGGCCTCGCTCCCCTCGCCCGCGGCTGTCGTCGCAGCGTGGTGGACCTGGATCGTCGGACCGGTCACGCCGCTAGCTTGGTACTCCGGTACTTGGTGGCTTTACGTCCTGATGAGCGTGCGTCGGGTGGTGGTCGGCTTCGCTATCGCGGCGGCGGCCGGCGTGGGGCTCGGCGTGCTCATCGGCTGGTACACCGTCGCGGAGGATCTCTTCGACGGCGTCATCAACTTTCTTCGCGCCGTGCCCATGACCGCCTGGGTTCCGTTCGCGGTGTTCTTCTTCGGCATCCACGAATCGGCCGCCGTCTTCCTCATCGCCTTCGGATCCTTTTTCCCCGTCGTGGTGAACACTGCGGCGGGCGCTCGCCAGACCCCGCGTATCCTGATCCGTGCTGCGCGCATGCTGGGGACGCGGCCTAAGAAGCTCTTGGTGCGCGTCGTGCTGCCCGCCGCCCTACCCGCCATCTTCACGGGGCTACGGGTGGGCTTGGGGCTCGCCTGGGTGCTGGTCATCGTGGCGGAGATGCTGGCGGTACAGGGTGGACTCGGATACGCGTTGTGGTCCGCTTACCAGTTCAGTCGCCTGGACCTGATCCTGGCTGCGATCGCAAGCGTCGGGGCGCTCGGCCTCGCCTCGGACCGCCTGGTGTCGGCCGCCGCTGGCCGCGTGCTCCGCTGGCAGCGCGGGCTCACGGGGCTCTGATGACGCGGGACTCCCTGATCACCTGCCGGCGCCTGTGCAAGAGCTACTACGACATCCGTAACGCAGAACGGGTCGTCGCGTTGGACGAGATCTCCCTCGAGATCCCGCGCGGTGAGTTCGTCACAGTGATCGGGCCTAGCGGCTGCGGGAAGACGACGCTGCTCTACATCCTGGCGGGTTTCGAGGAGCCCACCTCAGGGGAGGTCCTGGTAGAGGACCGGCCCATCTACGGGCCAGGGGCCGACCGAGGCGTCGTGTTCCAGGAGTACGCGCTGTTCCCCTGGTTGACGCTGCGACAAAACGTGGAGTACGGGCCGCGAGAGCGGGGCGTTCCGGCGGAGGAGGCCCGCGAGATCGTCAACCACACCCTTCGTCTGGTGAACCTCGAAGGCGCCGAGAACCGCTATCCCCACGAGCTCTCCGGCGGCATGCGCCAGCGGGCGGCCCTGGCCCGTGTTCTCGTGAACGACCCGAAGATCCTCCTGATGGACGAGCCGTTCGCGGCTGTGGACGCGCAGACGCGCGCCGCCCTGCAACGCGAGGTCGCCCGGCTGTGGGCGGAGACGGGAAAAACCGTGCTTTTCATTACCCACAGCGTGGAGGAGGCCGTGCTCCTGGGCGACCGCGTGGTCATCATGACGGCGCGACCGGGCCGGGTGAAGGCGGACATGGCGGTGTCGCTACAGCGGCCCCGCGATCCTACGTCCCCGGCATTCAACGACCACCGCCGAGCCATCGAGCAGCTCCTTGCGGACGCCGGCGCCGCCACCCGCAACCTCGTGAATGAATAAATCCTGGAGGAAACGTCATCAAGCTAGCGAGTCGAACTCTGAGCCCATCAAACCGCCACACGGGGACCCTATAGGTCCATCGGCGCGGGAGGGCTTACACTTTCAGTCACCATCCCTGATGATGCTCTAGCACCGGCTGGACCAAACACCTTTACCGGATGAGCCGGACATGACAGAATCGGCAACGGAGCAAGGGCTTCGCTCTATGCGGGCTAGGTGAGGACAGATATGCCGTCGATGACGGCGCTGGTGAAGAAAAAGGCCGAACCGGGATTATCGCAGGAGCAGGTGCTGATCCCCGAGATCGGCATCAATGATGTATTGATCAAGGTAGACCGGACCGGGGTTTGCGGCACCGATCTTCATATCTACGTCTGGAATGAATGGGCTGAGAGAACCATCCACCCTCCGCTGGTGATCGGCCACGAGTTCGTCGGCATCATCGAGAGAGTCGGGAGCAACGTCAAAGATTTCCAGCCGGGAGATGTGGTGAGCGGCGAGGGTCACGTCGTCTGCGGCCGCTGCCGCAATTGTTTAGCCGGAAGAAGGCACCTGTGCGCCGACAGCCACGGCATTGGCATCGCCCGGCCGGGCTCCTTCGCCCAGTACCTTGGGATTCCGGTGACCAACGTCTGGCATCACGACCCTTCGATCCCGCGCGACGTTCAGGCCATCTTCGACCCTTTGGGCAATGCGGTGCACACCGCGCTCTCCTTCGACGTTCTGGGCGAGGATGTCTTGATCACCGGCGCGGGACCCATCGGTCTCATGGC
>JACPAM010000271.1 GCA_016180805.1 Deltaproteobacteria bacterium | reverse complement strand
TAGAGTATGGTGTTGACCACGGTGACGGTTCCTCGACCGTACACTTACTCAACGGGGCTCGCGCTCCCCTCGGTCGCGGACAAGGAAGGCCGCGGCCTAATGCGAGCGGGGACAGGCACCGCTTCGCGGAGCCAGTCCCCTGAGCCGCGGTCTGATGGTTCGGCCCCTGAGGAGCTTTCGACGGAAATTCGAAGCGGAGGAAAACGATGCGGCTAAGAGATAAGGTGGCGATCGTGACCGGAGGCGGGGTCGGAATCGGGCGGGCCTATTGCTTGGGCCTCGCCAAAGAGGGAGCCAGGGTCGTCGTGGCGGATATCCAGGACAAAGAGGCCGAGAAGGTCGCCGCTGAAATCAAGGAAGCGTTTGCCGTGCCGGTGGACGTGACCTCCCCGGAGAAGACCCAGGCCATGGCCAATGCGGCGGTCAAAAAATACGGGCGGATCGACGTGCTCGTCAATAACGCCGGCCTGTATACGGCGCTAAAGAAAAGACCCTTCATGGAGATCGACCCGGAGGAATGGGATCGGGTCATGGCGGTCAATGTGAAGGGCCTTTTCCTCTGCGTCAAAGCCGTCTATCCGGTCATGAAGCAGCAGAAAAAAGGCAAGATCATCAATATCTCCTCCGGTACCGTTCTGGGCGGGAGCCCGTACTTTCTCCACTACGTCTCCTCCAAAGCCGGCGTGATTGGTTTTACCCGGTCTTTGTCTCGCGAGGTTGGCGCTGACCATATCTGCGTGAACGCGATCACTCCGGGCCTCACGATCTCGGGCTCTAATCAGGGGGGAGTGCTCACGCCGGAGCAGCGCGAGGACCGAAGAAAGCGGCGCTGCTTCCAGCGCGATCAGGTCCCCCAGGATCTCGTGGGCACGGTGATCTTTCTCGCCTCGGACGATAGCGACTTCATCACCGGGCAGACGATCAACGTCGACGGCGGCACATGGATGTACTAATAAAAATTTTGAGTTTTTAGTTTTCAGTTCTTAGTTTTCGACAACCCAAAACTAAAAACTATTCGAAGATCAGGCTGGTGAAAGTAACGGCCTACCCCTTTCTCCAAAGAAAAATTCAAAACAGGACAGTCAAGTGCTAATTGACAACAGTATCGTCATTTGTCATGATATATGACGATGCAGTCGTCAGTTAAAGATCCGCAGAAAGGCAGTCCATGGATTGACCGGATACTCAACCTGCCTGCCCTTGTGGAGAGAAAATCCCATTTCCTCCTGGGGCCGCGGCAGACCGGCAAGACGTTCCTCATTCAGCACACGCTCCAGAACGCACGCGTCTACGACCTCCTCGACACCTCGGTCTATCTAGCTCTCAGTCAGAATCCAGGGCGCATGGCCCAGGAGCTCACTGCCAAAGATCGCATAGTCGTGATTGACGAAATTCAGCGGCTGCCGGAGCTTCTGAACGAGATCCACCGCCTTATCGAGACACGCGGCCTGCGTTTTCTGCTCACAGGGTCGAGCGCCCGGAAGCTTCGCCGCGGGGGCGTGAACCTTCTCGGTGGTCGCGCTCGGACCAGATACCTGCATCCGCTCACGCATAAAGAGCTAGGCGAGCGATTTGACCTCCGTCGCGCCACCGAACGGGGGCTGCTCCCATCCATCTATTTCTCGGACGATCCCCGGGCCGATCTCCAAAGTTATGCGGGCTCATACCTGCAGCAGGAAATTGTTGCGGAGGGGGCAACTCGGAACATTCCCGCATTCAGCCGTTTCCTCAAGGTCGCTGCGTTCTGCAACGGAACCATCGTGAACTTCACCAAGGTGGCGAATGACGCTCAGGTAGCGCGCACGACGGTCTATGAGTATTTCGAGATTCTCAAAGACACACTGGTTTTGTACGAGCTTTCTCCTTGGAGAAAAACGAAAAAAAGAAAGCCCCTTGCTTCATCGAAGTACTACTTTTTTGACGTGGGTGTGGTCTCAGCGCTTCAGGGCCGGAGATTCCCCCCCGGCACCCCGGAGTTCGGAGAGGCCTTGGAGACTTATCTTATGCATGAACTCACCAGCTATAGCGATTACGTGTCGCAAGAACCGCTCAGTTACTGGCGATCCACCACGGGTTTTGAGGTCGATTTCATCATCGGCGATCACACGGCAATAGAGGTTAAGGCAAAGGAGAACATATCGGCCCAGGAGATAAAATCCCTGCGCGCTCTTGCCGAGGAAAAACAACTGAAGCGCTACCTGTGCGTAAGCCTGGAACCTCGCGCGCGAAAAATCGAAGGAGTCTCCGTTCTCCCCCTTGGTGAATTTCTCGAGATGCTCTGGAGCGGCGAGTACGCGTAAATGCGGCCGCACGCTTACGACCGCACATGTCCCATTACTCGAACACCATACTCGCGAAAGTGACCGCCGAGCCGGTCTCTCGCGTGAACGCCTGGCTGTATTTGAGGCACTGCCCGCGGCTCCCATCGAGCAGATGGATTAAGGAGTAGAGCGGGGCGAAACCGCAGATCCGCCTGCGGTCCTGGTCCTTGGCCACTTCGTGGAAAAATCCCGCCGCGTCCGCGACGGCGAGCCTTTCGATCAAGCGCCGGTCTTCTTCTTCGACCCAGCGGAGAAACTCGGGCGTGAGCGGCTCCGCATCCCCGAACTGCATCCCCACGTGGGCCAAATCCACGCCGGCAACGAGACACACCTGCCGAGTCTCCGCCGCGATCAGCTCCCGCAGAGCATCAAGGAGGCTTGCGGTCCGGGAATCGTTCTCGGGAAGCGTGCGGCTTCGCACCATGGGGTGAAAGGAAGAGACCAAGAGCGGAACGATCTTGAACGGTCTGAGCTCTCCCGACCGCTCTGCCTGCAGGTGGGAGACGTACTTTAAATAAACCACCTGAAACTCGATCGAGTGCTCGGTGCGGTGCAGATGCTCTTCGGCGAAAAGATCGCCGCCGTAGCGCTTCTGGAGCTCCTGAACGAATGCCTTATCGGTCTCGACCGGCCCCAGCGGGGTGGCAAAATCCTTGAGCGTCGCCGTAAACGGGTTTTCACCGCCACAGTGAGAGGTGCCGAGCACGACATAAAGGTCCGCCCCTGGGCTTTCGGCCAAGGGCTTATAAGCCCAGGCGTAGGCAGGCCCGCCCCGATGAAAATCGATGTGCGGCGCGACAATGGCCTTCGGAGCCCGAAGCGCTCCAGCACAATCAGGCTCGCCGGGCCCCTCGGGCTTCCGGAAATGGCCATCAAGCTGGTTTTTGAGCTCCGTTGGATTAGATCGGTAAACCGTTCCCGCATGGGCCGGCGTGCGCACGGGCTGGCGGCGAAACTCCTCGATGATTCTCGCCTGATGCTCCAAAAACCGTTCGCTGTAAAGATATCCATGGCTATCCAAAAGCTCCACGATCCGGTTAAGATCCCCGCTGAATAGGATCTCACCAGACCGGCGGCAGTAGGCTTCCTGGATGTCGAGCAATGAGCGACGGCCGTCGAAATGGCTTAACACAAAATAAGCCGCCGGCGTGACCACGAGCGGTTGCGCATACTGCTGCGGATCACGCAGGCAGATGAAGGTTTTTCCCTCTTGCTGAACCGGAAAAGCTTCGATCGGGCGAAGCCTGGGATGGCCGTCCATAAGGTCTATTGAACTGAGGAATAGTTCATGAAGTTACGCTTCGCCCCCGCTGATGAAAGCCCGAGGGGGACGAGGAGGAAGGCCGCGGACGTCCGATTACAAGCGGTACGACTCATGGCACAAACCCATCGGCCGCGGCCTGATAACTCGGCCCCCGAGGAGCTTTCGAGGGAATACTGACTAGACCGTGGAACGGAAGCGACAGCAACGTTTCGCCGTGAAAGTGACCGCGCGGCTAACCAATGCCGAGCTTGTGCCTTGCCTCTTCGCTCATCCTGCTCGGATCCCAGGGTGGCTCCCACACCAGGTCCACCGTGGCCTCTTTGACGTCAGGCAATTCAAGAATCTTCTGTTGCGCTTGGGAGGCGATGAAAGCTCCCATCCCGCAGCCGGGGGCGGTCAAGGTCATCTTGACTGCCACCTTGTCCCCCTCCACCTGAACGTCGTAAACCAAGCCGAGATCGACGATGTTTACGGGGATCTCAGGGTCGTAACAGGCCTGCAAGACTTCATAGACTTCTTCTTTCGTAGCCATGAATCAACCCTCCTTTGCCACCGGGCGGCTCCGCAAAGCCTCGCACTGAGGGCACGGGCAGAGCGAGCGCAGATAATCGAAGGTGTAGATGCCGGTGCTGTGGCCATCTTCCCAGCGGAACTGGACCGCGTAGTTCCCCACCGCGGTGATCTCAGCGAGCTCGGCGGTCGGCCCGGCGATGAATTTGATCTCCGCCTCGTGACCCTGGCACAAGGCGCAAGGACAATACCCGCGCAGATATTCTCGCGGGTAGTCCCCGACATGACCATCATCCCATGTGACGCGCACGACACCCTGCCGTGTCACATGGTTAATCTCGACCGGCAGGTGCGCCGACATCACATTCCCCTAGCTCGTGACGATTCGCAACGATTGGGCGCGCTTGGCATTCTCCGAGGCGATGGAAAGCTGCCCGGCCAACCGCGAAGCGATTTCCAGGAAGGCGCGGCTCACCTCGGAGTCCGGCTCCTGGACTAAAATCGGCACTCCCTTGTCACCCCACTCCCTGAGCGAGGTCATGAGCGGGATCTCGCCCAGAAAGGGGATCTGGAAGCGCTCAGCGGCGCGCTCGGCCCCGCCGCGCGAAAAAATCTCGTGGCTTTTCTGGCATCCGTCACAGATAAAGTAGCTCATGTTCTCGATGATCCCGAGGATCGGGATCATCACTTTATCGAACATGGATTTGGCGCGAATGACGTCCGCCAGCGCGACGTCCTGCGGTGTGGCGACAAGGACGGCGCCGCTCACTTTAAGCTGCTGCGAAAACGTGATCTGGACATCGCCCGTCCCGGGAGGCATGTCGACGATGAGATAATCGAGATCGCCCCAATGCACATCGGCCATCAGCTGCTGCAGCGCCTTCCCCAACATCGGCCCGCGCCAGATGACCGCTTGATCGGGCTCGAGAAAAAAACCGATGGACATCACGGGAACGCCATGAGCCAGCGGCGGCTTGAGCTTGAATTCGCCGTCGACCGCCACTTTCGTGGGCGCCTCCCGGACGCCCATGAGAATGGGGATGGACGGGCCATAGATGTCAGCGTCGAGCAGCCCCGTTGCGGCCCCGTGCATTTTGAGCCCGACCGCTAGATGGGCCGCGACCGTGGATTTCCCAACCCCCCCCTTGCCCGCCGCCACCAAGACCACGTTCTTGACCGTGGGCAAGAGGTCGGTTTGACCCGCCCCCGACTTACTGCCCCGGACCTGCGCGCCGAAGGAGATGTCAAGATTCGTGACTCCTTGCACTCCGGCAAGGGCGCGCTTACAATCACCCTCGATGCGCTCTCGGAGCGGGCAAGCGGGCGTCGTCAGCTCGACGGTAAAGGCGACTTTTCCGTCCGCCACGTCGAGGTTCCTCACCATGCCGAGGCTCACGATGTCACGGTGAAGCTCAGGATCCTGGACTTGCTTGAGCGCTTGGAGTACGGCGTCTTTGCTAACCACTGGCACCTTCTTCGTTCTGAAAGAATTAAAAAACTATAGACCTATAAGGTCTCCGATGTCAATAGAACAGAGAAAAGGGAAAAACGCGCGTTCGCGGCTTCATTACGCGAGAGGCGATCGTTCTTATTCGACCTTGCTTGAAGCCCCCAGGTCGCTTTGCTAGAATTGAGCCAGTTTTCCTAATTGGGCGAGAAAAAGGAAACAGTTAGGTTTCAGCCCGAATAGATAAGACTCGAAATTTAGAGCCTTTTGGCCCTGAAGTGAAGCTTTCCAACCATGAGGCGTCTAAACGTGCGAACCCCGTATAAGGCGGAAGCAAATAAATAAAGGAGGAACTATGAAGGGCTTTTTGATCGGTCTTGGCGTCCTCGTGCTCGTGGCGGGCTCGTTGGGCTGCTCTGCGCCTCTCACCACCAGAGAAAAGGGGGCGGGGATCGGAGCGCTCGGTGGCGCGGCGGTTGGCGGCATCATCGGCAGCGCCGTCGGCCGGCCGGGAACCGGAGCGGCAATCGGTGGCGCCCTCGGGCTCGGCACCGGCGCGCTGATCGGCGATCAGCAGGTTGCGCCGCTCCGCTCACCACGCGCGAGAAAGCCGCAGGCATCGGAGCGCTCGGCGGCGCCGCAGCCGGCGGCATCGTCGGAAGCGCCGTCGGCCGGCCGGGAGCCGGAGCGGCAATCGGTGGCGCCCTTGGGCTCGGCGCCGGCGCGCTCATCGGTGATCAGCTCCAGGGGCAGGAGCAGCTACAGCAGGAACAGCAGGCGAAGATCGAGCAGCAGCGCTCCGAGATCGCCCGCAACCGAGCGCTCCTTGATGAGCTGAAGCGGCAAAACATCGAGGCGCGCGAGACCCCTCGCGGGGTGGCGGTCAATTTGCCCAACGTGCTCTTCCAGTTCGATAGCGCCGATCTCACTTCGGATGGGCGGGATCGAGTTAACCGGATCGCAACCACCCTGAAGTCGCACGCCGCCGGAAGAAAGATCTCCGTGGAAGGACACGCCAGCCGGGAGCGGGTCGACCAAGAGGCCTACAACCAGGATCTCTCCGAGCGCCGTGCCCGCGCCGTCGCTTCGGGTTTGGAAAAAAATGGCATCGACCGGAATCGCGTCGTTGCAAGGGGATTTGGCACGCGCTTCCCGGTGGCTTCTAATGAAACCGACGACGGGCGGCGCAAAAACCGCCGCGTCGAGGTGGTCATCGAGAATTGAGTTAGAGGTGAAACCGCGGCTCCACGCCCGCTATCAGCCGCCGGATATTTTCCCGATGGCGCACGATGATCCCCAACGCGATAACTAGGCCTAAGCCGCGACCACGCCAAACACACCCACCATCGCCACGGCACCCCACGGGGCAAGGGCTAGAAAGACGCCGAGAGCCGTGGCCACGCCTTTGCCGCCCCGAAAGCGGAGAAAGACAGGATAAAGGTGACCTAAAAACGCCGCCAGGGCTACCAGGCTCGTGACGCCGTCATCGAGGTCCAGCCCGACGGCCAAAATCGCCGGGATAAACCCTTTAGCGACATCCACCAGCAGGGTGATTAGGCCCTGCGTTTTCCCCACTACCCGGGCGACGTTGGTGGCGCCGACATTCCCGCTACCGGCCCGGCGCACGTCCACTCCGGAAAAATATCCCATGAGAAAACCGGTCGGAACGGAGCCGAGCAAGTATGCAAAAACGATCACGAGTCCGGCGGTCATCGGATTTGGACCCAAAGAATTGGCAGCCGGTTAGAAATGTACCTTGGTCCGCTTGATGCGATCACGGCGTAAATAGTAGTTTCCGCCGCAGATCCAGCCAAGAATAAAGATGCATAGCGCGACCCCGAACCACCCGAGCATTTCCCATTCCCTGCCTTCGAGCACCTTGATGACCGGCAGCCGCTGGCCCCTGGGGATCTGGGCGGCGAGTTGGGGCGTCGGCGCACTTGGCCGCTCCTCCCCTCTCTCCTCGCCGGGTGGCCGGACAACAGTTTCCCTGGTTTCGTTAACTTCCTTGGTTGCCTCGGTTTTCTTAATCGCTTTAGTCTCCCCGGCCTGCTTGTTCTCTTTTTCCCGGGGTTTGTCGGACAACCGAACGAGGGCTCGGTGCACGTAACCGCGCCGCCCGTCCGGCAGCGTGACGAGATACCAACTCCCTTCCTCCTTTTCCACCCTCACTTCCTGTCCCTCTCTGAGAATCTCCGTGGCCGGATGGCTGAGATCAGGCCCGGACCGCAAGTTGACAAAGCCTTCGCCGTGAATTCTTGCCGGCTTACCGGCAAGCTGTGCCGCCACCACTACCGGCAGGAGGAAAAAAGGGAATAGAACGAGTGAGATAAGGCCAACCCCCACGCTGAAGCCCTCACACTCTCTTTACCATATATCGAATGGCATCCTCAAACTTTCCGGGGCGCTGCAGAGGCACCCCGGGGAGGGAGTCGCGTGCGGCGGCTCTTTCGATAAGAGACCTAGTCCGGACTGTTCATGGACCTAGGAAAAGCCACGACACGTTAGTGACCGAGGGGTGAGCCTTGACGGGCGAGGGCACAGGACGTGCAGCAGCGACGACTTGTGTGGTGCTCAGCCATGCGTTGGCGTTGCTTCCCTGCGGTGCGCTTAAGACCGGCCGTTCGAAGGCTGCCTCAAGGCACAGGCCCGTTGCCCTCGACCGGAAGGGATCGCCCCGAGGGCGCTGCTTCGCGGTGAATAATCCGGCTAGCTCTTCTTCTTGTACAGGTCGGGGTTCATGCGGGTTTGCGTGCCGGACTTGGCCAGCTCCTCCTCAAACATCTTCCGGATCGAGGGATCCTCATCCCAATATTCGATTTGATTTCCGCCCGACTTGACGTCTTTGTCGACCTTGGTAACGTCCCCAAACCCCTCCCCCATGCTGTATTTTATCCCGCCGAAGCGGAGCGGGAGGTAACGCGCCGGCGTGGCCCCCGTGTTGAAGTGCTGGTGAAACCACATTTCCGGCGGAACAAACACGCTTCCCTCCTGCCAGTCGTAGCGCTTGATCGGTTCCCCCGCGCGCCAGAAAAGGGAGAAGCCCTTTCCTTTAATGATGATCACGTTGAATCCCGGACCATGCCGGTGAGCTTTCTTGTACGTACCGATAGGGAACTCCGAGATATGAGCGGCCATGACGCCATCGGCCATTTCCAACATGACGTTGGTGCCGCTGCCGCCGCGCTCGCGCCATTCCTGGAGGTTAAAGCTGCGACAGTCGGAGACGAAGTTGGTCTCCCAGATACGCCCAGGGTAAGATTTTCCCTTGCCGCTGAAATACTCGGGCTCTCCGTTGAAGCGGTCGGTGAAATCATACGGGACATTGAAGATGAAATCCGGGCTATGAAAGAGATTGAAGACGATCGGCATGTTGTTGACGGAGAAAAACCGCGCCGGTTCATTGCCCTGGCCGTTGAAGTGCTGGTGCCATACGTTGAGCGGGAGGGAAATCAGGCTTCCCTCTTGCCACTCAAAGGTCTGTTTCGCCCCTTTGTCGTTCCAAATCGTGGTGGCGCCGCGCCCCTTGAGGATATGGATTAGTTCTTCGTAGATGTGCCTCTGGGGTTTTAGGCTTTTGCCGGGTGCGATCTCGCAGACGTATGCCCCCGTGGCCTGGCCAGCCCCTTCCATGTTGATAATGGCACCCTCACCACCAACCCGCTCCCAATGGCCCACAGGCACCTTTTTCAGGTCTTGAATGAAAAAATCGTTGATGACCGGGATCCCCTCCCCCTTCTGCCATTTTTCGTAATAAGGGATGTTATCCATGACGTTATCGACCTGAGCCACTGCCTTTGCCATTGGACCCTCCAGGGCTGACTTTTTTCGTTTCATACCGTATAGGGCGAACAAAAGCAAGACAGAGCATTGACAACACGGGGGGAACTTTACTAAAAACTTGAGACTGGCGCTGAGCACCAAACCGAAGAGCAAAGGAGACTAGCCTTGGCAACTTCTGTGGTCGCACCCATGGTGGGTAAGGTATTGAAAATCGAAAAGAAAGCCGGCGAGCGGGTCGAAGAAGACGACGTGGTTCTTGTCATGGAGGCCATGAAAATGGAGATTCCCGTCGTGGCGCCCGCCTCCGGAGTGTTGAAGGAGATCAAAGTTTCGCCCGGTCAGGCCGTAGAGGCCGAGCAGATTTTGGCCGAAATCGAATAGCTCCGTCCTCTTGCTCTCTTTTCCAAGGAGATTGACATGGATACCTGGACCTTCGGCTGGACGGTGGCCTTGATCGGCATGGGCGGCACGATGCTCGTTCTGTGGCTTTTGAGTCTGGTCATTGTGCTTCTCAAAAAGCTCTTTCCCTACAAGGCCGAGACCTCGACGGGGTCGAAAGGTTAGGAGAAAAGAGTGGACGCAGCCCTCGCCGCCGGCCTACAGGGTCTGCTTTTGGGGCTAACCCATCTCGAGATCGGTCAGGTCGTAATGATCCTGATCGGATCTACGCTCCTTTATCTCGGTATTGCCAAAGGCTTCGAGCCGCTGCTCCTGGTCCCGATCGGCTTCGGCGCGATTCTCGTGAACATCCCTCTGGCAGGCCTGATGGAAGAAGGGGGAGTGCTCAGATTTTTTTACGAGACCGGCGTGCTCACGGAGATCTTCCCGATCCTGATCTTCGTCGGGATCGGCGCCATGACCGACTTCCAGCCGCTGCTGGAGAACCCCAAGATCATCCTGCTCGGGGCTGCTGGCCAGTTCGGCATCTTCCTTACGCTGCTGCTCGCGCTGGCGCTCGGTTTCGACAAGCTCGAAGCGGTCGCGATCGGCATCATCGGCGCCTGCGACGGTCCGACGGCGATCTACGTCTCCTCGAAGTTTGCCCCGCACCTTCTCGGCGCGGTGTCGGTCGCCGCCTACTCCTATATGTCGCTGGTCCCGCTGATCCAGCCGCCCATCATGCGGCTACTCACCACGGAAAGAGAAAAAAAGATCGTTATGGGGGTTGTCAAGCAGCCGGTTTCCCGGACGACCAAGATCCTCTTCCCGATCGTCGTCACCGTCACGGCCTCGCTCGTGGCTCCCCTCGGGACGCCGCTGATCGGGATGGTCATGTTGGGTAACCTCATGAAGGAATCCGGCGCGGTCGAGCGGCTGAAGCGCGCCTCCGAAAACGAGATCACCAACATTGTGACCCTTCTGCTCGGGCTTTCGATCGGCGCCACCATGCAGGCAGACAAATTTCTCAAGCTCGAAACCCTGATGGTTCTGGCCCTGGGACTGATCGCGATCAGCCTCGACACGGCCGTGGGGGTGCTCTTCGGCAAGCTCATGTGCCTTCTCACCGGCGGCAAGATCAACCCGTTGATCGGAGCCGCTGGAATCTCCGCTTTTCCCATGTCGGCTCGCGTCGTCCAGGCCGAAGGTCAAAGGTACAATAAAAAGAACTACCTCCTGATGCATGCCATGAGCGCCAACGCCGGCGGCCAAACCGGCTCCATCATCGCGGCCGCCGTCATGCTCTCCGTGCTCAAAGGCATGGGAATCGTCTGAAAAAACTTAAAAGAAGATGGCGTTCAAAACGTTCGAGCTGTTCAATCCGTTAACGATTTGAACGATTTGAACGAATTAAACGACTTGAACCGTTCCCACAATGTCTAAGGGAAGACCAGACCTTCTCAAAAAGCTCGCCGAGACCGAGGACAGGGCCCTCAGCGGAGACCCCAAAGCGGCAAAGAAGCAGCACGACGAAGGCAAGCTCACGGCGCGCGAGCGGATCGCGAAGCTCGTCGACGCGGGGAGCTTCGTTGAAGAGTTCATGCTGGCCGAAACCCAATGCACGGATTTCGGCATGGCCGAGAAAAGGCTTCCCACCGATGGTGTGGTCACGGGCTTTGGCAAAATGGACGGCCGCCCGGTTTACCTTTTCGCCCAGGATCGAACGGTCCTTGCCGGCACGGTCGGGAGCGCTCACGCGGAAAAGATCGCTTACGTCATCCAGAGCGCGCGCAAGCTCGGCGTGCCGCTGATCGGGCTTTACGACTCGGTCGGCGCGAGGATTCAAGAAGGCCTGTCGGTGACGACGGCCATCGGAAAGATCTTTTTCGAGAACAGCATCTCTTCGGGCGTGATCCCGCAGATCTCCGCGATCATGGGCCCCTGCATCGGCGTGGCCTCCTATTCGCCGGCGCTGACCGATTTCATCATCATGGTTCAGGGGTCGAGCCAAATGTTCATCACCGGACCTCCGGTGATCAAGGAGGTCTTAGGCGAGGACGTGACCATGGAGGAGCTCGGCGGGGCGAAGGTCCACTCCGAGGTCTCGGGCGTGGCGGACCTGACCGCTAAGGATGACGTGGAGTGCCTGGCTTTGATTCGTCGGCTCCTGGGTTTTGTCCCTTCCAATTGGCAAGCGTCACCCCCGCGGACCGCGACGGGCGATGATCCGGAGCGACTCGTGCCCGCGTTGGAGAAGATCGTTCCGAGCGATATGCGCAAGGCCTATAACGTGGCCCAGGTCATCAAGGCGATCGTCGACGAAGGGGATTTTTTGGAGCTCAAGTCAAAATTCGCGCGCAATTTAGTGATCGGCTTGGGACGGCTAGACGGATATCCCGCAGGTTTTGTCGCCAACCAACCGATGTTTTTGGCCGGCAGCCTGGATGTGGATGCCTCGGACAAGGCCTCGCGCTTCATCCGCTTTTGCGACGCCTTCAACATCCCGATCATTACGTTGATGGATGTGCCGGGATTTTTTCCGGGGAAGCAACAGGAAGAAAAGGGAATCATTCGGCACGGCGCCAAGCTGCTCTACGCCTACGCCGAGGCTACGGTGCCCAAGATAACGCTCGTCTTACGCAAAGGCTACGGCGGCGCCAAACAGGCTATGTGCACCCGGGAGATGGGCGCCGACCAACTGTTGGTGTGGCCCAACGTGGAGCTTGCCGTGATGGGCGGGGGCGGTGCCGTCAATGTCCTTTATCGCCGGGAGATCGAGCAGTCCGCAGAGCCGGAGAAAACCCGGCAGGAGAAGATGGAAGAATACCAGAGAAGGTTCAGCGGTCCCTTTGAGGCCCTCGCCAAGCAGTTCGCCCACGCCGTCGTCGATCCTCAGGAGACCCGAAAACGACTCATCCAATCTTTAGCGATGCTGAGAGAGAAAAAAGAAGAACGGCCGAGAAAGAGACACGGAGTGATGCCGGTTTAGTAAGGGGGTCCGGCCACTCCCTATTGATCCCCAACGAGTTTTCTGATGATGGCACCCAGCTCCCTGTGGGTGAACGGCTTGGCGATGTACTCGTCGCAACCGCCGGCCAAACATTGCTCTCTATTCGCTTGTGCGATCCTGGCGGTTGCTGCCAAAATTGGAATCCCCTGGGTCTTGGGGTTCTTCCGTATCTGAGAGGTAGCCTCAAGCCCATCCATTTTAGGCATGGCGATATCCATGACGATGAGGTCCGGGAGCTCTGCGCCGGCCTTCTCAACGGCTTGGAGGCCATTTTTGGCAACCATGACATCGTAGCCCAGCAGTTCCAATGCTTGTTTCAACAAGTCAATGGTCACCTGATGATCCTCAACCAAAAGAATCTTCTTTTTCATAAAACCCCCGAGTTAGCCTGTGCAGCCTTAACGGGACCGTACAAATGCCATGGCTACCCTTCGCCATTCGCAACCGGAAACGTTACCGTGAAAATCGACCCCTTCTCAGGCTCGCTTGCGAGGTCAACCTTTCCCCCGAGCAGCTCCGTGAAATTCTTTACGATGTAAAGCCCAAGCCCCACCCCACCATGGTTCCGGGTTTCCGAGCTATCGACCTGCTGAAACATCTGAAAGATAACGGTCTGTAACTCCTTGGCAATGCCGATGCCCGTATCGGCTACCCGGAACTCAACGGTTTCAGCTTCCAAATAATGCCGGGCCGAGACGCTTATCGTCCCCTGCTCCGTAAACTTGATCGCGTTGTTGATGAGATTTTGCAGAATCTGCTTGAGTTTACCCTTGTCGGTCTGTATGAGGGGAAGGGTGGAAGGGTAATCCCAGCGCAATGCAACATCGTTACCTAAAGGATAACCGAAAGGATAAACATAGGCCGACTTGATCTCGTCCAGCAAATTCACGACATCCACTGCATCGAACTCCGCTCTAACGACGCGGGCTTCAATTTGCGTGGCCTGCAGGATGCCGTTGATCATCGTCAGCAGATCATCGGCCTGCCTCTGGACCATCCCGAGTGCTTTCTCCTGCTCGGGGTTAGTTTTTCCAAGCAAACCATCCTGGATCATCGCCGAGTAACCCAGCACGGCCGTGAGCGGGGTCCTAAGCTCGTGGGACATGCAACTCAAAAATTCCGATTTGACGCGGTTGGAGGTCGCCAGCTCGGCGGCCAGCCGAGTCATGTCTTCATAGAGCTGGGCATTATGAATGGCTGTAGCGGCTTGCCCAGCGAGCGTGAGCAGGAAGTTGACCTCATCGTCACCGAAATCGTGCTCCTCTTTGGTGATGAACGTTAAGACCCCTAGGACGTCCCCTTTAACGATCAACGGAGTCCGAAGCCCGGAAACCAGCCCATGTTTCCGTGCGAAATCCGGAGCTAAGGACCGTGCGTCTGATTGCAAATTGGGAATCTTCGCTGGTGCATGGCTTGCGGGCAACACCCTGGAAAGGCTCGCGTCGGCTCCCCGGGTCGCCGCTTTCCATTCGTCCTCGTCAAGACTACGGCAAGCGATTGGCTCTAGCTGTCCGGTCTCCCGGTTGAGCAGCCTAACGGTAACTGCCGAGAAGGGCAAAAGAGGCTCGATCTTTTCCAGAAGGATGTCCAACACACCCCGCAGATCCAAGGTCGAGGTCGTGGCCAAGCTCATATCGCGCAGAAAAGTAATGCGCTGCAGGTGACGTTGAATCTCCTCCTCCGTACGCTTTCGCTCGATAGCATAGCGCATGGCGCGGGCCAGCAAATTTCCGTCGAGTTCCCCCTTGACCAAGTAGTCCTGGGCGCCCTCGCGCAAAGCCTTGACTGCCATAGCCTCGTCGTCAAAACCAGTCAAGATAACAACGGGGACGGCCTTCGCGTGTCCGTGCACGCGGACTACTGTATCCAGTTTCTCCCCATCCGGCAGCGATAGGTCTAACAAAACGACATCAAAGCGATCGTCACTGAGACGTCGAAGCGCTTCGCTCAGCCGCTCCGCATGCACAAGCTCAAACCGAGTGTTTCTCACCTCGCGAAGCGCTTCACGCACCAGGCGGGCATCTTCGCCGTTGTCTTCTACGAGGAGGACTCGAATCGGCCGATCGCTCATCTCATCGCCTCACTAGACGGTAGTTTCGCCGCCGTGAACCAGAAGGCCTCAATCAATTTCACGACTTTCACGAATTCCTCGAGATCAACCGGTTTATTGACATAGCAGTTGGCATGAAGATCGTAAGCCCTCACGATGTCCTGCTCGGCCGACGAGGTTGTCAGGACTACAACCGGAATACGTCTTAAGCCCGCGTCACGCTTGATCTCGGCCAAGACCTCGCGGCCGTCTTTCTTTGGCAGATTGAGATCCAAGAGAACAAGATCCGGACGAGCAGCGTCCGTATGCTTCCCTTGCCTGCGCAAGTAGGCCAAGGCCTCAACTCCATCACCCACCACACTCACATGGGTGAGCATCTTGCCTTCCTTCAAAGCCTCCATCGTCAGCCGCACGTCCCCAGGGTTGTCTTCCACCAGCAAAATCTCCACCGATCTAGCCTCGAACTCACTCGCCATAGTATTTTACCTGCTCACGCGACATCGCTCGCCGGTATGGTAAAAGAAAACGTTGCACCCTTCCCGATCTCGGATTCTACCCAGATCCGGCCGCCATGCCGCTCCACAATCTTCTTGCAGATCGCCAGCCCCACCCCCGTTCCAGGATACTCCTCTCGACCGTGCAGCCGCTGGAAAATCACAAAGATACGCTCGGCGTACTGCGGATCGATGCCGATTCCATTGTCCCGAACCGAGAACAACCACTCCCCATCTTTTCGCTCGCTCGACAGGTGAATTCGGGGCGACTCCTGATTGCGAAACTTGATCGCATTCCCAATCAGATTCTGAAAGAGATGCTCCAACTGCATTCCGTCACCCGTTACCGTGGGTAAAGGGTCATGCGTGACCACCGCGCCACACTCCTCGATAGCGGCTTTCAAATTAAACAGAGTGCGCCCCAACACGGCTTCGCAGTTCGTCGGCTTGAATTCGTTACCTCGAGTCCCCACGCGTGAATAGGCCAAAAGGTCATGAATCAAACGCTGCATGCGTTTGGCCCCTTCCACGGCATAAGCGATGAACTCATCTGCATCCGAATCCAGCTTTGCTCGATAGCGCCTCGCCAAGAGCTGCACGTAGCTGGAAACCATTCGCAGAGGCTCCTGAAGATCGTGGGAGACCACGTACGCAAACTGCTCTAGCTCCGTATTGGAACGAGCTAACTCCTCCGCCTTCAGCGAGATGGCTTCGTTCGCCCGCTGTAGCTCTTTCCTGGAGACCATGATTTCCTCAAACAACTGCGCGTTCTCCAGGGCCACCGCGGCCTGATCGGCAAAAATCTTCAGCAGATTCTTTTCCTCATCCGTAAACCCATGGAGGCGGTCCATCATGATCCCGAGGACTCCGACCACCCGCTCCCCCATAACGATCGGTATCCCCGCAAACGAAACAAGTTCCAGCTTCTCGGCCGCCTGCTTATCAAACCAGCGCGGGTCTTCTCGAATATCAAAGATGTATTCCGCAGCCTTCGAACTGATAATTTCACCGATCAGCCCTGTGCCAGGTTCGACCGGAAGATGCAGGTCAGCCGTTCCCGGGTGTTGTTGACGATCATTGTAGATAGCCCGAACCCTGAATTCCTGGCGACCTTCGTCATGAGTCCAAAGCTGCGTGATTTTCGCGCGCAGAAGCTTGCCTGCCGATTGAACGACGAAGTCAAATACCTCCTGTAGACTCAAGGAAGAGGTCAGCAGACGCGTAAGCTCAGTTAGGACGCCAAGTTTCTCCGCCCGACGCTGGACTTCCTCAAAGAGCCGGGCCTTCTGTACGGCAATACCAATCTGGTTGCCAATGGCCTTGAGAAGCCGGATCTCGGACTCGTTGAAAGCGCGCGCTGCGCGGGAGCCAAGTTGAACCACCCCGAGAACCTCTGCCTCCGCGCGGAGAGGCAGGAAAACGGCCGCTTGGATTCCTTCATCTCCAAGGCTCCCCATCGCCGCATCTCCCTGCACCCGCCCGAGCACAAAGGGCTCCATGCAATTCACGGCCGCTTGGAGGCTCCGTTCCAAGGGTGGGCCCCCCACGGGGTGCCTGTGAATCTCCTCCGGGTGGTGCAAGCCCTGACAGACCACCGGCTCCAGGTTCTGATCGCTCCGGTCCAAAAGCCACACGATACCGACATCGAAGGAGCCCAAGGAAAGAGTCTTGCTGAGGAGCGTACTTAGGACACTTCGAAGATCCAATGTATTTAAAACGCTCAGGCTAATTTCGTGGAGAATCTGGAGCTCGTTGTAACTCGCCTTGAGAGCGCGCTCTCGCACCTCCACCGCGTGGCGCATCACGCCAAATGACCGAACCAAGGTACCAAGCTCACTGGTCTGAGCTGCGCTGGTTGGCAAGGGCATACTGGGATTGCCGGCGGCCAGTTCTTTTGCAGCTCGGGCAAGCTCGGCCACAGGACGGCTGAGCTTGCCAGACAATATCGCGGCACCCAGCAGGGCCAGGAAAGAACTTGCCGCCAAGCCAAGGAGAGCTATGCGCCACGATTGCCTGGCGGGGATAAGAATTTGCGACTCAGGCCGCTCAACTACGACAGTCCACCCTAGTTCAGGGACCAAGGCAAACCCGGCAATAAAGGACTCTCCTCCGAGCGAGTATCTGACTTTTCCGGGACCCGCTAGATGCCGGCCGGTTTGAACACCTAACCAGGAGTAATAAAAAGGTGTCTGAACTGCGCCTGCATCCGGATGGACCAGGAATTGCCCATCTTTGTCAAGGACAAACGCCTGGCCCTTTTCGCCGGAGGGGATCTTTCCGATGGCGGCGGATAATTGCTGCAAATTGACAACAGCGGCTAGAATTCCGACGACCTGTTGCTGGCTATCCCGGATCGGCGTATAGATCAGGAGCAGAGGACCATCTGAGCGGAACGCGTGTGTCACCTCCCAACTTTGACTACCGCTTTTCAGTGCGCTCTGAAAAGAACCCTTGGTTACAGCCGAGTGCTCATCATCAGCATGAGAAGACACGCGACGAACTCCCGAGCTATCAAAAGTCGTAAGTTGCGCAAAATCGGGATAGTAACGGAGGATCTCCTTGAGGACCATGCCTTGCTGTGCCGGGTTCATGCCGACGATTCCCGGATGGCTAGCCATTGCGCGCGTGTTTTGTAGAAGCCCCTGGATATAAACATCGATCTGGCCGGAAAGGCCCCGGGCAATCCCTGTCAGCTCTCGAGCAGACTGTTCACTGATCACCTTACTGTCCAACCAGGCGATGCCGAATCCAAGCAAGCCGAGCGGAACGGTACCAACGAGGACAAGAGCGATCAAAAAGCGTGTTCGTAGTGTAAACGCCAGCTTCATTTCCGGTTACGACGTTTTTACTATCGACGATGAAAAACGCGACCGCTGCGGCTGACTTCCCCGACAGGCAGGGGCATTCTGCGCTGAATCGCCTGACCTGAGGTAGCGAAAAGACCCGGCGCTGGTGCTATGAGATCGATGTCGGTAGGGGGAGGGGTAAGTCTGCTAAGTCGGCATACCGTTACGAGAGTTGGGAAAAGCAGTGAACCTAAGAAACTGATCGCTCGGGAGACTTCAAAGTCTTGCTTGCTGTTCTTCGACATGACGTCTCCAGGCCTTCCTTGTCTTCAACACATTTTCTGAACCGGCTCTTGCCAAGCAGTTCCTCCACGTCGTCATCGATCCTTAGGAGACCCGAAAACACCTGATCCAAGGTTTCGCAGCGCTGAGGGAGAAAAAGGAAGAGCTGCCGAAAAGGAGACGCGGAGTCATGCCGGTATAGGGAAGTCAATTGGCTTTACTCTCCACCCAATCTTTGAACTGGCTCTCGCGAATGCGCCATTGACCGCCCACTTTAAACGCTGGCACCTCCTTCTTCTGGATCATTCTGAGAAGGGTTCGCTTGGAAACTTGGAGGAGCGATGCCGCCTCGGCAAGGGTTATTAGCCGAATTTCGGTATTGTTGTTATTCATGCACTAAGCCCTCCGCGCAACAAAATGCAAGGGTTGTGCCAGATATCAAGAAATTAAAAGTGGCTGTTTTTTAAGGAATTTTGTTTTCCAAAAAGGCTTCAACAGGGTATTCTGGGCGACAAAAACTGACAAAAGTTGATACCTGGGGGTGAAAATGACAAATTACGAGAAAGATAACAGAACTGCGAGCCGGGTGGGGCGGGAACAGGCTAGCGGTGCGGTTCAATGATGACTTTCAGCGAATCCCCCGCACGCGCGACGAGCTGAAAGCCAAGCCCGGTCTCGGCCAAACCGAGCCGGTGGGTGATCATCTCCTGGACCCGCACCTGCCGAGTCCGGATTAATTCGATCGCCTCGCGGATCTCATCGGGGCTTGCGGCATAAGAGGTGGCGATCGTGACTTCGTTGCGCCAGAAATCGAACAGCGGGATCGGTGCCTCCACGCCTGCCGCCGTCGGGGCAAAGAACAGGAGAGTCCCGCCGCGCTCCACACATTGAACGGCCTGCTGGACCGCCGGCATGGTGCCTGCGCAGACGACGACGAGATCCGCAAGCCTCCCCTCGTTGATCCTTTTCAGCCGCGCGGGCACATCCTCGGAGGCGTGGAGGCTGCAATCGGCGCCCAGGCGCTTGGCCATGCCCAGACGATAATCGCTGACATCGGTGGCCACAACCAGGGAGGCACCGCGCGCGCGGGCCAACTGCACGTGAAGGAGGCCGGAGATGCCGCTCCCGATCACCAGGACGCTCTGTCCCGGCTGGAGCTTAGCCCACCTCTGTCCCCGAACGACGCACCCTAAAGGCTCGATGAAGGAGCCCTCTTCGAACGACATCTCGGCAGGTAGGAGAAAGGTTCCGAGTCCGACGTTGATCCGGGGGACGCGAATGTATTCCGCGAAGCCGCCCGGTTCGAAGCGGGTCTGGCGCAGCGTGTCACAGACCGAATGGTGGCCGCCAAGACAATAGCGGCAGCGATTGCACGGCACGTGATGGGAGACAAAGACCCGATCGCCAACCCGGTACCGCTCTACCCCTTCCCCAACGTCGGCGATCTCGCCGGCAATCTCGTGGCCCAAGACCAGGGGAGCCTTGTGCACGCGGTACCACTCCATGACGTCGGTGCCGCAGATGCCGCTTGCCCGGATGCGCACGAGCAGCTCTCCAGGACCGATCTTCGGCCGGGGCATCTCCTCGAGACGCACATCCCGGTTGTTGTAATACATCGCGACTCTCATGGATTGACCGAGGGGAGCGCGAGCGAGGCTGCGGACGTCCGATTACAGACGGCACGACTCATGGCACGAACCCATCGGCCGCAGCCGAGAGCGCGTTCCCCGAGGGAGCCTAGTCCATCGTCTGCGGCCTTCCTCCTCGTCCCCCTCGGACTTGAGGACCGGGTCCCGACTTTCACCAGAAAGAGTGAAGTTAAGCTTCATGAACACTCCTTAGGCGGTTCCAAGGAGCAGTTCAAATCGTTCAACGGTTTAAACGTGTTGAACGTCTGGAACGGTTTGAACCGAAATTGAGTTAACTCGCGGCGGCCCTGCGGGCCTTCAACCCCTTTGCGTCCTCGTAGATCTTGCGGGCTTCTTCCACAGAGGCTTTCTCATGCACGATCGCGCGCACGGCCCGGATCATGCCGACAGGACAATCGGACTGAAAGATATTTCGCCCCATGTCCACGCCTACGGCCCCGTGCTTGACGGCGTTGAAGGTAAGCTCCAAGGCCTCCATCTCCGGCGTCTTCTTGCCGCCGGCGATAATCACGGGAATAGGGCAGCTCTGCACCACGCTCTCAAAATCTTCGCAATAGTAGGTCTTAACCACATGGGCACCCAATTCCGCGGCAATGCGGCAGGACAGACCCAGATAGCGGGCGTCCCGAGCCATCTCTTTACCCACGGCGGTCACCGCCAGCACCGGGATGCCGCAGCGTTCGCCCTCATCGACAAGCTTGGCCAGATTCACCAGTGTCTCTTTCTCAAATTCCCCGCCGACAAAAATGGACAGGGCCAGCGCCGATGCGTTCACGCGGATCGCATCCTCGATCGAAACCGTGATGTCTTCGTTGGAAAGCTCTTTCAAGATGCTCGTTCCCCCCGATACCCGCAGCACTACGGGTCGGTCCCAGCGCGCGTCCACCGAGGTCCGCAAAACCCCGCGGGTGAGCATGATCGAGTCGGCATAGGGAAGGAGCGGCTCGATGGTCTTGCGCGGCTCCTCCAACCCGCTGGTTGGCCCGAGGAAATAGCCGTGATCTACCGCCAGCATCACCGCCCTGCCGTCCTCGGGTTTGATGATTCTGGCCAACCGGTTCTGCATCCCCCAATCCATAATGGTCGCATCCTCCTTCGTAAATAAATTGGCCGCGACCGAGGGAAGCGCGAGCCCCGTTGAGTAAGTGTACGGTCGAGGAACCGTCACCGTGGTCAACACCATACTCTACGGGGCGAGCGAGGCTGCGGACGTCCGTTTACAAACAGCCCGACTCATGTCGCGAACACATCGGCCGCAGCCGAGAGCGCGCTTCCCGAGGGAGCTCAGTCCATCGGCCGCGGCCTAATAACTCGGCCCCCGAGGAGCCTTCGGAGGAATGGGCCGGTGCAAGGCGAGCCACAGGTAGCGGACCGCCAAACTGCCGACAATGAACCCCCCGCCGACGAAGGTAGCCTGGGATGGTATCTCCCCCACCGCCAGGGCTACCCAAGCGGGATTGAGCACGGGCTCGATCAGAACGATCAGGGACGCCTCCTGGACGGGAATCGTTTCCAGGCCTTTGGAAAAAAGGAAGTAGGGAATGCCGAGCTGGACCACGCCCATGATAAGCAGGGCGACCGCCTCTCTCCACGAGAGATGAAGCGACTTGACCACTGCGAGCAGGATAAGGCTACAGGCTAGATTGTTCATGAAGGTGAGGAATGCCGGGCTCAGCCGGCGCAGAAACCTCAGGTTGACCATGTACAAAGAAAAAAGAAAGCCGCTGAGCAGAGCAACCATCACGCCCTCGGCATCCGCGCCGCCGCGGTTCCCCGAGAAGATGATTGCCAAACCGATCATCCCGAAAAGCAAGGTTGTCAGGTCGAGTCTCTTGATCGGCTCGCGGAAGAGCAGGCGAACAAAGACAAACACAAAGATCGGCGCGGTGTATTGTAAAATGATCGCGTTGGCCGCTGTGGTGAGCTTGTTGGCCCACACGAAGGAGCTGATCGCGGCCGTGTAGCTTGCCATCGAAGCGAACAGCGGAAGGCTCAGGGTCCACCGCTGGCGGCGGATGAAAAGCGAGAAAAACAGGGCGGCGAAAAGGCTCCGGTAAAAGACGATGGTGAGCGGGTGAAGCGCCAGGAGCTTGATGAATACACCGGCCAGGCTCCAGAGAATTCCTGCCACAACGACCAGGACTCTTCCCTGGACGCGGTCCAGACCCTGCGCCCGGAGCATCTGAGTGATTGACATCTTCCTCCCGCCTGCCTTAAAGATAGCCGGACGGCTTCATGCGACTTCTTATATTGTAGCGTGTTTGATGTCCATGATGCCCCTGGTTCACGTCCCGAGAGAATCCGGGCCCCCCGAGGGTTCCGCTCAACGGGGCCAAGCGTGATGCAAAGGTAGGAGAGAAAGACTATGTTCGACGTTGAAACGCTAATCGACTTGGGCTTGCCCAATCATCTCATCTCTATTTGGCAGGTGTTTTTCTACATCGTGCTGATCATCCCCTTCCTCCTCCTGGAGCGAACCAAGCTCTGTCTCCTCATCACCTACCTGTTCACCTATTATTTGGCCTTCTTGCTCTACTGGGGAGACCTTATTGCAAGCGCCGGTTCTATGCTCCCGTTCTTTCTCTACACCTTCTCCGGATTGGCCATCGTCGTCCTGTTCGTGGCCGCCTCGTTCTACGAGAAGCCGGAGAAGAAAACCGAACCCGAACAGGAGAAAACCTGACCGGCGGGACCACAGCGGTCAGTTGGTGGGCAGAACCAACACGACGTCGTCCGAGTCGTAAGTGTTCTGGCAGCAAAATCAGGTAGTTTCGGGGACCACCGAGACCTTCACGCAGGGCGTCAAGTCCGCTCCAAGGCGGATGGGGACCGCGAATTCCCCCAGGGTTTTGATCGGGTCAGCGAGCTGAATCCTTCGGCGCTCGATCTCGAAGCCTTTCGCTCTGATCGCTTTTTCGATGTCGATGTTGGTCACGGAGCCAAACAGTTTCCCTTCCTCCCCGCTCTTCATCGGGAATACCAGGGTGAGCTCGGCTAACTTTTCGGCCAAGCTCTGCGCGCGCTTTTGGACACGCTCTTTCGCAGCCGCGACCACCCGCTTCTGGTGGTCGAAGACTTTCAGGTTCTTCTTGTTGGCGACCAGTACCAAACCGCGCGGCAACAGGTAGTTTCGTGCGTAACCGTCGCGCACCCGCACGACGTCCCCCATCTTGCCCAGGTTCGAGATATCCTCCCTTAGAATAACCTCCATTTTTTTCTCCTTCGGCCAAACGGCTCGAACAACTTAAACGTTTGAAACGTTCCAACCGTTCAGATCGTTTAAATAGTTACGAGGCTCGGCTGGGATTCAGATCCTTCTTCTTCAAGCGCCGAAAATCACCCCAAAGATCGAAAAGACCGAGCCCGACCACGAGTAGAGCTACGATCTGCTCCAAGATAATAAGCGCGTAAGCCAAGCTCCGCAACACGACCGGAACGTTCTTATGATGAAAGTAATACGCCACGATGGCAAGCCCCTGAAAGAAATAAAACGCAGCGATGACCAGGAAAAAGTTCAAGGCCAAAATTCTTAGCGCCTGCCATCCGGGTAGAAAAAGCGCAAAGCCAGAAACGATAAAACACCAAACCAAGGGCTCAGGGGAGCGCCACTCCCGGAGATCTCCGGCCCGCACGATCAGATCGCGCTCGGGAAAGCGACGGCGAAGAAAAAAGACATTGATCAGGATGATGACCCCAAACCCCACAAAGGCGAGGGCCGGCAGGATCTGCAGGACGATCTCGATCAGCTGGGGCGCGCGCTCCCTCAGGGCCGCCATGCTCTCCTTTGAAAACCCGATCTGCTCATAAACCCGTACGGAAAGCTCCAGATTTCCCCTGAGCGCCCACCGGATGACTTCCCGCGCCCCCTCGAAAGAGCCAAACTGATACACCAACACGGCCGAGACCGCGGCGAGCATGCCGGCGGCGGTCTCGGCGACCACCGACTCGATCGATTTTCCCTTGCCTAATGAGCCGTACAGCAAAATGACCATCACAGCCACGAGGCCAAAGCCCAGAGCCAGGCCTTTTCCGGCGAGCCACAGGAAGAGAACGGTTCCGAGCGCAAGCAACCCGACGCCCTGGAGGCGCCCGTATTTCAGCCCAAAGGCCAAGGCGGGCTGCGGCACGAGCGGAATCAACAAAAAACCGACGAGCGGGATGGCCACGCCGGAAAGAAACAGCACGGCGGTGGAGGCCAAGGCAAGAACAAAGCTCTTCATGGGTTCCAGCCGGCTCATAAGCACCGGGTTAAAGCCGGACGGGCCGCCTCAGCTTTTGACCGTGCTGAAGGGAAGCAGGGCCACGTCGCGGGCCCTCTTGATCGCGATGGTGAGCTCCCTCTGGTGACTTGCGCAGTTGCCGGTAATGCGGCTGGGCGTGATTTTTCCCCTCTCTGTGACGAACGGGGTCAACACCCTCGTATCCTTGTAGTCGATCTTGAGCCCTTTGTCCGCGCAAAATCGACACACCTTACGACGGAACATGGGACGGCGCCGGGCCGGGCCCTTTTCTTCTTCCCCCCGCTCACGGGTTGGACTCGGAGCTGATGCCCTATGATTCATAGCTCAGTCGCACCTCACTGTCGTACTATCCCACCGGACGCGCATGCCCCGCTGGCGCGAAGACCTAGGAGCGCGTGCCGGGTTTTGCGGAATCCTCCTCGGAGTCGGCTTTGGACTGTTCAGCGGCCTCCCTGGGCGCAGGTGGCGGAATCTGATCTACGCTCTCGTCCAATCGCACGGTCAGATAGCGCAGCACCCCATCGCTGAGCTTCATCGTCCGTTCCACTGCCTCAACGGCCCGGGCAGTCGAGCGATATCGCACTAGAGTGTAAAATCCCTTGGACTGCTTCGCGATCGTATAGGCCAGGTCTCGCAACCCCCACTCCTCCACCTGCTGGAGGGTACCCCCCACGCCTTCGATCAATCCCTTGTACGACTCGACGTACTCTTTGACGCGTCCGCCATGATCGGGGTGGACGATGAACAGAGTCTCATAAAAAGCCACGGTCAGATCCTCTCTTAAAATTGAGCTTCACTACTACCACAGCAAGCGTCGCTTTACAATTCGCCCCATACGAGGGCCGCGCATCACGAGCGGTGTCACGGGCATCCTACCCCTTATTCTGCCCGATTGAATCTTTCCATCGCCCTTTGCGAACCCTCTTCAAGGAGACACTGCACAGCTTCCGCCGCCCGCGCGACCACATCCCCCAACATGGGAGCCTCGGCCGCCGAAAAACTTTGCAAAACATACTCCGTCGGATCGACGCCGGGGGGGGGTCGCCCGATTCCGACTCGAACTCTGAAAAAACCTTCCTCGCCCAGGGCCTCCAGGATCGAAAGCACGCCGCGATGCCCCCCGGCGCTGCCGCGAGAGCGAATCCGGATACGACCGAACGGCAGGTCCAAATCATCGTGGATGACGACCAGGTCCTGGACCTTCACCTTGAGATAACGGACCAGGTCCTGCACCGCGTCGCCGCTGCGGTTCATAAAGGTCTGCGGCTTCACGAGCAGGACCTTCTCGCCGTCCACCGGCAACTCGCCGATCAGGGACCGGTACTTTTTTCGCCTGATCGGAACCTTTCGTTCGGAGGCGACCAGGTCGACGACCAGAAAACCGATATTGTGTCTGGTGCGTTGGTACTCCTTCCCCGGATTGCCCAAACCCAAGACGAGCTTCACCGAAGAAATCCTAACAGCACCGGACGCCAGAGAAGGCTAAGCCTTCTCGTCCTCCTCCCCTTCCTCCTTCTCTTCCTTTTCTCCAGGCGCCACCTCGGCCCCTTCCGCCACCTCGGCCGCCACAGGAGCGGCCGCCGCCGGAACCTCTTCAACCGTTGGCGGCACGACGGTCACCAACGTCAAGTTGGTCTCATAGATGGGCACGACCCCGGCCGGAATCGACAAGTCGGTGACATGGAGAGCATCGCCGATATCCAGAGACGAGACTTCGACGTTGATATACTCGGGGATATCCATGGGCAGGCATTCGACCTCGATCTCGCGGACAATCGGCTGCAAAATACCACCGCGCACAACGCCAACCGCCTTGCCCACGAAATGGAGCGGGATATTAACCTGGATCTTCTCCGTCAGGTCGACCTCGTAGAAATCCGCGTGGATGACCCTTCCCGTGATCGGATGGAATTGCATCTCCTTCAGCAACGCCACCTTGTCCGCCAAAAGCGGGGACGCCGACTTGATGCGAATGAGATGCGAGCCTTCGAGACCGCCGACGCGGGTCACAAACTCTTTCATATCGACCTGCAACGAAATCGGCTGGGCCTTGGGACCGTAGAAGATTCCCGGAAGTCTGCCTTCGCGGCGCAGTCTCTTGGCCTTCTGCTTTCCGTCCGTTTCGCGCGGTTCCATGTGAATCTCAATGGTTTCCAACGAATCTCACCTCCTCGGGACAGAGATCCAAAAAACGGTAACTCAAACAAATAGGGAGCTGATGGACTGCTCTTGGTGGGTGCGACGGATGGCCTCCCCTATCAGGTGGGCTACCGAGAGCACCTTGATCTTCCTGCATCTCCCGGCGTCCGGCTTGAGCGGGATCGAGTCGGTGACGATCAGTTCCTCCAGCGGCGACGCTTCGATCATTTCAACCGCCCGCCCCGAGAGCACCGCATGCGTGCAGCAGCCGAGAATTTTCTTGGCCCCCGCCATTCGCAGCGCCTCCGCCGCCATCGTTAAGGTCCCCGCTGTGTCTACCATATCATCCAGGAGAACCGCCACCTGCCCTTCGACCTCACCGATGATGTTCATCTCCGCTACGACGTTGGGCCCCACGCGCCGCTTATCGATGATGGCCAGAGAGGTGTTGAGTCGGGTGGCGAAGTCGCGCGCCCGCTCCACACCACCAGCATCGGGCGAGACGACCGTGACCTCATCGCGGTTGAGTTGTCGCTTCAGGTACTCCAGGAGCACCGGGGTCGCATAAAGGTTATCCACGGGGATATTGAAAAACCCCTGAATCTGCCCGGAGTGTAAATCGAGGGTCAAAATCCGAGAGGCTCCCGCCGCCGTGATCAAATCGGCGACCAGCTTCGCGCTAATGGGGACTCGCGGTAACACCTTGCGGTCCTGACGGGCATAGCCGTAGTAGGGGATAACCGCCGTGATCCTCTTGGCTGAGGCCCGCTTGAAAGCATCCAACATGAAGAGCAGCTCCATGAGATGGTCGTTCCCGGGAGCAGAAGTCGACTGGATAACAAAAACATCGCCGCCCCGGACATTCTCCTTAATCTCAACTTTCGTTTCCCCGTCGCTGAAGGTTTCCACGACGGCTTTGCCCAGGGGAACGTCGAGAAACTGGGCGATCTCCCGGGCCAAGGGAACGTTCGAATTCCCCGCGAAAATCTTCAGCTCTCCCATCTCATCCATAGGCAACGACGGTATAAAAAATTGCCCCTACGGGCCGAACGCCACTCGGAGGTCTGGCGGGTCAATGGGAAATTGAATCTGGCTGGGCGGGAAGGATTCGAACCTTCGATACCGGATCCAAAGTCCGGGGCCTTACCGCTTGGCGACCGCCCAACCCCGAACTCCTTCGCAAAGAAGCTCGTGCAACCCCCGGGATAAATCCTTATTCCCCACCTAACGCCCTGCGCCCGCCTCCCTCAGCCAACGCCTTCTGATACTCCGCGATGATCTTTTCCTCGATCATCCTGCGGGTTTCGTTGTTGATGGGATGGGCGATGTCTTTATAGGTACCATCCTTCCGCTTCTTGCTCGGCATGGAGACGAAAAGTCCGCTCGTGCCTTGGATAATCTTAAGGTCCCTCACTACGAAGCAGTGATCAAAAGTTATCGTCACATAAGCCCGGAGCTTCTCTTCGTCGACCGGGTAGACCCGAACCTCGGTGACCTCCATAGGGACCTCCTTTGCACTCAGTCTGCTGCTGGACCCGGTGGACGTCTGGACCTGCCGTTCGCTCAGCTCAAAGTATGTACCAGAAACGCCTCTACGCCCCTGTCCTTGTGCAGGTGCCGAAACGCACTCCTGGCCTGCTGCCCCGTTGAAAAGATGCCAAAGACCGACGACCCACTCCCCGACATGAGAGCCCCCGCCGCCCCTTCCTCGACCAGCCTCCGCTTGAGCCGACCGATCAGGGGATAGCGGCGAATGGCCACTTTTTCCAGGTCATTGACCAGGAAACTCGTAAGCTCCGCAGGGCCCTTCCGAGAAAAATTAATGCTAGTATTTTCAATATTTTTTGTCAACTTAAAAGGATAGTTCTCATACACCCAGCGGGTAGATACGGGAAAGCCGGGATAGAGAATCACCATCCAGAGCCTGGGCACTGCAGCGATCGCTCTTAACCGTTCGCCAATCCCCCCCGCCCGTGCCGGGCGACCGCTGACAAAGAAAGGCACGTCGGCGCCCAGCGAGGCAGCCAGAGTAAGCAGCTCGGCGCGCTTCAAACCGAGACGGAAAAATCGATTGAGACCGACCAATGCCGCAGCGGCGTCGCTGCTGCCCCCGCCCAAACCAGCCCCAACGGGAATCCGTTTGCGGATGTGGATGTCAACCGGGCTACGGATCCTCTTGCTGTGAAGCAGGCGCGAGGCCGCTTGGTAAACCAGATTTCTCCTCCCGGACGGCACCAAAGGATGATCGCACGTCACCGTGAGACGCCGCTTTGCGCGCTGCCCGGGCCGGGGCCTTCGAATCTCCAGCTCGTCGTAGAGGCTCACCGAAACCATGACCGTGTCCAGAAGGTGGTAGCCGTCTTCCCTTTTTCCCACGATGCGAAGATAGAGATTGACCTTTGCGGGCGCGCGAATCTTCACGTTCCTTTAGCTAGCATAGCGATTTGGGAGTTGCCAGGGAATCCCAGACGGTAGAAAGCTGTCTAGGGAAGTTTGACTCGTCCTAGAGCGGGTGGTACAAAATCTTGGGCGCCCGTAGTGAAAAGGATATCACGAGGGTCTCCGGAACCCTAAGTCCGAGTTCGATTCTCGGCGGGCGCACCACCAGACAAATAAAAACCTAATTCCCTGGCAAAAAATCGGCACGGGTGCCGGGTCGCGCTCGGCGATATCTAGCCCCAAAGCATTTCTACTGAGTTTTCCGTACTAACTTGGAAAAGATGGGTTGCCGAGCGACGTGTGCGGGAGGATTTTGCTCGGTCTCGTAGTCCGGCGGCTGGTAGCCCGTCTTCATGAGGGCGCTCTGGACGTTGCGGGGCAATCCGCAATCGCTCCAGAAAACCCCGCGCACGGAGAGAACAAAAAGCGCCACGCGACGCGCCTGAGGAAGAGCTTCGAGCAATCCTTTCAAGAAATTGAGCGGCGGCAGTTTCTGGTAGACCGCCTCCATCACCTCTGCCTCCGCATGGGCCCCGATTGCTGGCAAGAGCCGCTCGAAGGAGCGGTAGATTTCCGCCGCTAACCCGCGCACCACCCCGAGCAATGTCTTGGTCCTGAAAACCATGACCAGGGTATTCCACAGCGCGCCGTGCACGATCAGTCTCCGTGCGGTGCCACCGTCCGGCTTCCAGACGAACCGGACAATTCTGCGCGCCTCCGATGGTCCCGCCGCCGCGTCCTCAGGAAGGATGTAACCGTACTCGGGTTCTGGCTCGTTCGGCTCCATCCCCAACAGGACCAAACGGGAGGGATGCCACTCGCCCTCACCGGCAGCAGGACGATCGCGCAACAAACCCGCTTTTTCGGGAGTTCAGTCATCGCCTTCACCTCCTCGGCAAAGTGTGATACGTGAATCTGCCTATCTTAGAGAGATCTCAGGCCCTCCTGTTGGGGGGCCGAGCGTACTTCGGCGGCCCGGTAATCACAATCCGGTAAAATCCGTAAATGAGATCGGGAAGATACCTGAGGAAGCGGGAAGGTTAATCCCCTAAGGTGAACACCCTAAAAAGGGTGATCGGGGAGTCCCTCAGGCTCGTTACCTAAAAAGCTCAGGATGGTACGGGCTGGAGCGCAGTACGTCGGCGGGATTGCGACGATTCAGCCGGCAAGAATTGACTGGCAGGAAAACGGCAGGATTATGAATCTCCTTTTGGTCGGTCGGATTCGGTAGTTGCCGTCTCTGGTAATTTCTTTCTCATCGCGATCTCGCGGCTAACTCTACCGAGCGAAAAAGCCAAATTTAAAAATC
>JACPAM010000325.1 GCA_016180805.1 Deltaproteobacteria bacterium | reverse complement strand
TACCAGGTCCAGACCCCGCAAGGCAGCGTCGTCGTAAAACCGGTCATGGAGCAACTCCGCCGTCACCTGGATCAGCACTACACCCCGGAGCAGGCAAGCCTCGTCACCGGCACTTCGCCGCGCCTGATCGAGCAGTTGGCTCGGGAGATTGCCGCGGCTAAAGGCGTCGTCAACATGAGCACCTACAACTGGGGCAAGTTTTACCATGGGGATTTGATCGAGCGGGCGATGGTTCTGGTGTTCGCCCTGTGCGGCCACATCGGTCATCGCGGCGCCACCTACAGCGCTTTTTCCATGATGGGTCTCGACACCTCGATCGGCGGCCTGGAGCGGCGCGGCGACCAGATTATCCTTTCTGCGGCTGGCGCAGATCCGCGCTTCGCCCAGTGGCGCGAAGAGGGGTACACGGACGAGATGATTCTCTACGAGTACGTGCACGAGTCTTTCGCGTCGGGGCGGATCACGCCGACCTCGCTCATGTACTACATTCATGGGGGAATTCTCGACGTCTGCGAAAAGAATCCCGGATGGGATCCTTATCTGAAACGGCCGATCAGGGAGTATGTTCGTGAGGCGTTTGAGAAGAAATGGCAATTTATTGCTCCGGGGTTGGATAAGGAGCCCCGGGTGATGTTCGCCCTGGGGGGCAATTTTCTCCGTCGGGCGCGGTGCACGAATACGCTGCTCGAGAAGTTTTTGCCTAAGCTCCGTTTTTTGGTCTCGATCGACTGGCGCTGGAATGCCACGGCTCTTTATTCCGATATCGTTCTCCCGGCATGCACCTGGTATGAGAAGACGTCTACCTTTATGGTCGGGTCGCCTGTCCAGCCTTTCGTCCATGTCGTCAACCAGGCGGCGGCGCCCCTTTATGACTCCTTGGGGGAGTGGAAGATGTTTTGCTTGCTCGCGCGGAAGATCGAGGAGCGGGCACGGGAGCGCGGGGTGGAGAGCTATAAGGATAGCAACGGCGTCGAGCGGCGCTTCGCCGGCCTGGAAGACAAGGTGACTTTCGGCCGGCTTTACCACGAGGATGATGAGGAGGGAATCGCCAGGGATGCCTTTCTGAATGCGAGCAACGTGGAGCCGATGGATTGGGAGGAGTTCAAGGAGCGCGGGTTGGCCCAGTACACGGGTGTGGGCACGGGCATGCGCTCCATAGGGAACGCGTGCGACGTCATTCCGGGCGAGCCTATGGTGCCTCTGACCTGGCACACGGAGCGCAAGGATCCTTATCCGACGCTCACGCGCCGCATCCAGTTCTTGATCGATCACGAGCTGTTTCGAGAGCTGGGCGAGGATCTGCCGGTCCATAAGGATCCTCCATCGGCTGGAGGCGACTATCCACTGCGGATTACCGGGGGGCATGCCCGGTGGAGCATTCACAGCGACCAGGTCGATGATGCTTTGATGCTGCAGCTTCAGCGCGGCGAGCCCGTAATGTTCGTGAGCCAACGGGACGCCGCCGCGAGAGGGATAGGTGACGGGGATACGGTGGAAGTGGCCAATGACGTGGGGACATTTCGGATTCAAGCCGTGGTGTCGCCTGCGGTCAGGGCCGGCCAGGTGATCATCTACCACGCGTGGGAGAACTATCAGTTTTCCGGCTGGCACCATTTCAAAACCGTCATGGCCTCCCCGATGAATCCCGTCGAGCTGGCCGGAGACTATTTTCACATCCGGCCGGTCACGATGGCCAACTATCCTGGCTTCAGCGACCGGGACACGCGTGTCGAGATAAGGAAAACCCAAGCCCATTGAGGGTGATGGGGCAATGAATCGAGGAAGCAGTGCAGATTTTAAGAAATTGTTGGGCCCGCTTTCTCGATTTTAGGAAACAATCTCAGATTCCTCAGTACAGGTGGAACTTTTTTTGTGGCACAAACATTGCTGCTTGGAAAGCGCATATTTTCTTTGTATTTTCTGGGCGCCCATCCCTACTACCCTTAAAATAAGGAGGTGACCCATGGCGGTCGATCCTGTATGCAAAAAAGAGGTCGATGAGAACGTGGCGCCGGGTGCAAAGGCGCGATTCTGGGGGAAGGTGTTTTATTTCTGCGACAAGAAGTGCCGCGCAACCTTTCAGCGCGATCCCCAGAAATACGTTCCCGAGAAGGATGGCGAAAAAGAGCCCGGCTACGATCCCCGCATGTTCTTAGGGGATATGTAAGACTCACGGCTTGGATGGCTTAAACCGTTTGAGACGTTCAAAACGTTCAAGTCGTTCAAGGCCCGCTCAGTTCTAATGCGAGAAGAGAAAGGAGAAAGACGATGGCCCAATACGGTTTTTTCTTCGATCAGAGTCGCTGCACTGGATGCCACGCGTGCACAATCGCGTGCAAAGGGTGGTATGACCTTCCGCCTGGGCCGCTCAAATACATGCGTGTCTACCAGTGGGAGCAGGGCGCTTTTCCCAATGTGCGCCTCGGCCTTTTGGCGATCAACTGCTACCACTGCGACAATCCCGCCTGCGCGGATGCCTGTCCGCACCAGGCCATTTTCAAAGAAGACAAATACGGCGCGGTCCTTATCGACCAGGAGCGAGCGACAAGCGTGACGAGAAGGCCCAGAAATGCACTATGTGCGTCGATCGACTCGAGGAGGGCCTCGTCCCTATCTGCGTGACAGCCTGCTCGCTACGGGCGCTGGACTTTGGGCCGGTAGAGGGGTTGAGGAAGAAATACGGCGAGCTCGACACGTTGGAGGGGCTACCCCCTGGAAGCGTTACTCGACCGTCGGTGGTCTTCAAGCCCCGGGATGGCAAAAAACAGCTCGTTCCTTGGGATGCGGATAAAGTGCTGGAGCTATGGCAGCAGCGCGGCCCGTTCGCCGCGCCTGATCTTCCGCCGACCTTTACGGATAAAGGAGCGCTGACCCAGCCTGCTGCGGGAACGGTTGGGAGGGACCGGCTGGTGCTCAAGGCAAAGACCGTGGAAGAGCTGATGGCTGCTACGCGAAACGATGAATAGAAATGGAGCCGAACATGGAAGCGATACAAAGACTGGCAAGCGAGTCGCGACAAAAGGTGGTCGGGAACCTAAAGGCTCTGCACTCCGGAGAAGAGACCATCTACTCAGGTTGCGTGATCAATTGTGGCGCCGGGCACTGTGTCCTCAAAGTGCGGCGCAAAAACGGGAAGATCACCGCCATCGAGCCGGATGACCACTACAACCGGGGCGTGGGGCGCGAGGACGCCGTGTTGACCGACACGGACCTCATCAAAAATCGCCTCCAGCTTCGCGGCTGTCCCATGGCCTGGGCGTTCCATAAGCTCCCCACATCTCCCGACCGCATCCTGTACCCTTTGAAGCGCGTGGCGGGGAGCAAACGGATGGAGGGCCGCTACGAGCGCATCTCCTGGGATGAGGCGCTGGATTTGGTGGCGTCGAAGATGGAGGAGATGGTCGACAAATACGGGCCGTACTCGATCACCACCGCCTACCAACCCAGCCCCGCCCTCGAGCGGCTTTTCGCCCTTTGGGGCGCGGGGATCGAGGGATGGGGCTGGTGCTCGAAAGACCCCGGCCGGCTCACGATGCACTTG
>JACPAM010000167.1 GCA_016180805.1 Deltaproteobacteria bacterium | reverse complement strand
ATGGCGAGCGCCTATGGTCTGGCAAATGATGTGCTGATTGCATTGTCGGCCCGTTCTATAGGAGCCACTGTAATGACTCAGAACGAGCGGGACTTCGTCGCGATTCAGACCATCCGGCCGTTCAAGATGGCGTCAGTCCCTCAACACGGCTCACCCCGAAGGAGAATGGGATACGGGGAGGGTTTGGGAGCACTCGGTGCAAGTGGTCGGGTTGACTGCGAGGCGCGGCGGAGTTAATGTAGTACCATCACTACGTTAAGGGGGAGGTTGCCCATGCGGCTGGGGTTGCGCGAAGCAAATCAGAATTTCTCAAAAGCGATTAAGGCGGTCAAGGCCGGAAAGGAAGTTGTCTTGACCGAACGGGGAAGGCCGATCGCAGTCATTAAGCCGCTGCCACAGGGCGAGACGGTCGAGGCCACCATTCGCCGGTTAGAGGCCGAGGGGATCCTGCGCTGTGGTCCGAAAAGCGGAAAACCAATGCCCGTTTGGCGCTCGCCGGTTCGTATCAAGGGGAAGCCTATCTCTGAGACGATCAGTGAGGAGCGGGACGAACGGTGACCTTGGCCTATTTCGACACAAGCGTCCTGGTCAAGAACTACATACAAGAGGCCGGATCGGCGCGTGCCCGCACGCTCCTTCGAACTCATGCGTTTCTTTCCTCTTCCATCACTCCCGTCGAGTTGATGTCGGCCCTAATGAGACGGAAATCCAGAGGAGAGCTAGAAGCCCAAGACCTGCCAAAAATCTTAGCTCGCGTCCAAGAAGACCGTCTCTATTGGAAGCTGGTAGATGTGGAGGTCTCCGTGCTGAATCAGGGCGAGGAACTCCTTCAAAAAGTCCAAATGAGAACCTTGGACGCTATTCATGTGGCCTCATTGATAACCTTCCAGGCTGCTTCCGGAATGCGGATTCCATTTATTACGAGCGATAGCAGGCAACGCGACGCTGCACGGCAGATGAACCTGGAGGTAGTTTGGATCGGCTAACGGGATGAATAAGGGATTGACTCTACTGCCATGGGTCGATAGTTTAGGGGTTAAGGGAGAGTGCCAATGGCTAAGACCGTCATCATATACACGCAGCCGACTTGAGGGCCTTGCAACAAGGAGAAAGAGTTTCTTTCTCAAAAGGGCATTTCGTTCATCGATAAAAACGTGCGTGAGGATCAGGCCGCGCTAAAAGAGCTCCTGGCCATGGGCTATCAGAGCACGCCGGTGACGTTAATCGATGGCGAAGCCGTGCTGGGCTTCGACCAGGCGCGCATCGAGGAACTCCTGGGGGTTTAGGGGTGAAGTAGCTTCACCCTCCTTATCTTTGAGCTTCACCCAACCTCCCGCAGTGTGAACTCGGAGCGGCTTAGAGTCGCACTTTTTGCCCTTGTCATCTCTCCTGCATATCGCCTAGAATTCACCGCAAAGGACGGCTCGAATAAGGAGGTGCGACCATGCCGTATTCTATTCGTAAAGTAGACGTGTGGGCGGCGGAGATCGACGACCGCCCGGGCGGACTGGCTGAAAAATTGGAGGCTTTGGCGGGAGCCGGAGCGAGCCTCGAGTTTATTATCTCCCGCCGCGCTCCTGACAAGCCCGGCAAAGGGGTCGTTTTCCTGACCCCGGTCAGCGGAGCAAAACAAAAGCGTGCCGCAACCGAGGCCGGCCTCAGCACGACGGACAGCCTGCATTCGGTGCGCGTAGAGGGTCCGGACCGGCCGGGACTGGGCACTAAGATGACCCGCCCGCTCGCCGACGCCGGCATCAATTTGCGCGGCCTCTCAGCAGCCGCCCTGGGGCGAAAAAGCGTGGCCTATTTTGCTTTCGACAGCGCCGACGACGCGGCCAACGCCATCAAGCTTTTACGGAAAGCGCTGAAGTAGCGAGGCCGGGTAGCCGGTCGGCGAGGGGGGGCAACGTACCAGACGCTACGCCTCGCGCAATTGGCGCGGGCCGATGAGTTTCTTTGCCCGCGGCGGCCAAAGAATCGTTGACCGAAACGTCCCCCGCGGCCTTGAGAAAATCTCTCTTTCTCAGCTTCTACGGGCAGGATTTCACTGCCTCCAGACGCAAAAGGATTCTCTTGGCCCTCGAAAAAGCGTGAGTTACTCTGCAACAACCATTCGACCGCTTTTCAAGCGCGTGCGCGAGTTGCTTGATTCGTCCACTCCACCGCGCGGCCGAACCGGTTGCAAAGACTGCCGTAAACTTGCGGGGCTGGTGGATCTAATCAGTGCGAAGTCTGGTAGCTAATAAGAACGGCAAAACGTGAGCGGCACTTAAATCAGAAAAGATTGTTTAGATTGTTGGGCCTAAGGCAGCACCTTTTCTTTCAGCATAGCCGTGGTTCCTCCAAAGTCTATGTGTACACACCATATGTGCACTATAAGAGACCGCAGATCAACCTAGGCTGGGGCGAGACTTCGATGTCTCGACTATCCGTCGTAGGCGCGTCTGTTTGAAACTTTCGTTCTACCTTCCAGAGTTTCACCAGCGGGCAACAGGGGAGGAGAGTCTTTACTCCGACCGGAGCAAATATCCATCGTTACGCTAAAACCGGCCCACCGGTTGACTTAAGATCATCTTGTCGGATATTGTCCGGCCTAAAAAAGCGGGGAGAGGAGGAGCGATATGAAAAAGGGTCTGGCTACTACGGGACTGTGCGGACTGATCGTAGCCCTGCTTCCCCTGGCGGCCTGGGCAGCCGCGTCGGGC
>JACPAM010000270.1 GCA_016180805.1 Deltaproteobacteria bacterium | reverse complement strand
CTTGAGCTTTACTGATCCGGCCGGCAACCCCAGGCGCCTGGACAACCTGTACGATCGAGTGACCGGCAATGGCGTCTACACCGAGGACGACGAGGAAGGAGTGACGCGGGACTATTACCTGAACACGACCAACGTAGAGCAAATGTCCTGGGAGGAGGCAAAGGAAAAGGGCCTGGTGGCCGCCACCGGGCTTGGCGTAACCACTCGCGGTATTGGCAATGCGTGCGACGTCACTCCGGGGGAGCCGCTCGTGCCGCTCACCTGGCATATCGAGAGAAAGGAGCCCTATCCCACCCAGACACGGCGCATGCAATTCTACATCGACCACGACTGGTATCTGGAGTTCGGCGAAGAGTTGCCGGTGCAGAAAGAGGACCCCAAGGCCGGCGGGGACTATCCCCTCAGGGTGACGGGCGGCCATGCCCGATGGAGCATCCATTCCAGCCAGGTCGACGATCCGCTGCTGCTGAGGCTCCAACGGGGAGAGCCGTTGATCTTCGTCTCCAGTGAGGACGCGGGCAGCCGGGGCATTGAAGACGGAGACCGCGTGGAGGCGTATAACGATCTCACCTCATTTCAGGCGGTGGCGGCGGTGTCCCCTGCAGTAAGAACAGGGCAGCTCATCATCTACCACGCCTGGGAGAATTTTCAGTTTCGTGACTGGAAGCACTTCAAAGGAGTGATGCCCTCCCCATTGAACCCGCTGGAGTTGGCCGGAGGTTATTATCATCTCCAGTCCAGCTCGGACTCCTTTCACCCGGGATTCAGCGACCGCGACACTCGCGTAGAGATAAGAAAAGTGAGACCGTGAAGCTCATTGCGGCGCGTGCGTTCTCAAATCCTACCTCCAGAGCAACCGCGACAACGTTCTGGGCGATCACTCCCACTCGATCGTGGCCGGGGGCTTGGAGGAGATGTCGTAGACGACCCGGTTGACGCCACGCACTTCGTTGATGATGCGATTGGAGATCTTGGCTAACAGTCCGGGATCGAGCGGCACCCAATCCGCGGTCATGCCGTCCTGGCTCTCGACGACGCGGAGCGCGATGACGTTTTCGTAGCTCCGCTCGTCGCCCATGACACCGACGGTTTTAATCGGCAGCAAGACGGCAAACGATTGCCAGACCTTCTCGTATAGGCTGGCGGCTTTGATCTCGCTCAGCACGATCACATCCGCCGCGCGCAGGATCTCAAGGCGCTCCTCGGTTACCTCTCCAAGCACCCGGATGGCTAGCCCGGGACCCGGAAACGGCTGGCGCTGGATCAGCTCCTGAGGCAGGCCCAGCTCAGTTCCCAGCCGCCGGACCTCATCTTTAAAAAGCTCGCGTAAGGGCTCGAGCAACTGAAGCACCATATTCGGCGGGAGGCCTCCGACATTGTGGTGACTCTTGATCGTCGCAGACGGGCCGACGAAGGAGACCGACTCGATCACATCCGGATAAAGCGTCCCTTGCGCCAGAAACTTGACATCGCCGAGCTTTTCGGCCTCCTCTTCAAAGATCCGGATGAATAGATGGCCGATGATCTTGCGCTTCTGCTCCGGATCCTCGACCCCTTTCAAGGCCGCAAGAAAGCGTGCCGATGCATCCACGTAATGGAAGCCACGTCCGAACCGCTCGACGAAAAGGCTCGACACCTGCTCGGTCTCGCTTCGGCGAAGCAGCCCGTTATTGACAAAGATGCAGGCCAAGCGGTCGCCGATCGCCCGATGGATCAGCGTCGCTACCACCGTCGAATCGACCCCTCCACTCAGCGCGCAGACGACACGTCCGCTTCCCGCCTGCTCGCGGATCCGCTTCACCGAAGTCTCGATGAAATGGGCCATTGTCCAGGTGGGTTCGCAGCCGCAGATGCGAAAGAGAAAATTCTCCAGGATCTCCTTTCCCCTCGGGGTATGGACCACCTCGGGATGAAACTGGACCCCGAAGAGCTTCCGCTCGGGGTTCGCAAAGGCGGCGATCGGAGAGTTGAGGCTGTGAGCCAGGATCCGCCATCCCCGAGGCAACGAAGTCATCCGGTCGCCATGGCTCATCCAAACCCGCACCTCCCGCTGCCGGGGCAGGCCGTGAAAGAGATCAGAGTCGTCGTCGACGATCAGGTCCGCAGGACCGTATTCGCGACGATCCGCCCGAGCCACCTCCCCGCCACCGGCCAGGTTGAGAATGCCCATACCGTAACAGATCCCTAAAAAAGGCACAGGAACATCGAGAATCTCGGGCTGCGGCCTGGGCGCGTCTTCTTGATAGACACTGGCCGGGCCGCCGGAAAGAATAACGCCCTTCGGATCAAGCTCACGGATTTTTTCCAGGGGAAGGTGGTAGGGGTGTATCTCGCAGTAAACCTTAGCCTCCCGCACACGGCGGGCGATAAGCTGCGTGTACTGGGAACCGAAGTCGAGAATGAGAATCACAGGTCGTTACTCGGAAGGCAACAGGCAAAAGTAAGAGGTCTTACTCAAGCCTCGCGCCTCCCGCCTCATGCCTACTCCGCTCTGTAGTTGGGGGCTTCCTTCGTGATGAAGACGTCATGGACATGGCCTTCTCTGAGGCCGGCGGAAGTCACCTGGATGAAGCGCGCCTTCGAGCGCAGATCCCGAATGGTCCGGCAGCCGAGATAGCCCATCCCGGCGCGCAGGCCCCCGACGAGCTGGTGGATATTGAAAGCGAGGGAGCCTCTATAAGGGATCTGCCCCTCGACCCCCTCCGGCACCAATTTCTTTTCGTCCTCCACACCAGCCTGTCCGTACCGATCCTTGCTGCCCTCCCCCAACGCCCCCAAGGAGCCCATGCCACGGTATACCTTGTAAGTCCTGCCTTGATAGAGAATGGTCTCCCCGGGACTTTCCTCCGTGCCGGCAAAGAGGCTTCCGATCATCACCAAAGAGGCGCCCGCGGCGAGCGCCTTGGTGATGTCGCCCGAGAATTTGATCCCGCCATCGGAAACAACCGAAACGTTGTGTCGCTCCGCGGCGCGGGCGCAGCTGGCAATGGCCGTGAGCTGCGGAACGCCCACTCCCGAAATCACGCGCGTGGTGCAAATCGAGCCCGGGCCCACACCGACCTTGACCGCGTTCACCCCCGCCTCGATCAAAGCCAGCGTTCCTTCCTCGGTTGCGACATTCCCAGCCACGAGATCCAGGTCGGGATACTTCCGGCGCAGCAGCCGTACCACATCCAAAACATTTTTAGAGTGGCCGTGCGCGGTGTCCACGGTAATGACATCCGTGCCGGCCTTAACCAGGGCTTCCACCCGCTCCTCGCAATCCGGCCCCGGGCCCACGGCCGCCCCCACCCGCAACCGTCCGCGTTCGTCCTTGCACGCGAACGGATGCTGAATCTTCTTTTCGATATCTTTAACGGTAATGAGCCCCTTCAGATAGAATCCCTCATCGACAACCAGGAGCTTCTCGATTCGGTGACGCTGGAGAATCTCCTTCGCCTCGTCGAGTTCCACGCCCGGTCTGGCGGTAACGAGATTCTCTCTGGTCATGACCTCGGCCACCGGCCGGTCGAGCCGCTTCTCAAAGCGAAGGTCACGATTGGTCAGGATACCGACCAAGCGCCCGTTTTGGGTTACCGGAAGGCCCGAGATCCCATACTTCTGCATGATCTCTTTCGCCTCGGCGATCTTTTGCTCCGGCCGCACCGTGATCGGATCGGCAATCATCCCGCTTTCGAATTTTTTGACTCTCTCGACCTCTCCTGCCTGGGCCGCCACTGCCATGTTGCGATGGATCACCCCCAACCCTCCTTCCTGCGCCATGGCGATGGCGGTGCGCGACTCCGTCACCGTGTCCATCGCCGCGCTGAGCAGCGGGATGTTGAGATCGATGCGCTCCGTCAAGCGGGTGCGGACATCCGTATCCCGGGGAAGAATCGAGGATTCCGCGGGAATGAGCAGCACGTCGTCAAACGTCAATCCCAAAGGCAAGATTTCCCGATCCAACATGACTGACCTCCCAAGAGAGGAAACAAAAAACCCAGACCGAGGCCTGGGTTTTTTAACGCACGCGCGAGCTTCCCAGCAAACATAAATTTTTATACCAGAAAACATTTTCCCTGACAAGGTCGGCGGCTGGCGCTCCCCGCTCAAGTCCTTCAAGAAGGACAGATTCTAGTTGTCTTCGGCTCCTGCCTCTGTTAATAAAGGCAGGTCGCAACCCCTGCATTGTTGGAGCAAAACGCAGCGGAGGGGAGCAGGGAATTTTTTTCGGCGAGGCCAATTCACCCCATGCTCGCCAAGGTGAACAGCGCTGCCCTATTCGGGATCGACGCCCTGAAGGTAGAGGTCGAGACCGATCTCGCCTCAGGGTTGCCTCAGCTTGCCACCGTGGGCCTGGCCGAAGGGGCAGTGAGGGAGAGCAAGGACCGGATTCGCGCGGCCATTAAGAATTGCGGCTACACCTTCCCCACGAAGAAGATCACCATCAATCTCGCCCCGGCGGATCTCAGAAAAGAAGGCTCCGCCTACGACCTCCCCATGGCCATCGGGATCCTCGCTGCCGAAGGATTGGTTCGGACCGAGCACCTCAAGGCTTACCTGCTGGTAGGAGAGCTTTCGTTGGACGGTGAAGTCAGGTCCATTCGGGGAGCCCTACCGATCGCCGTAGCGGTCAAAAGAGAGGGTCTAAGGGGGCTGATTCTTCCGGATGTCAACGGCCCGGAGGCTGCGGTCGTTCTAGAGATCGAGGTCCTCGGGGTGAAAAGCCTTTCCCACGTGGTGGAACTTCTCAACGGCGATCGCACGTGCGATCCGACACACGTGGACCTGCAGAAACTTTTCAAACAGCACTGCCGGCACGATTCGGACTTCAGCGACGTCAAGGGGCAGCAGCACGTCAAGCGAGCACTGGAGGTGGCCGCCGCCGGGGCGCACAACGTCCTTCTCGTCGGACCGCCGGGTTCGGGAAAGACCATGCTGGCGAAGCGACTGCCCACGATTCTGCCCGATCTCACCCTCTCCGAAGCCCTGGAGAGCACCAAGATCCATAGCGTCATGGGGCTTCTCGATGGCAGGCCGATCATCGCCACGCGTCCCTTTCGCTCGCCCCATCACACGATCTCGGACGCCGGCCTGGTGGGAGGCGGAACCGTGCCCAAGCCCGGGGAGGTCTCGCTCGCCCACAATGGCGTCCTTTTTCTCGACGAGCTACCTGAGTTCAAGCGCAACGTGCTCGAGGTTCTCCGCCAACCCCTTGAGGATGGGACGATCACCGTCTCCCGCGCCATAGGCTCTATCAGTTATCCGGCGAGCTTCATGCTGGTGGCCGCGATGAACCCTTGTCCCTGCGGCTTCTTTACCGATCCCCAGAAAGAATGCGGCTGCACCCCTATGCAGATTCAAAGATACCGCTCCCGAGTCTCCGGTCCCCTGCTCGATCGCATTGACATTCAAGTAGAAGTGCCGGCAGTCCGCTACCAGGATCTGGCGAGCCGGGATCCGGGTGAACCCTCTTCGATCATCCGCCAAAGAGTGAACGCCGCTCGTGCCGTCCAAATTCAGCGCTTTCAGAAACGAGGCATTTACGCCAACGCTCAGATGGGCACCAAAGACATCAGGCGCCACTGCGTGGTCAAAGCGGAGGCGGACAAACTCTTGGAGATAGCGATCAATAAGCTGGGCTTAAGCGCCCGCGCGTATAGCAGAATTCTCAAGGTGAGCCGCACGATCGCCGATCTGGAAGGCTCGGAGGAAATCCAACCCTCCCATATCTCAGAGGCGATTCAGTACCGGAGCCTGGATAGAAGGTTATAGAATTTATGTGAGAATGGCTTATAATTTCGGTATTTTTAACGCCCAATTTGTCAGGACCAATTTGGTCCCTCGCCTGTTCATCTTTGTACCGGACGGGGTGAGCCCCTTTACGATACCCCCCCGATAGTTAGATGCTTTGAGGACAAAACCCGTTGACAATAAAAAGGAACTACGCCAAAAGTAACAAAAAGGAATTTTACTACCCAGGCGGCCTCATTTTTGCTAATATCGGTCATAAGCCCAATAAGCTGGCCCCATAAGACCACATCGGTTACGATGATATGATGGTCTGAAATAGAAAGGATCGGGTTATGCCAAGGGCTAGGGCCGAGGTCTTGACAGCCGAGGAGGCTGCAAGATACCTGCGGCTCCATGTGAAGAGCATCTACCGGCTGGTTAGAGAAAGAAAGATTCCCGGACAGAAAGTCGGCGGTAGATGGCGCTTTCACTCTGACGCCTTAGAAAAGTGGCTTAAAGACGAAAGGCTGCAATCTGAGGAGCAGGGTATAAAGCATCAGCGAGAAGTATAGCGTTAGCTTACCGAAATCTTTCCGGACAGCGGTTGTACGTCCGAGAAAGGTCAGGCGCTGCCTTTTCACTGAGACAGGCGCACCCTGTCTCGAACAGTGAGGAAGCCCCAGCGTTCCCAGCATCTTAGCTGTGAAATTGCCTGGGGCTTTCTTCTTTCGGGAGCTGTTCGAATGGCAACGAGAAGAAAGAGCCCCTCTGAGGGAAGAAGGATGAGGAGCGGAAGGGATACCATTTACGTGGTCGGCCACGCGAGACTGCCGGCGGAGACCTCGGCAAAACACGTTTACGATATTTTAAGCCTCGGCCTGGCGCTCGAAAAAGAAACCAAAAAAATTATCGAGGTCTCATGCACGATTCTCCCGTCTTACGGAAACGACTTCGTCAGAGACATTCTTTTGGGCAAAAGGCTTGAGGAAGATCTGGAAGCCATCACTGACCAGATTCGCTCACGTTACATTTGTCGTACCAGAAACGCGCTCCTCGCAGCTTTGGACGACCTGCTGAAGAGATTGAGGGAGCATGAGAAAAAAACCTAGCCAATAGCTCCCGGCATGGCCTTGGATCTCAGAACCAACCAACGAACCTTCCTCTCTTTCTGCAATCCAGATGGGCAGCAAATCACGGGCGAGCCATCTTAGCCATGCCGAGAAAAATACTGATCGTTGAGGACCACGAGGATATCAGACAGATCCTCCGCTTTGTACTGCAGCCTCTAGGCTACCAGATTGTTGAGGCGGCTGACGGCATACAGGGGATCAACAAAGCGTTGGCTGAAAGGCCAAACCTGATCATTATGGATCTCGGTCTGCCCGGAATTGACGGGATCGAGGCGACCTGGAGGCTGAAACAGGACCCCAGGACAGCCCCCATCCCCGTCATCGCCTATACGATCTGGAGCGAGGACTTCAGAGAAAGGGCCATGGCAGCCGGTATCGCGGAGTTCTTAAGGAAGACTGAGCCCCCGCATGTCTTGAAGCAGGTCATCGAGAGACTTTTGCCCCGCTGCTGATGCCAGCCTGCATAATTTTCGATTACTGAATTCTCCGAAAGACGTCTTACCACGCGAGGAAAGCTTATAGCTCTACGCGAATCTGACCGCTCGCGTTCTCCACGATCTCGCCGATCCGCGCCGCGGCAGGGGTCTTCTTTGTCTCCAGGAGGGAGAGCAGGTCGCGGGACTTTTCTTTGGCCACCGAAATCAGAAGGCCCCCCGAGGTCTGCGCGTCCGCCACGACCAGACGGGTCGTCTCATCGATCCCGGGGTCCCACCCCACCGCCTCCTTTTCTTGCAAGTAGTCATAATTCCTTCTGGTGCCTCCCGGAATACAGCCTTCCTTGGCCAGCTCCCAGACCTCGGACAAAATCGGCAGGTTGGACAGCTTGATTCTCGCCCCCACACCGCTCGCCCTGGTCATCCCGTAGAGGTGCCCGAGCAATCCGAAGCCGGTGATATCCGTGCACGCATGCACACCTACCTCCGCCATAGCTTCGGCAGCCCCGCGATTGAGGGTGCTCATAACCTCGATGGCCCTATTCACAACGGAGGGAGGAGCTTTCTCTCTCTTGATTGCGGTCGAGATGATTCCCATCCCCAGAGGCTTCGTGAGGATGAGGTCATCACCGACTCGGGCCTGCTTGTTTGTCGCCACTAGGTCCGGATGAATCAGGCCGGTCACTGCCAGACCATATTTCGGCTCGTTATCGTCGATCGAGTGACCCCCAACGATGAGAACGCCTGCTTCCATGGCTTTTTCGGCGCCACCGCGCAGGATCTCGCCAAGGACATCCACGGACAGCTTCCCGATCGGAAAGCCTACGATGTTCAGAGCCAGAAGGGGCCGGCCGCCCATGGCATAAACGTCGCTCAGCGCGTTGGCGGCAGCAATGGCCCCGAAGCTGTAAGGATCATCGACGATCGGCGTGAAGTAGTCGACCGTCTGGATCAGGGCGAGCTCTGGACCCAGGCGATACACGGCCGCATCGTCTCCGGTTTCGATGCCAACCAAAAGGTTGGGATCGTCCAGTTTTGGCAACCGGCTCAGAACCTGAGCCAGATCGGCCGGGCCGATCTTGCAGGCTCAACCCGCGCCGTGTGACAGACTGGTAAGGCGTATCGTTTCGGCCATGGTTATCGTCTCAAATCTTACTCTCACCCACTGCCTGCGCTGGTTTGTATCAAGGAATCGCGCGTCGCACAAGATCGCTTGCGCCGAGCCCAAGGGGCGAACTTTAAAAACGTTTTGGGAAAAGACAAAAAAGGGGGCTATTTCTTAAGGAAGGATCGAGGGGCGGCAGGCGACTTTCTTACCTCTCCTCGTAAAAAAGCGCCATGAGTGACAAAGCCGCCAGCGCAAGCCCAAAGGTGATGTAAGCGGTCTCGACGGCCGGATTCCCCTTGGCAGCGGTGAGCAAATCCTGGCCGAAAAGGTAATAACCCCAATAGAGGCCGAACATATAAGTCATCAGGACTGAGTAGTTGGCCTTCCGGCCGATCATGAAGAGGCTCACCAGGGCGATGTACACCGCCATCTGCCACGCCGGAATGGCCAGATTGACGAAACCTAAGTCATATATGGACATCATAGGCTTCCTCCGGATTTTAACGGCCTCTCTGTAAATTGTGCCTTGAGCAATTCCCATGCCATGCCGACTTCGTAAGCTATATAGATAGCCACCGTGCAGAAAAAATTTACAGCAACTGGCAACACACAGAAAAAGTGCCGCGTCACGGCACCCTTGCACGGCGGCTGAAAAGAGATCGGCCTTGACAATAACGGGAAAGTCAGCATAAAAATACACCATCGATCGCGTCTTTGTCCCGCGCCTGCGTCTGAAACACTCTAACCTTTGGAGGTAACTATGAGGCGACCCAAGCTCAGAAACGTCCTGATCTCTGCGGTGGTGTTTGCCCTTGCCGCGAGCAGCCCGCATAGGGTGGGAGCGCAGACCCGGGTATCCATCGGGGTAACGGAGACCATGGAGACCCACAATCCCTACGGGGACAGTGTGTCCCTGTTATACGGGATCTGGAGCGAGGTCACCGGACCCTTTTGCACCTACGAATATGACAAAGGCGAATTCGAGGGTCGGCTCGCAAAGCGCTGGGAGGTCAAGGACCCCAACACGTGGCTTTTCTATCTGGACGAGCGCTACAAATTCAACGACGGCTCCCCAATCACGGCGGCCGACGTCGTCCATTCGATGAATCGGGTGCTGAAAGATCCCCAGAGCAAGCAGAAGGCTTCGGTGGCCGGGCCTATCGACCGCGCTGAAGTCGCGGACAAGTATACGGTGAAGTTCATCACGAAGAAACCTGCTGCCCCCCTGCTTTCCTTCGTCTGTGATCGTCTGATCGTGACCAGCAAAGCTGCTTATGACAAATACGGCCGCGACAAGGCGGACCGAGAGCACATGATGGGTGGGGGCCCCTACCGACTCAAGGAGCTGATCCCGGGTCAGCGGATGGTCATTGCGAAGAGGCCGGATCACCCGGAGGTGAAGAAAAACCCTCGTGCCCCGGATGAGGTCGTCTACCGGGTGATGCGCGAGACCGAGCAGAGAGTGACAGCTCTGTTGAACAATGAGATTCAGCTCGCCGAGTTCATACCCCCGCACCTGCGCAAGCGCGTGGAGGCCTCTGCTGCCCACCGCATCGTTCCCGTAGATTCCATTGAGATTATGTTCTTCGCCATGATGCCCAAGCCTCCGTTCGACAAGAAAGAGGTACGCCAAGCGGTCTGCTATGCCATCGACCGGGACAAGATCATCAACACCCTGGTCGAAGGTTTCGCCACGCGCCTGGACGGGCCCATCGGCAAGGGCCAGTACGGCTACGATCCCAGCCTCCAACCCAAATACGAATACAGTCCCGAAAAGGCCAAGAAGCTTCTGGCGCAAGCGGGCTACCCGAACGGGGTCAGCGTGGAACTTCAGACTCCGGTAGGCCGCTACATCCTGGACAAGCAAATCAGCGAGGCGGTGTCGGCGATGTTGACTTCCGTCGGCATACGGGCGAAGCTCCTGACCCCGGAATGGCCGACGCTGTGGGCGAACGTTCAGGTCGGAAAGGTTCCCTTCTATTACATGGGCAGAGGATCCGTGCAAGACCCGAGCGCTGCCCTGCATCAGTATTTCAAAACCGGCGGCTCGCCGCGCATCGGTTACTCCAATCCGAAGCTGGATGATCTGTTCGACAAAGAGCAGCAGGAGTTCAACCCCGAGAAGCGAAAGGCTTACCTCAGACAGGCAATGAGCCTGCTCACCGAGGAGGCGCCCGCTTGCTTCATGTGGCGGCACAAGATGCTGTGGGGCCAGGCGAAAACCGTCGACTACGACCCCCTGCCCGACGGCCGCATCTACGGCCTCCATATGAAGGCGCTCAAGTAGCGATTCGACCCCCTGGCTGGATTCGCGACCGCGTCGCAGCTACCTGAAGAGCTGACGCACGTGAAAGATTACCTCATCCGCCGGCTGATCGGCACTCTGCCCGTCCTCCTCCTGATCAGCCTGCTTGTTTTCTTGCTCATTCAGGCCGCGCCCGGCGATCCGACGCTCATGTTGCTCGGCGAAGACGCGACGGCAGCCGATATCGCCGAGGCCCAACGCCGCTGGGGACTCGATCAGCCGATCCACGTCCAGTATCTCAAGTTTCTCATCTCGGCGGTTAAAGGAGACTTTGGAAGATCGTTCAAGTATTCCCAGCCGGTGAGCGAGGTCATCGTCCAGAGGCTTCCCGCGACGATCGAATTGGCCTTTTTCTCCGTGATCGTCGCCATGATCTTCGCGATCCCGCTCGGGGTGTGGGCGGCGGCAAGACCTAACTCGTGGGTCGACAATCTGGGAACCACCTTCGGCCTCTTCGGCATCAGCATGCCGAGTTTCTGGCTCGCGATCATGCTGATCCTCTTTCTGGCGGGGATCCTCAACATCCTGCCTACTTCCGGTCGAAGCACGTACGGGATTGCCGGGGAGGAAATCACCGGGTTCTACATCGTCGACAGCTTGATCCAAAAGAATTGGGCGGCCGTCTACGACGGAATAACCCACATCCTGATGCCCGCCGTGGCCTTGGGGGTGAACATGCTCGGCATCCTCATGCGCGTGACTCGCTCGGCGGTCTTGGAAGTCATGCAGGAAGAGTTCGTGGTGACGGCCAGGGCCAAGGGGCTGGCGGAACGGCGCGTGCTGTGGCGTCATGTGGTCCGCAACGCGCTCATTCCCGTCATCACCGTGGTGGGTCTGGAGCTGGGAACCGTGCTCAGCGGCTCGATCATCGTGGAAACGGTTTTTGCCTGGCCGGGCGGTGGCAGCCTCCTCATCATCGGTCTCAATGCCCGGGATTTTCCGCTCGTCACCGGCCTCGTCATGACGTACACGGTGGCCTTTGTCGGCATCAATCTCATTATCGACGCGCTCTATGCGATCGTTGACCCTCGAATCCGTTACTAGCCTCCCCGCGAACCTCTCGTGGCTGCGCACCTGGATGCGCCCGAAGGTTTACGTGGGTGGCTTCATCGTCCTCACGCTCATCGTGGTGGGGATCTCCGGCCCCATGATGGCTCCGTACAACCCGAACCACCAGCGACTCGAACGGATGCTTCAGGCCCCGCAGGGAATCGGGGGCGAGCATGTGCTCGGGACCGACAACCTGGGTCGCGACATTCTGAGCCGCGTGATCTACGGCGCGCGGGTGTCGCTGCTCGTGGCCTTTGCGGTCGTCTTCATCTCGGGCTTCGTCGGCGTCGGCTTGGGCGCCATCTCGGGTTATTTCGGGGGCAAGGCGGATTTCACGATTCAGAAGCTCGTGGAGGTCGTGTGGGCATTCCCGCCGCTGCTCCTCGGCATTACGATCATGGCCTTCCTTGGCCAGGGCCTATTCAATTTGATTTTGGCGCTCGTCGCGCAGCGCTGGATCCCTTACTGTCGCGTAGTGCGCGGCCAGGCGCTCTCACTCAAGACCCGCGACTTCGTCGTCGCCGCCCAGTGCCTGGGAGCCGGCAGAAGCCGGATCATCATCCGGCACCTGCTGCCCAATCTCATCCAGACCTCAATGGTCATCGGGACTTTTGCGATGGCCTCCGCTATCATCTCGGAGGCCAGCCTGAGCTTTCTCGGTGTCGGCGTGCCGCCGGAGATCCCCACCTGGGGCACCATGCTCGCTGACGCCCGCATCTACATCAGCACCGCGTGGTGGCTGGCGCTCTTCCCGGGGCTGTGCATCTTCCTCACCGTTCTCGGCATCAACCTGCTCGGCGACGCGCTCCGGGACCTTCTTGACCCACGCCTGAAGCGGACCGCATCGGGGCTTTGACGGGACTGTGAGCGCCTGCGAAACGGCCAGTTACTTCGCGGCCGCTTCCCTCAAGCTAGCCGGCATCATTCATGGGCCGATGAAAAGCCACGACACCCTGGCGACGGAGGGAAGCGCGAGCGAGGCTGCGGACGTCCGATTACAGACGCTACGACTCATGGCACAGGCCCGTCGGCCGCAGCCGAGAGCGCGCTTCCCGAGGGAGCTTAATCCGAGAGAATCCGCGCTAGCATCATGATCCGGTAGGACCGCGACCGCAGTGGACCAGCGAATCAATTGGCTCCTTTTGGTCAACGCCATGCTGGGGACCTTCCTCTCGGGAGCGGCCTCCAGGATTTTCAACATTTCGCTTCCGACCGTCGCGCAAAGCCTTGGCACGGACCTGGCCGGGGTCTCTTGGGCCTACCTAGGCTACCAGCTTTCCAACGTCGGGCTCTCCCTGGTTTTTGGCAGGGTCGGCGACCTCTACGGACGAGAAAAAATCTTCGCCATCGGTTTCGCTGTTTTTGCGCTGAGCTCTCTGCTCTGCGGTTTGTCACAAAGCATAGTCGATCTGATCCTCTTCCGCATGAAGCCATGCCCGAAGAACTAAGCGGCCGCGCTCAGAGCGCCATGACCACGGCCTTCCATACCGGATTCCTCCTGGGGCCAACCCTGGGCGGCGTCATCATCGACACCCTCAACTGGCGCTGGACCTTCTTCATCCTCTTCCCGGTCGGGGCAGCGGGCTCCGCCCTGTCGCTCGTAAACGTCAAGCGCCGGAAAGAACCGGCACGGAAAAATCCCGTGGATTATTTCGGGGCCTTCCTCCTCTTTGCGATGGCGACCCTGCTTGTTCTCTTCCTCGACCGCCGTGTCACGGAGATCCGAAGTTCTTCACCTGTCTGCTTCCTTTATCGGATTTCTGTTTGTCGTTCCGCCCGTTCTCACCATTCTCCTGGCCCCGTTGAGCGGCCATCTGTCGGATCGGACTGGGCCTCGCTTACCGGCAAGCCTCGGCGTGATTTTCTTGAGTCTTTCCCTGCTCGTCGGGACGCTGTTCAAAACCGACTCCCCCTGGTTGCTCCCGACAATCATGCTCGCGCTGAGCGGCGTCGCTAATGGGCTCTTCAACACCGCCAACTCGGTCGGCGTCATCAACTCGGTTCCGAGAGAGGACCGGGGATTCGCCTCCGGCACGCTCCACCTGATGTTCGGGATCGGCAACGTCTCGGGCATCGCGTTGGG
>JACPAM010000269.1 GCA_016180805.1 Deltaproteobacteria bacterium | reverse complement strand
AGGTCCCCCCCACGTCAATGCAAGCCCTGTACACTGGATATCCTCCTTGCCGGTTCCTGCCAAAGCCTATCGGGGGCCGAGTTATCAGGCCGCGGGCGAGGGGACTGGCTCGTTTGCGTGCCTGTCCCCGTCACTACGCTCCCTCGGCAAGCGCGCTCTCGGCTGCGGCCGATGGGTTCCTGCCATGAGTCGTACCGTCAGTAATCGGACGCCCGCAGCCTCGCTCGCGCTCCCCTCGCTCGCGAACAAAGCCGTCCGCTCAGGTCTTTCTCTCCAGCAGATACCTCTGCGCCGGACAGCTTGCCCATCAAGTCAAAGTGATCAACCGCTGCCCCGCAGAAGGCGGGTCTTTTCCTCATCGATTGTCAAAGTCTCAGGGTCGATGACCACCTTGTATATTTCCCGAGCCGCCTCCAGGCTCACCAATTGATTAATGACGACGTCTTCCCAGACTTTCTGCGGGTCGCGCTCCACCGGATTTCCGACCCCGGCCCCTCCCCCCGCTTCCTTCCACACCACATCCCCCGGTTGCACCTGATACAAGCGGTGGCAATGAATCGGGATCTCCCGGCCGTCCCGCACCATCCAGCCTCGATTCGGAAATGTCGACCAGCCGCCCAGAGCCCCTGGAGCAAAGGTGGTTTCGCCTTGTCCCGCTCCGGTGTGGAACCCGGCTTCTCCGCCCTCGTTCAGGCCGCCCCAGCGCAGCCCCGGGGCTCCTCTCCACTTGCCGGGTCCCCCGCTATCCGGCCGCATCTCCTGGCACAACATGCGCCACGGATAGCGGATCTCAATCTCTTCAATGTTTCCCCGGTTGAGCTCCCCGAGGGTGGCAAGGGTCGCGACGCCGTTCCAGCCATCGTAGCCCCGAACAGCTCCCCCTCCCCCCTCTACCTCGTAACCTGCCATTACGTAGAGCTGCCCCGTGCGCGGATTGTTCCCAAAAACGTAATGCCCGTACCGCCGCCCCCAGCAAGCAGCAGCCCGCTCTGGGAGCGCCAAGGAAAAAGCCATGACCAATGCCTCTAGCATGTTTCCGCCGACATTGACGGGCGCGCCTCCTGTCGGGGCCGGATAACGGGCGTTAACCACACTCCCCTCGGGAGCAATCACGGTGATGGGATTCATGGTCCCCTCGTTGTGGTAGTCGGCCAGGGCGGGATCACAAAACAGGATGGCGCCGGCGATTGCGTAGCAATAGGTTGTGAAGTAGGTCGCGTTAATAAACCCCTTTTGCTGGGGATCACTTTTGGAAAAATCGATCACCATCTCGTCCTCTTTGACCGTGATCTCACAGCGCACCCAGACGGGAACCCCCAATTTGACGCCGTCGTCATCCGTGGCCGATTCTCCGTAATAGGTTCCATCCGGGATCCGGCGAATCGACTCGCGAACCGCGATCTCGGTCCTGCGGATCATCTCGTCAACGCAGGCAAGGATCACATCTCGGCCGTATTTCTCTAAAAGCTCTCGCAGCCGGTTCTCACACACGTTCAATGCGCCCAGTTGGGCGTAGTTATCGACCCGAACCCCCTCCGGGAAGCGCACGTTGTTGAGTATCAGTTTGTAAATCGCCTCGCACTCCTGGCCTCTTTCAAACACTTTAGTCGGTGGAATCAGGATCCCTTCTGAATGAATATCGTAGGGGTTATGAAAGTAGGCTCCCGGATAGGCTGCGCCCGTATCCTCCTGATGAGCCCGAGCCATAGTAAAGAAGAGAAGCTCGTCGCGGAAAAAGATGGGCTTGTAAAAAGCCCAGTCCGGAACGTGATTGCAGTGCCCATGGTAAGGATCGTTCACCAAGAAAACATCTCCGGGGTAGATTTTCTCTCCAAACTCTTCTTGAATGTAGCGGACCGAGAGCTTGCCCCCCACGAATTGCGCGGGCAGTCCTGTGGGAATGGCTAGCGTGCGGGCCTGATTATCCCAGATCCCCACAGATAGATCGTGCATCTGGGAAATCAGGTAGTTTTGTCCCGTGCGCTCAACCAGATACCGCATCTCACGGCAGATTCGCTGCAACCCGTGCCAGACGACAGTCAACGTGGTTTCATCAACCCTTGTCTTATTCTTCATCTTCCCTCGAAAGCTCCTCGGGGGCCGATCCGCCTGAGGCGGACGCGGCCGATAGACTAAGCTCCGTTTGTAATCGGACGTCCGCAGCCTCGCTCGCGCTCCCCTCGGTCGCGGAAAAGGACGTCCGCGGCCTTCCTCCTCGTCCCCTCGGGCTTGAGGAGCGGTTCCCGACTTTCATCAGCGAGGGTGAAGCTAAACTTCTTGAACCTTCCTCCGCTCTCGCCAGAAGCACGGACACCGGCGTCGCCAAACGCCCGAGTGTGGGACCAAACAGGCTTTTCCCTGATTTGAACAGACACTTTCGCCCAGGAATTGACGGGTGGTCGGTTAAAAAATCGGCCCGGAGAAAACTCTCGGACACGGGCTGCAACCGCTGGTTCGAGGCACCTTTTTATTGTCCCGGAACCGCACCGCCCCAGATATCCCTCAGGAAACCGCTCTTTTCCAGATTTTCGACGAAGGCATTGTCAAAGAGTTCCTCGGGCTTTTTCCTAATGTTCGTCCCCGCTTCACGGGCAATCTGCACTGCCTCCACCACGGCGTTTGCCGGCACGAGCATTCTCCGGTTGATGACGGCCTTAGCGAAGGTATCATACGCAGACTGAAGAGCATCCGGGTCGTTGAGCTTGAAGGCCTGGGCGATTGAAGTCTTGGCCTTGTCCGGATTCTTTTCCGCGAAGTGGATGGCCTCGGCTACCGCGGCGACAAATTTTTGCACTAGCGCGGGTCGCTCCTTTAACATCTTCGAATTGGTGTGTACGGAGCTGAAAATGATCGGCAGGCCCAAATCGTTCAGGTTGTAGATCACATTGAAGCCATCTTTCTTTCCCCGGACGTCCAGAGGAGGCCCGACCGGGGTAGCCTGGACGACGTCAAGGGCCATGGCCTGATATTTCTCGGGCTGGCTCGCTCCCATGGAACGGAGCTTCACGTCTTCTTCAGTCAGGTTAAACTTTTTCAGCAGCACCTTTAAAACCCGGAAATCCAGATCGCCGGTTCGAGACACCGCGACGCTCTTACCCTTCAGGTCCTCGACCCTTTTGATGTCCTTGCGCGCCAAGAGAACCCAAGGGAGCCCTACGTGCACTGACGCCACGAGCTTGGCATCCATTCCCGTGGCCATGCCTGGGAGTGTCGCGTCGCCAGCGCAGTAAACAAACTGGACCTGATCGGAGGAGAGGGCGGCCAGCGCGTTCGGCCCCCCACGAAGAGATGCGTGAGTTACCTTGAGCCCGTATTTGTCAAACAGAGCATTGTCTAGCGCAGTGTAGAAGTGAAGGAAACCTCCGCTCGTGGCACACGTAGCGGCGGTCACCGGCACCGCTGTCTCGCCCGGCCTTGCGAGGTAGGGATTCGCCATCACCCCAACAGGCGCCATTGCCCCGCTGGTTACGATCATTAGGGCCGCTACAATTGCTATTGAAGCGCGGTCGTCGAAAGCCCTCCAGAACCGGAATTGCCTGCAAGAATTGCTTCGGTTCATCGCCTCTCCCTCCTTAAGCTAAGGAAAATTTTTCTTCCCTCTTCTTACACGGGAGCGAAGCTGGTTTTTCCCTCCGACGCACAAAACATGCCAAGGGAAAAAGGCGTCGGGTCTGTCAACTAGACACGAATTTCGAGAAAATCTTCCCATTTTTTAGACCCGGATGGGCGCTATTTCCAATAGCTGGGAAAGCGCTGCGGCCGAATCCTTTGCTTTCTGAGGGGCATATACATTTTCTGGGAGTGCCTCTCAGATCTTGACAGTGAAAGGGGGTTGGTGTATCCGATGCGCTTGCAAATGGAGGCCGGGCAATTTCGAGCGCCGAACGGAGCGGCGAACTTATGGCTGAAGCTTATCGACTGTACGCAGGCACCCAAGCAGGCATGATCCTGTTCAGAGGCATTGCCGACATCTGGACCTCGATGGGAGGCTCCAGGGAGTTTGAGCCCTATTTCAAGGATCAGGTGGTCGACTCCGTTTATGGCTGCAAGCATAAACCCGAGACGGTATACGCCGGAGTCACATGCGATGGTCTTTACCGGACGAAGGATGCTGGGAAACGCTGGCAGCGCGTGTTGGAAGGGGACATTCGTTGGGTGACCGTGGATCCTACGGAGGACCGCGTCGTCTATGCCGGCACCGAGCCGGTTCACCTTTATCGTAGCGAAGACGGCGGGGATAGCTGGGAGGAGTTGAAGGGCCTTTTGGCATTGCCCGAAGAGGTGAAGTACAAGTGGTGGTTTCCCCGTCCTCCGCATCAGGGGCACGTGAGGCACATATACATCGATCCGGAGAATCCAAAGTCGATATATCTCGCGCTGGAGCATGGCGGGATCGTGCGCAGCTTCGATCGGGGCGCAACGTGGGAGGATGTGAGCGAAGGATTGGAGTATCCGGATATCCATATGATCGTCAGGTCTCCGGGTAACCCGACAAAATACTTTGCCGCGACATCGCGCGGATTCTTCCAAGCCGATCCACCCGAAGAGGGCTGGAAAAGAGCGGAGAAGGGGATGGAGAGCGACTATTTTCACGATGTCATCCTGCTTCCGGGCGATCGGCCCGCGATGTTTTTGGCGGCGGGTCATGGGTCGCCGCAGTATTGGGATCGCCCGAGCGGAGCGGACGGTAAAATCTATCGAAGTGAAGATGGAGGTCAAGCGTGGCGCCAGGTGGGTGCCGGGCTCCCGGTCAATCATCCTGGCATGTGCTGGCAGCTCGCGTATAATCCCTGGAACAGAAACTCGATTTTTGCGGCTTTTGGCAACGTGGCGCGGGGCCACGTTGCCGGTCCTCCGGGTGAAGGTGCGATCTACGTCACCTACGACCGGGGGGATACTTGGGAGGAGGTTGGGCTGCAGAAGCGCGGCGCCCAGTATCTTAGGCCGCCGGCGATCCGCGTGCTTTGGGCCGCCAGCGACGAATAGCCCGCAACCGTCCCCCCCACCTTTTTAGCGGCCGAGTCCTAACTCTTTCCTCGCCCTGTCCGCAAAACTCAGATCTGCGACCTGGGATGCGTCGATCGGCTCCGTAACTTTAGCGTTCTCCCGTTGCCGGTCGACAAGGTACTGCAGGCCCTGCATGCTGATGGAAGCGTCCGGCAATAAGGCTTTGGTCATATAATCGAGCATCTCTGCCGCCATGGCCTGTGTCTTTACGCCCCAGTTTTTCATGATGATGCCCAACGAGGCTTCTTTATTTCTTTTATCCGCGCTGAACATCAGCCCTCGCAGCGTGGCACGGACCATACGGTAAACCTCCTCCGGGTTCTCCTTTATCTTCTTGGTCGACGCGCCGAATCCATTCTGCGGAAATTCGATATAGTCGGCTGAAAAAGCCAGCTCAGTGAACCCTTTCTGCCGCGCGAGAATATTCTCGGGCACGGAAAGCATCGACGCATCCAGGACACCTGTATCCAGGGCGACGAGACGGCCGGCTTCCGTCCCGACGTACACGATCGAATAGTCTCTTGCGGGCTCGAGGCCGAACCGCTTCAGGATGTGCTTGGCCACAAGGTCGGTGGTAGCGCCGGGGGAGCTGGCGCCGATCTTCTTGCCCTTGAGTTGGCGAAAGTCGTTGATCTCTTTCTTGGCCATCAGGCTCTGCACTGGCGACCGCATGGTGAAGATCACGGCCTTGATGGGCTGGCCTTTGATGGCGGCGCCGACGACGCCGGTTACGGCGCCGTTGTAATCGATATCGCCCGTGAGTACCGCAGTGCTGGCTAAGATAGCGCGCATGAGGATGAATTCGACGTCGAAGCCTTCGTCTTTATAATAGCCGTTGTCCTTTGCCGCGAAGAACGGCAGGTAGGTGACGTTGGTGGAAGGGATCGCCATCCGGATTTTTTTAAGGCCGGTCTGCGCGTGTAAGGGGCCGGGACTGAGACTGAGAGCGACAGCGAAGGTCGCGAACCGGATGGTTACCCTTCTTAGCCATGGCCAGTTAGACATAAATTGCCCCCTTCCTTTCTCGGCCCTCTACGCCAAAGGCGCCAGGCCTGTGGCCGGTTGACGGTCCCAGCGGCTCTCCAACTTTACCAGATAACTCCAGGCGCGATGGGCTCTGCGCTGCACATCGATTTCAGCCTCGAATTCCCGGCATTCCTCAGGAGTCAGGTAATCCCATTCGCCTAAGGTAGCGGACTGCATCGCCTTGCGGGCATCATCCTCCAGGATCAGTGACGCGAAAAGGGCCTCTTCGATGTCCCTGCCGACCACCACGGTTCCGTGGCCTCGGAGCAGAAGGGCGCGGTTGTCGCCGATGACTTTTAGAATCTGCTGGCCACGCTCGGGAGTCTTAATGAGATGCGCGCTGCGGTAAACAGGTATGCCGGCTCCGAACAGAGCGCCTTGAAGCGTGACCGGTTTAAATTCGCGCTTGGCGATTGAAAAAAGAGTCGCGTACGGTGGATGCAGGTGGGCCACAGCCAGCGCGTCCTTGCGCGCGCCGTGAAGCGCGGTGTGGATCGGCCACTCTATGGGAGGCGGACCTTCGCCTTCGATCGCCCCGCCGCTTAAGTCGATCACCAGCAACTGGTCGGGCCTCATCGTGGCTTTGTCCGAGCCCAACCCCGGCGACATAAGCACCCGCTTGCTCTCAGGTTGGTAAATGCTTATGTGGCCAAACAGTCCCAACAAACCTTGCATGGCAAATATACGCGTGCACGTAGCGAGCTTCTCGCGCAAAGTGTCTTCGCTAACCATCGTTGCCTTCCTCCAAGCCTGGCGGATTCTGCGGTCCCTATCGGGTTGGCGCTATAGACTCCAACTCTCTTTTGACCTCTTCGACGAACTTCAGGCTGAGCACCTTTTCAGGCGGGATCTCTTCTCGGATATTCATCGGGATCCTGATGTCATATTCGAGCACGTTCTTGATCCCTTCCGGCGAGGGCAGGCCGGGAACGCCTTCCGGCAGAGCTTTCAGATAACGCTTTAAGGATGCCAACAACATCGCTTTGTTGATGTTTCCGAGCTGGAGCTTCTTCATCCCGATCTCCGTCGCCTCTTCGGGATTATCGCGAACATACATAAGGCCCTTGATCATCGCCCTCAGCCATCGTTTTATCTGTCCGGGGTTGTCTGCAATTTTTCGGTCCGTCACCGCAAAGCCTTGGAAGGGAAACGGGAACAGGTCCCCGAGGTATGCCATCGTGCGAAGCCCTTCCTTTTCCGATAGAACGACCCCGGCCGGGTCCATCGTGGTAGCGCTCGCAGCCCCTGACTTTATGGCGGCGAGCCTCGTGGCGGTGTTGGGGCCCATGGCGATCCGGATAATGTCCCTGGCGGACAAGCCCCCTCGCTCCGCAAACATGGTCATCAGCGTGTCCTGGGTGTCACCTAGGGTCCCCACCGCAATTTTTTTCCCCTTGAGATCGGTCACTTTGGTTATGCTTGGCTCTGTGACCAAGTAGAACGTCACCTTCTCGGTCTGGAACATTATGCCTTTTATCGGCGCGCCTTTGGTCGCCGCGCGCATCCCGCTTCCCCCGGCGCCGCTATAGTCCACGTCTCCGCTGAGGAGGGCAGCAGTGCCCGTCGGACCGGCAATGACCACGGTCTCATGTTCGATGCCTTCGGCCTTAAAGAATCCTTTCGCCTCTGTGACGTAGATCGAAAGATAATTCAGGTTGGCCTGAGGGATGGCGGTTCGGACTCTTTCGGCGGCGACGTCGGCGCCGAAGAATCCTAGAAAGGCCAGGTTACACAGGAGGGAGAGAAGGAAGGCGTAAACTCTGCGTTTCCCTTTCATGCTATTAGACCTCCTAATGACTTCTTAAGCTCCGGACAGGTTCGAACCTATAAGCCCGTTCTCTACCGCGTGTCAAGTACTTTAAGGCTTTTCTTGAGAGAGATGTGGCCGGGACCAGCGATTATCGCGATCGGTTAGCTTGCCGGGGATCGACGTGGTAGGATGTTTCTCGACCTATTGTTGGCTTATCTGAGGAGGTTCGACATGTCCGAGCGCAAACATCCCCAAACTTGATCCAGCCATCCTTGGGGTGCCCTCCTGGTAGGAGCGGTATTGTTCGTGATCTGGCTCATCAGCCGGTGGATCGGTTAGTCCCGCTTAGTGGCTATGCTACCCGAGTGGCGTAGTTTGGGATCCTTTCACAGTCGGCGAAATCGCCTAATCTCGGCTGGGGCTCGGGCTGCGGCCCTGGCTTGCCTGCTGACCGTGGCGCCGGGCCGCGCCGCTGGCGCCGATCAGAGCCGATATCTCACGGGCCAGCTTCTCGTTGCCACCCCCGAGATGGCAGATCCCAATTTCGTCCGAACCGTTATCTTCATGGTCAACCACGATGAGGATGGCGCCATGGGTCTTGTGGTGAATCGTCCGATGGCGAAGGGACCGATTAAGGACCTGCTTGCGTCTCTCGGGATGGATACCCAGGGGGCGAGCGGCGAGATCATCCTCCATTACGGCGGCCCGGTGGCGCCCGCGAGGGGCTTCGTGCTCCACAGCGATGATTATGTTCTTGGGTCCACGACCGTTGTCGAGAAAGGCATTGCGCTCACCTCGGATGCTGAGATGCTGCGCGCGATTGCGCAGGGCAAGGGACCGCGGCGAAAACTCTTTGCGTTGGGTTATGCCGGCTGGGCGCCGGGGCAGCTCGAGGCTGAGATCAACGCGAAGGCTTGGTTCACGATCCCGGCGGAGGTGGATTTGATCTTTGGTTCCCCTCCCGAGAGCAAGTGGGAGCGGGCTCTGGAAAAGCGCAAGATCGAGCTTTAGTAAACTTCCGCTTCCACTCCGGCTTCCCGCTGCACCTGAGCGGCAATACACATCAGCGTAAACCGGTCGACCTTGCGAACCCGCCGGTCTGCCGGGTTGCGGTCCAGGGAGTAGACCTGAACCAGGGAGGGGTGGATTTCCCTTACTCTTTCAATCCAGATAGCTACCGAGTCGGGATCGGTATTATTGACCCTTCCCTGAACGAACAGGGACTGAAGCGTGAGGTCGCCCAATTGCTTCAGGCCGGAGATAATCTCTTCGAGATGAAAGGGGAGAGCCGGGGCGTTGATCCGGCGAATGAGCTCTTCGCTTCCCGCATCGAGCTTCATAACCCGCAGGTCCAGAAGGCGCAACGCCTCGCGCACTTCTTCTCGACCTACCGTGGATGAATTCGAGAGGATCGCGACCTTGGCGGAAGGGAAAAATTGATCCCGCACGCGCTTCACGCCCGCGATCGTTTCCGCCAGGTCCGGGTAAAGCGTGGGCTCGCCGTTTCCAGCAAAGGTTATTGAGTCGATCGGCTCCTCCTGCGCACGCAGTGCGTCCAGCGCGCGCCACAGCTCAGCCAGGACGTCACCCGGGCGCGGCAGATCCCTCAGTTGGTAGGTCGGCGCGAGCGTGGGCTTCGTGGTCCAGCCGTATTGGCAGTAGATGCAGTTAAAGGAGCAGAGTTTATAGCCGCACGGCAGGAGGTTAATGCCGAGGGAGAGACCGAGGCGGCGCGAACGGACCGGGCCGTAGATGATGCCCGACTGCAGGGGAAGAAGCTGGGAAGACGGCTGGATCGATTCTCTCCTCATGACGCCGCGCTAGACAAGCAACGGGTTATTACTATCCTCGAATGATTCTTGGGAGCATCAAATGGTGATGCGGACAGATAGACTTCGGGTTCTGGTAGACGCAGTTGGCGAAAGCTACCATATAGTTCCGCATTGCTCTGAAAGAGATCACCTCGTCCACAAAACCCATCTTCGCGCAGTAGCCCGGGCGGGACTTGGCGTTGTAGTCTGCCGCCAAAGCGTTCATCTTCTCGATGACCGGCTGTAGTGGCTGACCTGCGTCCTTTTCTTTCACCAGCCTTCGGGCGAAGGATGCCACGGCGGCGGTTTCTCCGTGCATCACATAGATCTCGGTGGTCGGCGTTCCCAAGGTAAAGGCGTTGTGGTTGTTGGCCGTGGGGCCGCCCATAATGTAGTGCGCCGCCGCGGTCCCTTTGCGCAGCACTACTAGCATCATCGGCACGTCGGTCTGCTCGATCGAGTAGATCAACGACTGCCCAAGCCCTAACAGCTCGGCCTTTTCGGCATCATCGCCCACGTCGATGCCCGTGGTATCCTGGAACCAAATGATGGGGACTCTGTCTCTTCCGCACAGCGTCACGAACTCATTCATCTTGATGAGTCCCTGCCGATAAAGCTTGCCCCCTATTCCCGGATAGGGCGCGTATTCCGGGTAGCCTTTGGGCAAGAAACCCTGCCGGTTGCCGATCGCGCCGATCAAGAGACCGTTTATCTTCACCAGCCCGGTATAGACCTCGGGTCCGTAGTCGGGCCTGAATTCCATATGTTCGCTGTTGTCGGTGAGCCGGGCCAGGACCTCGTCGAAGCTGTACGCCATCTTCTGATTGAAGGGGATGAGGTAGTCGATTTCGCCGGGATTGAATCTCGGCTCCTTGGGCTCCGCCACCCGGAAGAACTTCGGGTCGTAAGCGGGCATCGCTTTCATCAGTTCCTTCAATCCGTCCAGAACCCCTTCTTCGGTCTCGAACACGGCTTTGAAGAACCCCGTGGAGTCGTAGTGAATTTCCACGCGCCCAGGCGGCACTTCCTTGAAGTTCTTGGTCGCGGTGATGATGGCTTCGGCCCCTTCCTCGTCAAAAAAGCCCTTGGGACTCAGACCGCTGACGATGCCGGCGCCGCCGACGGCGATGTTGCAGTTCGCCGACGGCGATGTTGCAGTTCTTGTGGGCCAGCAGGTAGGTCGGGCTGATGCCCTGATAGCCTCCCCCGGCCGGGTTGGTGCCCCAGATTCCGGCCAGTACCGGAATCCCGAGTTTTTCCAGCTCGGCGTGTCGGAAGAAAGTTGTCCCGCTGCCTCGCCGGTTCGGATAGACTTTCTCCTGCTCCGTCAGCTTGACGCCGCTGCAGTTGACCAACCAAACGACAGGAACGTTCAGTCGCTTGGCCATATCGGTAACTCTCAAAATATTGTCCGCCTGGCCGGCGATCCAGGCACCTGCCATCACCTTGTTGTCAAAACCGATCACAACGGCCCATCGGCCGCTAATCCTGCCCAGCCCATCTACGACGCCGGTGGTTCCTGACTCTTCGTTCACCGGGTCGTAAAGGGTGTGCAGCGGGCACCAAGTGCCAGGGTCGAGCAGGTACTCCAGCCTCTGATAAACGGTCCATTCGCCCCGCTTCTTCAGCACCTCGGCCGGCAGGCCGGCCTTTTTGACTTTTTCTACTGCCTCGGCGATCTCCTGCTCCGCCCCTTGGATTTGCTGGACGTTTTCCTCCATCCGTCGCTTCACGGCATCGGACAAAGGCTTCCCGAATTCGGTCATCTTTTCAAAGTAAGGTCGCACGTCTGTTGTATTAAACCTCCTTTGTATTATCGATTTGCCTTTCTGTAACCTAGGGCGTCCTGGGCGATGATGAGCTTGTGGATGTTCCCGGAGCCTTCAACTATCTGGTATGATTTCGCGTCGCGCCAATAACGCTCGACGGGAAATTCCGTCGAGTAGCCGTAGGCGCCGAGAATCTTCATGGCTGCCTCGGCGTTGAAGGCGGCCGCCTCGGCGGCGGTATATTTTGCGATCGAGACCTCGAGATTGTTGGGCTTGCCGCGATCAGCCAACGCGGCCGCCCGATAGACCAGGAGCCGGGCTGCCTCTTCCTGCACGACCATCTGCGCGATCAGGTCCTGGATCATCTGGAACTGGCCGATCTTTTGGCCGAACTGCTCCCTCTGGTTGGCGTAGCTCACCGCCGCCTCTCGCGCCGCCTGCGCGACTCCAACGGCGCCGGCCGCGCAGCTAAGCCGTGTGTGCGCCAGATGTTGCATGCAGATTTTGAATCCTTCCCCCTCCTTGCCGATGCGGCTGCGCTCGGGGATCCGAAAGTTTTCGAAGATCAGCTCCCCGGTCGGAGAGGCGTGGGTGCCCAACTTTTCGAGCGGTCGGCGGCTCACGCCGGGTTGGTTCAAATCCACGTAGAACGCCGACATCCCGCGGTGGCGTTGCGACCTGTCCGTGTAGCCGAAGACGATTCCGGCGTCGGCCACCGTGGCATTGGAAATCCAGGTCTTCGTGCCGTTCAGGATGTAGCCCTTCCCATCGCGGACGGCGGTTGCCTTCATCGCTGCGACATCCGACCCGGCGTCAGGTTCGGTGATCGCAAAGCAGCCGATAGTCTCGGCGCTAACCAGTGGGGGGATGTGCTGTTTTTTCTGCTCCTCGTTGCCAAACTCCAAAAGAGTGAGCGCCGGCCCGGCCTGCATGTTGAGGTAAACCCTGATCGCGCTGTGGGCTTTGGCCAACTCTTCCGAGATCAGGGCATGGGCTACAAAACCCAGATGGTTCCCGCCGTACTCCTCCGGTATGAGGCAGCCGTAAAAGCCAAGATCCCCCATTTTTGTGACCAGGTCTCTGCGGAAGCTGTGCTTCTTATCGTCCTTTGCAGCCGTCGGCATAACCTCTTTTTCGGCGAAGTCACGCGCCAGCTCCCTCGCTGCTGCCTGTTCTTCGGACGGCTCAAAATCCATATCGTTCCCCGGTTCCTTCGGCCCGGCGCGCCCAGGTGACGGCCCGATAACCTCGTTCGACTGGGGCTCACGAACGTCAACCGGCGAGGCTCTTATGAAAGTGGAGCATCTTGCCCTGGGCGAAGCCCATGCGGCCAAAGAAGCCCACCATCTCCCCGCTGTCAGCGTCGACCAAAGTGAAAACCGTCTTGATGTCATGGTCTTCCGCCGACTCGACGAATGTCTGCACCAGGGCGCGGGCAATGCCTTGGCTCCGGAAGGCAGGATCGACGCCGATGATCTCAATCCAGGCCACGGTGCTTGGCAGTCCGAACTCGAGTTCGCCTGCTCGGCCCAGAATGAAGCCAACGACCTGGGAGTTGACTTCTGCGATGAGAGAAGCCCAATGGGGCCGAATGGCTTCGGAAAGCTCGATTCGCTTCTCCCAGTAGCCTGGCCGCGCCACTCCCGTGACGCGCTCTTCAATATTCACGATGGCGCCGAGATCGGACTTCGTCAGATTCCTGATGTGAACCTGTTTCTTCATCGCGGCTTTCTCCTCTGGTTTTGTGGGTACTTGCGTATCGACCCGCTGAAAACGGGCAGCACAAACCGTGCCAATGGATTTCGCGAGAGAGAAAGGGTGGTTCCAGACTAAATTCCCAAAACAGGTAATCCTACCGGTACCTTTTCCCATAAGTGAGAACGACTCGAAGGGTGGCCGTCTGGCCGCTAGCTCCGTGTCCTTTTTGTTTAACCGCGGAAGACGAAATCCGGGAAAAGAGCAAAGATGAGGACGATGACGATCACAAGCGGGACAATCACGAGCGCATAGAGAACAGGCTTTTCAAATTTGAGATGCATGTAGTTCAAGAGAACCAGTATGGCCTTGATCAGCGCGACAAGAAATATCAAAAAAAGCGCGGCTGATTTAGGCAGAACAAAGCTTGAGACAATGGAAACGATAAGGAGGCCCACAAGCCATACCCAGACAAGAAGGTAATTTGGACGCCGCGTATCGCCAGCCATCATAACCCTCACGTCAGATAAAGAAGCGGGAAGAGAAAAATCCAGACAATGTCCACGAAGTGCCAGTAAAGACCAGCCAGCTCCACCCGGTGCTCGTTAGGCTTGAGCAAGCCCCGAAGCGTCGCGAAAAGAAGGATGAGATTGACCACCACTCCGCCCAATACGTGCAGGGCGTGGAGGCCGGTCATCCCGTAGTAAAAGGACCAAAAGATCCCTGCGCCTGGTGTAAAGCCCGCTGCGATTTCACCACCATATTCGAATGCCTTAATGGCCAAAAAGGTCAGACCCAAGAGGATGGTAAGCCAGAGATAGGTTCGGAGCCTCTTTCGGTTTCCGCCTTCTACAGCGGCAAAGGCCAGAACCATGGTCAGGCTGCTGGTCAGCAGCACAAAGGTGTTGACCAGGGCAAGGGAAAAGTTCAAGTGCGCTGCGGCCTCGGACCAGCCGCTACTTCCAAGACGGACGACAATGTAGGAAGCGATGAAGCCGCCAAATACTGTTATCTCTGAGGCGAGAAACCACCACACACCGATCTTTCCACTGGGGATGCCGGTAGCTGTTATAGTTTCCGCTGTGCTGTTCAATCCGAATCCTCCTTAAACGACTTGAACGGTTCAAACGGTTTAAACTGTTCAGTTCCTCCTACTGCCTTGCCGCTGCTGACGGTGTCAGCGGCCGGTCCTGTGGCAGCCAGTCCTCTGTGGCCTCGGGGGAGCTGTACTCGTAGGGGCTGCGGTAGACGACCGGGATGGTCTCGAAGTTGCCATGCGGCGGCGGCGATGGGGCGCTCCACTCCAGCGTGTTTGCCTGCCATGGGTTGCGCTCGGCTACGCTTCCCCGAATCATACTCCAGAGGAAATTGACCACGAAGGGGATTTGCGAGATCAGAAGCAGGATCGCGCAGACCGTGATAAATTCGTTTACGGGCTGGAGCGACTTAAGGAACTCATACTCCATGGGGTTGGCGATCCGCCGCATCATCCCCCCTAGGCCCACAAAATGCATCGGTATGAAGGTGGCGTTGAAGAAGATAAAAGTCAGCCAGAAGTGTATCTTGCCCAAGGTTTCGTTCATCATCCGGCCGAACATCTTGGGGAACCAGTAGGTGATGCCGGCAAAGCCAGCGAAGAAGGTGGCGCTGAACAACGTATAGTGGAAGTGGGCGACGACGAAATAGGTATCATGGATATAGATGTCGATGGGCGCCGAACCGTTGAAGATGCCGGTCAGTCCCCCGAGGATGAAAACCGAAAGGGTGCCGAGGGCGAAGAGCATCGGAGTGGAAAAATGGATTGATGCCCGCCACAACGTCGCGATCATCGCAAATACGATAAGGGCAAAAGGCACGGAGATTATGATCGTGGTGATGCTGAAGGGCATCGCCAGCCGGGGGTCCATGCCGCTGATAAACTGATGGTGCGCCCAGACGATGAAGCTGAGAATGCCTGCGGCGATCGTTGAGTAGATGATGGGACGGTAACCGAAGATCGGCTTTCGGCTGAAGGCCGGCATGGTCTCCAGGACCATGCCGAGGCCGGGCAGAAGGATGACGTAAACCTCAGGATGGCCGAAGAACCAGAAAAGATGTTGCCAGAGAAGCGGCTCGCCTCCGCCTTCTGGCAGGTAGAAAGTTGTCCCCAGCGTTCGGTCCATAAGGAGCATCACAGCCCCGGCGATGAGCGGTCCAACGGAGAGCATGAAGAGGACGGCTGCAGTAATCTGCATCCAGATGATGAGGGGCAAGCGGAAGAAGGTCATGCCGGGAGCCCGCAGGTTGATCGTGGTGGTGAGAAAATTGATGCCTCCCATGAGAAATGAGATGAACTCGAGGGCGAGCGCGAGGATCCAGAGATTGATGCCCCAGCCAACACCCGTGTAGTCGGCCTTCGCGGACAAAGGCGGATAGCCGGTCCAGCCGGCCGAGGCAGCCCCACCAGGGACAAAGAAAGAGATCAGCAAAACCAGCGAGGCGAGCGCAAAGACCCAAAACGAAAGCATGTTCAACCGGGGAAAAGCCATGTCCCGGGCGCCGATCATGAGCGGGATGAGGAAGTTACCGAAGGTTGCCAGGAGGATCGGCATGGCCACAAAAAAAACCAAAATGGTGCCGTGCATGGTGACGAGCATGTTGTAAAAGTCAGGTGCGATGAATCCCCAGCCGGGGACCTCCGTGTCGGGGAACGCGAGCTGCCAGCGCATCAAGTAGGCCGTGAGCCCGCCCACGATTGCCCACAATAAGCCCAGCGTGAAGTACTGCTTGGCAATCGTCTTGTGGTCCGTGGAGAAGAGGTAAGTTCTCCAGAAGCCCAATTTCTCACTCATCCTAAGCTCGTTTCGTGGTTCGTGATCGGGCTTCGACTGAGCTCAGCCGAACGTCTTATTCGTGATCGTAGATCTAAGACGAACACGAGCCACGAGCACGCTATTTCTCAGATGGCCATTGCTCCCTCACCCACTTAGCGTAATCGTCCGCAGTGTGCACGTGCAACCAGCCATTCATCCCAGAGTGGCCGAAGCCACAGAGCTCAGCGCAAGGGATTTCGTATTTGCCGGGCTTGGTTGCTTCGAACCAGGCCTCGATTTCCCGGCCGGGAACGATATCCTGCTTGAGGCGCAGGTTGGGTAGAAAGAAGCTATGGATGACGTCCTTTGACTTCAGAACCACGTGGACAACCTTTCCAGCGGGAACATGCAGCTCGTTCTCCATGAGAAGGTCGTCGGCCGTGCCGAGCTTTCCGTCCGGACCAGGGTAGACGATCTCCCAGTTAAACTGCTTCGCCGTGACCTGAATGCGCAGGTCACTTGGAGGCATGCCGCCTTTGACCTTCGCCCAGACCGCAGCGCCGCGAAAGTCGATCCACAGGTCGAGAACCAGCACCACAACGCAGGGGACCAAAATCCACGAGGCTTGGCGAAGTGTCTCTCCGGGGAGATACGCCGCCTTGCTTCCCTGCCTTCGCCGGAAGCGGATCAGAAAAAAAACGATAAGTCCCTCGGTCGCGATGAACCATGCTCCCGTGATGTAAAGGATCAGGTAGAAGAGCGAATCGATCTCCCCGCCGAACGTAGATATGTTTTCCGGAAACCAGTTAAGCATCGCGACCTTTAGGTAGCGCTTGTAGTTTGTGCTGTCATTGAGACCGGCAGTCTGGCATGGAGACCCGCCGCGCGCTACGCCTAGATTGTCAATCTCTTGTCCTGGATTGTCCTGGCTACGGAAGCGCGGTATGCGGAAGGCGAACAGCCCACAACACGGCGGAAGACTCGGTTAAAGTACGGAATCGAGTCGAAGCCCGCTTCGAAGGCGACCTCCGACACGCGCCGATAGGGATCCAGTAACAGCCTCTTGGCCTTCTCGACGCGCTCCCGCCGGCGGTACTCGGTGAAGGTCAGCCCGGTCTGCTTCTTGAACAGTTTGCAAAAATAACATGGGCTCAGGCGAACGCGTTGCGCGAGGTCTCTCGTTGAGATGGACCTGTTTTGGTTCTCGGCGAGATAGGCCTCGATTTTCTTTAGCAGCGGCGATCTTTGCCTCGGCTCGCGTGCCGAAATCTGGTTGCCGAGCTCGGAAAGGTAGTCGGCGAACAGCTTCAGCAGCGTCGCTACCGACCGGCTGCGCTCGTCGCTGAGCAACGGGCTGTAGCGCCAGGAGGCGCGCAGGCCCGCGAGGCGTTTCTCAAGACCCCATTGCCGCAGACGATGTGTCAGGCGCCGTAGAGTTCCCCTATCGAGCGCCTGCTGCGAAAACGGTCCCGCCAGCACGTTGCCCACGTGTTGTCCGCCGACGAACACGGGCACGATGATTTTAAAGAGGCCTGCCGGACAACGAAATTGAACGGCCTCGGAATTCCGTGCGGCGCGACGTTCCGCCCCTACAAGCATCTGCTGGCATACCTCGCCGCTACGCTCACCCATACAGCCTTCGACGCAAAAGGCGCCGCTGCTGCGCACGGCGTCGAAGCCGCCCATGCCGCCAATCGTCGGCACAAGCGTCAGCGGCAGCTCGGTTGCGCCCGTGAAGGCCGCCTGCTGCTTGCGGACGGTCGCCGAGTGGGCCAGCTTGAGCCAAGCCGCATGTTCTCGTGCCATGGTTGGTGCGACGGAGCTCATGGAAGGTCAACCGCGCGGGGGTTGCCTCGTGATTTTTGGATTAGGTGCTTGATGCAGGTAGCTATTGTTGGGCAGCCTGATCGATCGGGCTCGCGATGGAGACAACCTTCGGCTTTAGCCCAAAGGACTGGAGGGTTGCCAGAATCGAAGGAATTTTGACCCCTTTGGGGTCGAAAAAGACGGCCAGCCTTTCGACGGCAGGATCGAACGTGATCTGGATCATTCCCTGAAGCGATTGGAGTAGCTTACCAGCTTCCGTGGCGCACGGCTCGCACGGAAATGTCTCGAAGCCAATCTCTGCCTTGGACGCCTGCTTATGTCCGTTTAGAGCTACCATCGTTGATGATGCACGAGCAAGGAACATGCCACCGCGCCAAAAGGCAAAAGCTGCAATATTGCGGCTGTCGTTCCCATTTTCCGGAAAACTTACCGGTAATCTTCCAAATTGCAAGAAAAATTAAACTTTAGTGGAGCGTCGGCTTTTGCTTTGGTGGATGGCACTGGACGTCTTCCCCTTCCCCCTCGGGAGAGTGAGACGCGTGCTTGAGATCGAAGACCTTCTCCGCGGCGTAGAGCGGAATCCGTGCGGCGGCGACGATGGCGACGCCTTCCTGCGGCGAGCACGAGTAGATCGACGTCGTCAGGTCCACCCGGGCGGAGAGCACTCCGCTATCGTCGAGTTCCAGCACCACCTGGCGTGGTACTTGGGGCGAGGACGAGAGGAGCTCGAGCAAGAGGTCCGTCACAAACTTCTCCCGCACCGGCTCGTGATACTGTCGGGAAAGCTCGCGCGCCTTGGCGGCGTCAAGCGCGACAGCCAAGGTGTGCTCCCCGTCGGTGGTCATTAAGTGAGCGACGGATCTGCGACAGCGGGGACAGGCTCCCATACCGACGAGCTCGAGTCTTTTCATGGCGGACTCCGACGGTTTTTCTTGCGCCCTTGGCAGGCCATTCTTTCCACCAGCTCTTTCTTCCGCACCACGGCTTCAGCCATCTCTTTCAGGGTGGTTGTCTTGAGGTAGCGGAGCAGATGGACGCGCACGGCTTTCCAGGTGTCGTGAAGCGGGCACGGGGCGAAGTCGTTGCACTCCGCCAGGCCGACGGCGCACCGATCCAGAGTTTCCACGCCGTCTACCACACGGAAAATCTCGTAGAGGCTGATTTCCTCTGCTGATCGCTTCAGGCTGAAGCCGCCTCCCGGACCCTTGAAAGAGTTTACCAGGTTGCCGCGCGCCAGTTGTTGTAGAATCTTGGCCAGGAAGGGGGCGGGAATCCGCTCCGCAATGGCGATCTCGTGGGCTTGCACCCGCCGCTCCGTTCCTGTCCGGGCCAGATAGGCTACGGTGCGGATCGCATACTCGCACGGGCGGGAGTAGAGCATTTTAGAATAAAGGAGTTTTTTCTCCTAAATACTCCCGCCACCCCGGGGCTGTCAAGAGCGCTTAGTGATATGTCTTGAAAAGTGCCCGTCCGTGCTTCGACTAAGCTCAGCACGAACGGTTGATCAACGTAGTTTCGCACACTTCGCCGGTCACCCTGAGCGTGTCGAAGGGTGACCAAAGGGTTTTTCACAAATCTCTTAGTTTCCGGTGAACTGTGGCTTTCTTTTCTCGAGAAAGGCTCGCGTTCCTTCGTCCAGGTCGTGAGTTTTGGCCAGCGTGCCGAGGCAGCGGGCTTCCATCTCCAGGGCTGCGCTTAAGTCCATCTCGAGCCCTCTGTTGACGAGCATCTTGGAAGCTTCCATGGCGAGACGAGGGAGGGCCGAGAGTTTGGCCGCGAACGCCTTGGCCTCATCGAGCATCTTCTCCTTCGGCACCACTTTCATGACGACTCCGAGGGAGAGCGCTGTTGCCGCGTCGATCGGATCGCCGGTGAAAATCATCTCCTTGGCCTTGGCCGCGCCGATGAGCCGCGGCAGCCTTTGCGTTCCGCCTCCGGCTGGAAAAGCGCCGATCTTAATCTCCGGCACGCCGAGCTTGGCGGTCTCCGATGCGATCCGAAAGTCACAGGCCAGAGCGAGCTCGAACCCCCCGCCGAGAGCATAGCCCGACACCGCGGCGATGGCCGGCTGAGGCAGCGCCTCGATTTGGTCGAAAAGGAGCTGAAACTCACGGGAATGCTTGTAAGCGGCCTCTGCCGTGGTCGCTTCGCTGATCTCGCCGATGTCGGCTCCGGCGCAAAAGATCTCCTCTCCGCCCGTCAGGATGACCACTCTCTGGCTGTGGTCTGCGGCGATCTGTTTGAACAGCGTCTCCAGCTCGTGGCGGAGATTGGTATTTAGGGAATTTTTCTTTTGCGGCCGGTTGAGCTGGACGATCGAGATGGCCCCTTCCTTTTCATAGACGAGATCCTGGTAGTTCATCCTCTTCTCCTTTCCCTTCGCCATCATTTCTCGGTGAGCAGCACGCGCTTGAGTTGTGTGATCATGGCAGCGTCCAAATCGTAGAAACTCGACATGACCTTGGCCACCGTCGGGCCGTCGCGCGGATCGAAATCGGCGCGGGCCTGTTTGGCCTCCGCCAGGAGTTCCGGATCCCGGGTGGCTTTCATGAACGCCGCCTGGAGTGTGCGGAGTCTGTCGTCTGGCGTGCCCGGAGGCGCCGCATAAGGACGCAGGGTCCCATAGGCACTGGCCGCGATCTCTACGAATTTTCGCGCCGTGTCGGTCTTGGCGTACTGGGTGGCAAGCGGCACGCCTTTGAGATCGCGGTGGGACTGGATCATCTCCTGGATAACGATACGCACGGTTCCCTGCTCCAGCGCTTTGCTCCAGGTCGCCTTGATCGAGTGCCAGTCCGTGCACATCGCGTCGACCTCACCCGTTTCCACGGCCAGGCGCACATCGGCAGTGCCTTTGTATCCTGCGATAAGCTGGATCGGCAGGCCCGTAGCCGCTTGGAGGAGCTTGACCACATCGACAGTGTCCGAGCCCGGTCCGGTTCCGCCGATCTTGACGGGACGCTTGGAAGCAAACCATTCCTCCACGCTGCTTATACCACTTTGCCTGCCCAGGGCGCATACGCTGTGGCTCGGGATTGGGTCGCCGATCCAACCGAATCGTTTGCCGTCGAACTTAGCCGCCGGGTTGCCTAACGCCTGCTGGAGCACAAGCGGGCCGATGAAATTGCCGATCGTCAACCCGTCGGGCTTTGCCTGGTTGTAGGTATAATTGGCGGCGATCATGCTGCCGGCGCCGGGCATGTTTTCGACCACGATGGTGGGGTTGCCGGGTATGTGCTTTCCCATATGGCGAGCGATGACGCGACTGTAGGTGTCAAAACCGCCGCCCGGCGTAAAGCCGACGACGATCCGGACGGTCTTGCCGCGGTAGAAATCCTCCGTCGCTGCGGGCGCTCTGCCGGCGAGCACAAGGCCGAGGGCGGCAATTCCTGCTATGAGCTTTACGGTTCTTGCCATATCTACCTCCTGAAAGTCGGCGGTAGGCAGCGCCAGGAGTGCCTACTGCTATCTGCCAACTGCCTGCGTGATTCTAGGCCTTGTATACCTTAAGGGGCGCGCAATGGTCCAGAGCCGTCGAGATCAGGTCCATCTTCTCGATCCCGTAAGGAAGAAGTCCGTTGAAGTGCACGCCTTTGCCCCGGGAGAGCTGTTTCCCCTTGGCCCAGTGGCCGGCGTTTCCCGCGATCCCGATCACCTGCGGATGAACGCACTCCGTGACACGGGCCACGGCTCTTTCTCTCTTCACCGGAGACTCCAACCAAACGGCGTCCCCGTCCTTGATCCCTTTGCGCCTGGCGAGACTCGTATGGATGAGGACACCGTAGGAGTGAGGGAGCTTTTCGCAAAGCTCGTTGATCCAGGGGTTGGCATTTCCCTGCGAGCCGTAGGTGTAGGGAAGCTTGTAGTTGACCCCGATGGCATCGATCTCGCCTTTTTCGAGCTGCTCGAACGGGTCGCAGGGCCGCCACTGGGGTAGCGGCTCGTAATCGGATAGATCCCAGTCCAGTCCCATCTCTTTCAGCACCGGTTCCAGCTCTTCGCGCCGTTCCAGGAAATGCTCAAGATAGACGGGGATACGCACCTTGAGCAACCGCCCTGGGTAGCGTTCGTTTACATCCCGAACCCACACTAGGACGCCGTGCTTTTTGAACCAGTCCCAGTCATATTCGGGCCCGAAGACGCTTTTCGCCTGACGGTCGCTGATCTCATCCAACGTGTAGCGCTTGCCTGGCTCCAAAAGATAGGGTGGTTTTAGCTCTTTGACCTCGTTGAACACGTGGTAGACCTTATCCAAGATGCCTGCCCGGTCGTATATGTCCATTAAGATCTCAGCCACGCTTCGGATCCCCTTCGGTGGCGCGACCGCGCGCTGCTGGATCTGGCAAAAGCGGACGCTCTCACCGGAAACCTCGGGCAGGGGATAGACCGAGCTATCGTCGAAGCCGCCCTGCTCCAGATAAGTGGTCGAGGGGAGCACGATGTCGTCGAGCTCATGGGTCTCATTGATCTCAACGGCAAAGCCGACCACGAGATCGATCGTCTTGTACCAGTCGACCACCGCCTGCACCTCTCCCCATCCCCCCATGACCTGGTTGCCCCGGCTATGAATGAGCAGTTCGATCTTATGGTCAATCCCCCAGCGCTGAGCGTTTTTGTTCACCTCCGGGATGAGCGTTCGGGTGTGCGCTGCGAGCGGAAAGAGCTCGAACAGATCCCACCGCTCGGGACGCCTGGCGATGCGCCCGGGAAATGCCGAGAAATGGCCGCCGCCACGGGATACGGAGCCGGCGCTAATGAGCATTCCGTCCCTCTCCTCGACCGCGAGCTTCCCCTCCATCGGGTGGCTACCCTCATGAATGCTATGGAGGCTACCCACGACGTTGAGTGCTCCCAGGACGAGATTCACGAGATGAAGCGCCCAGCTGTGGTGCCAGGCATGCTTGTGACCCTGCGGCCCCCGGTCCCATTCCAGGCACACCGGGCGGTAGGGAACATCGCTCCCGTTGATCTTAAAAGTGGCGCCGATTTTCGCGGCCTCTGCGAACTCCCGGGCGATGCGTCGGATTGTTTTGGCCGGAAGGGAGGTAATCTTTTCCACCCGCTCCGGGGGATACTCCGCCGCCCGGGCCTTGAGCAGCTCGAAGCTCGGCTTTACTTTCTGCCCGTGAGCCACGTACTCTCCCTCCAGGGCCGGATCCTTGAGCGTCGGGTCGTCGTAGGTTTTGGCTAAGCCATCGCTCCGATCCATGAGCAGCGGTTTTCCGGTTACGGCGTCGCGGATAAATTTTCCGTTCGAGGCGGTAAGATACCCGGCGTTGGTGTGGTGCTTGAGGAACTCCGCGTCGTAAATCCGCGCTTCGTTGAGCACTACATTGAGAAGCCCCAGGCCGAAGGCAGCATCGGTCCCCGGGCGGATCGGAAGCCATTCATGGGCCTTGGCGGCGGCGTTATTCCCCACCGGATCGACCACGACCAGCTTCATGCCGCGCTCGCGGGCATTGGCGCAATCGGGCACTTGATGGTTGAATCCCTCACGGGTGGCGATCCCCATCTGGGTCCCGCAATCGATCAAGTAGTTGCAGTAGGCAAAATCGGGCTGCTGGTGAAAGCCTCCGGCGGTGATGAACTGGATCGAATGAATGGTTTTGCCGCAGGTCGGCGAGACTCCGGTCTGAACGTAGGGCGTGCCGATAGCAGGGCGGAGAAGCCCGAGCCACGTCGTGAATTCCTGGTTCCCGCCCCAGGTCTGGAGATAGAGCTTTCGCGGGTCCTCCTGACAGATCTTGCGCATCTTTGCAGCGATGGTCTCTATGGCCTCTTCCCAGGAAATTTCTTGCCATCGGGGATCGATCCCGATTCCCTTCTCCGGGTTGGTTCGCTTGAGCGGTTTGGTGACCCGGTTGGGATTGTAATGGTTCATGACTCCGGATTTGCCTTTGGCGCACATCCGCCCGCGGTTTTTCGGCGATTCGGGGTTTCCAATCACGTTCATTACGTTGCCATCTCTCACCTGGACGAGGATGCCGCAACCGACCAGACACATCCGACAGGTGGTCGCAACCCAGTCGCCTGCCAGCTCGTCCTGCCTGCCGCCCGGCCGATAAACGGTCTCGGCCGGAACCTTTTCTTCTCCGAGCACGTTGAGCATGCTTTCTCCTTTACCCCGTACCACAGAACGCCCGGCGCGTGACTGCGGGGATGATTGTTCTGAACTTCCCCGAGGGGCAGCGCCCCAATCCCACCGACGTAAGTCGGTGGTACGGGGTTTACCCTCCCTCGTAAACGGGAAGGAGCATCAACTCGAGCGTCTGCACGGTGCTTCCGGGCGGAAGCTCTACATCCACGTCTTGCTTTCCCGCCCAGCGCTTCAGTTCCCCCATGAGCACCACTTTGACCCCTACGGGCTCGCTCAGCGCGCCATTCGATTCCCTCCTCGAAAGCCTATCGGAGGGCGAGTCTTCGGGCCGCGGCCGATAGGCCTCTACCTCGAGGAGGACTTCCACCGTCAAGCTGCAGCCACCTTTAGAGCCACGCTCCACTAGCTTGCCGAGCACCCAACAAGTCATTGTAGCTTTACGCTCCAACGTCCGCGGCCCTCTCCCTCGTCCTCCTCTGGCTTTCATCGGCAAGGGCGAAGTCAGGCTTCATGAACTATTCCCTCGAAAGCTCCTCGGGGGCCGAGCCGTCAGGCCGTGGTTCGATAAACTCACCACTCTGAGTAAAATCCAAGGGCGGCCGTGCTTGTCCGCGACCGAAGGGGAGCGCGAGCGAGGCCGCGGACGTCCGATTACAGACGGTACGACTCATGGCACGAACCCATCGGCCGCGGCCTTTCTCCTCGTTCCCCCTCGGGCTTCCAAGTGAAAGTGTCCTGGTGGAAGGGGCGACCCGACTCAAACGGGCTGCCCATAGACCCCCACGCGAAGGACCGCATCCCGCAGGAGATAGCTCCCGATTTGAATCGCCAAACAGGCGCCTACGAGGATTAAAGCGGGGAGGCTACCCCATCCCGACCCCTCGCTCAGCGCCGCACCGACAGCGATCAAAGGAAGCATGAGCCCGACCCCTACGATTCCCGCCCAGAAATTCCACCGCTGCTCACCCCGGAGCAGGCGGCGCACGGACTCGCGGCAGGGCAGGGTGCCGCTCGCCATGCCCCAAATATAGAGCAGAAGGCCGAGAGCGTTCACGAGAAGCAAAGCCAAAAGATGTGTGCGGACCACCGGTACCACCAGGCCCACCTCATGGCTTCCGCCGGCGATGGCGCCGACGATCGGCAGGGCCGCCATCCCGGCCAGAAACGAATAGCCGACATAGAGCATCGGCAGCATCGGCGTGTTCCAAAAAGCGATGCTATTCCACGATGAGAGAACCAGCCCGCTGTAGGCCATGAAGGCCAGCGCAAAAAGCAAAACCGTGGCGCGCAGGACGCCCCCCAAAGCCGTGCCTTCGCCTACGGGCAGCCCTTCGAATCCGGGCATGGACGGGAGCAGGATCACGAGTCTCAGCAGCACTAAGACGGTCACGATGATGGCGCCGCGCGAGATCCAACTGGTGCGAGGCCGGCGGAAAACGTAAAGGAAGCGCCAGCGGGCCTTTGGCCCGAGATGGTCGAAGAGAAAGGCGAGCGATAAGAGGGCCAAACCGAGTCCGATCCACATCCCGTAGAGCGCCGTGGTTGCACCGATCATCTCCAAGTTTCTCAGCACGACTTCCAGGAAGATGAGCCCGGCGCTGGTGCCGGCGCCGTAAAGGTAGACAGCCACTTTCCAGTCCCAGTGGCGCTGGGCCTGAAAATCCATGATGAATTTCATGTCGCTTAATCCTTTGGCGCTCATCGAGAACCTCCTCCGCTGATCGTCCCGCCGCCTTTACCGGTAAGATAAAAAAGGCTCGGTCTCGTCCCGAGTTCTTCCTTAGGCCGAAAATGTTTCTTCTGTCGCAGCAGGGCGTTGATCCGGCTTTCCGGGTCGTCACGGTCGCCGTAGTTCAGGGCGTCGGCAGGGCAGGCCTCGACGCAGGCTGGCGGGCGCCCTTCATCCAGGCGGTGATAGCAGAAGTGGCATTTTTGGGCTGTCCCCGGGTTGAACCGGGCGTATTTTTCCTGCTCGTAGGCGGTGAGTTGCTCTCCGAAATAGCCTCCGTCTCCGTCCCAACGATAGGGTACATAGTAAGGGCAGGCGGTCATGCAGGCCATGGTACCGATACATAGGTCCTGGTCTACGATGACCACTCCGTCGTGGCGCTTCCTGATCGCGCCGGTGGGGCAGGCCCGCGCGCACGGCGGATCATCACAGTGGTTGCAGCGCACGGGCGTGAACGTCCGTTTCGCGTAGGGAAACTCCCCCTCCTCTTTTTCCAGGACTTTCATCCAGTGGACGCCCGGCGGCGTGCCGTTTTCCACCTTGCACGCGATCACACAGCTCTGACAGCCCACACACCGCTCTAAATCCACCGTAAACGCCCATTGGGTCATTGCCTTCTCCCTTCTGGCAGAGGTCGCTTCCGAACCCCCGACGGACGCGCCAGTTAGAGGAACTGTTTGACCAAGCCCTCGGGACGGCTTTTCGCCTTGGCGTGAGCTGAGCTTCGCATCTCCTTGAATTTGTCTTCCAAGGTGGGCCGCCGGCTTCGGTAATAAACCCCGAGATGAATTTTTTTCTCATCGCTAGCCAGCCGCAGAGCCGCCAGGCGATCCTCTACGTCATGGTCGGGATTGACGAGATCCTGATTATTGACGATGCGGGCCACGTTCATGTCGATGGTGTTGAAAGATGAGCAACTGGTAAGGATCTCAACAAAAGAAAAGCCCGGATGCCGCATTGCCTGAATAATCAGATCTCTCAAGTGCTCCTTTTTAACCGAGAAGCCGCGCGCGACGAACGTGGCCCCGTAAGTGATTGCCAGCGCTGCTGGATTGATCGCTTCGCCCGTTAGGCCGAAGGGGGAGGTTTTGGTCACGTTCGATAGGGTGGTGGTAGGGGAGAATTGCCCTTTGGTCATGCCGTAGATGGCGTTGTTAAAGAGCAGATAGGTCAAGTCCACGTTATTACGTGCGACGTGAGGCAGGTGGCCGCCGCCGATGGCGAGGCCGTCCCCATCGCCCCCGACCACCACCACGGTAAGATCCGGGTTGGCCATCTTGACGCCCTGCGCAATGGGAAGGGCGCGCCCGTGGATCCCGTGAAAGCCGTACGTTTTGACGAAGTAGGGCAGGCGGCTCGCGCAGCCGATTCCAGAAATAAGGGCCAGCTCTTGCGTCGGCAATTTCAGCTCGGCAAAAGCCTCAACCAACGCCGAAAGGATGCCGTAATAGCCGCATCCGGGGCACCAGACTGGACTGATGCCGCTCAGGTATTCACAACATCTATCTTGCGGTTCCATACCGTGACGCTCTCCTGACATTTAGGGTGGCTGCGGTTTCAAGGATCACCGAGACGATTTCGCTCGGCTCCAGCGGGACTCCCTTGATTTTGGTCAAGTTGATGGTCGAGACCCGATAGGTCGATCGTAGCAGGGAGGCGAGCTGGCCGACGAAATTGAGCTCGGGAACAATAATCCTCTTCACGCTTTGGAAAAAGGTCGCGAGCTCTTTGTGGGGCAGCGGATTGAGAATCTTCGGGACTATGCCGCGCACCGAGATCCCCCGCTCTTTGGCGACCTTGATGGCTTCCTCCACGGGTCCGGCCGAGGAGCCCCAGGTCACGACGCCGATCTCGGCATTGCTATCACCGAAGTAGCTGCACAGGCCTTGGCTAAGAGGGTCGGCTTCAATGGCTGCGAGCTTGCGAAACCTCTTCACGGTCATCGCCGTGTGGGTCTCATCGTCACAGGCGAAGTTGCCGAACTCGTCGTGCTCCATTCCCGTGACCATGTGCTCGCACCCTTCTGTTCCCGGAATGGCTGCGGGTGAGACGGCGAGATCGCTCAACCGGTAACGGGCGAAGTTGCCCCCGTCTTTTCCTTCGGCGCATAGGCGGGCTGCCGCGGGCGCTCGCTTCACCGTGTTGGGGTCGACGGTTTCCAAGCGCGCGGAGAGGGCCTGGTCGACCAAAAAGATGGCCGGCATCTGGTACTTCTCGGCAAGATCAAAGGTGAGGCCGATCAAACTCAAGCAGTCCTCGACGGAGGTAGGGGCGATCACTAGCCGGGGAGCGTCTCCATGGGAGCCGTAAACGGCGAGAAGGAGGTCGGACTGTTCGGTTTTGGTGGGCATTCCCGTGCTCGGCCCGCCTCTCTGGGAATCGACGATAACCGCCGGTATCTCCGCCATCGAGAGCAGGCCAAGGGCTTCTGACATCAGGGAAACGCCCGGTCCCGAGGTCGCGGTCATGGCCCTGCCCCCGGCCCAGGAGGCTCCGGCCACGCCGCAGATGGCAGATATCTCGTCTTCGGTCTGGAGCACCTTTCCTCCCACCGCGGGCAAGTGAAGCGCCAGCCACTCCATGATTTCTGAGGCCGGGGTGATGGGATAACCGAAGAAGTAGCGCATGCCGGCCATGGTGGCGCCAAGAGCGATGGCCTCGTTGCCGGTCATGAGCATTCTTCGCTGGCCCGCCCCTTTGGGGAACTTGAAAGGGTTCTTGGCGCTGATCTTCACTTCCGCAACGCGCATTCCGGTTTCAAGGGCTTTGCGGTTGTGCTCCAGAATAGCCTGGCCCTTGCGGGCAAATTTCTCCGCGAGAAACTCCTCGATCCGGTTTTTTGGAATTTTGAGCAAGTGAGCCAGGGCGCCAAGCACGACGATATTTTTGCTGATACGGCTTCCGATCTCTCGCACCGCCAGCCGCTCGAACGGGAGTTGGTAGGCCGTGCGCGATGACGGCTCCATGGGCACATCGCATTCCGCCTCGCACAGGAGGATCCCTTCCTCCCTCAAGTCCGCGAGGTTTTCATCAAGGGCCTGTTGATTCAGAGTTACCAGGCAGTCTACCTTCTCTCCGTGGTAGGCAACCTTTCGATCGCTTAGCCGGATCTGAATCATGCAGGGTCCGCCTTTGATCTCCGCCGGGAAAGTGCGAAAGGTGGCCAGGTGAACTCCTTCGCGGGCCGCGATCCTGGCGATCGTCTCGCCGATCGTGATCACGCCTTCGCCCGACTCTCCCGCGACGCGCAACGTGAAGTCATAAGTCATGGGCTCTATCCCCTCCGTTTATGCCGTTGGCCTCGAGCACGGGTTTCCAGAAAGACCACCTCGACTCGATAATCTCCTGGGCTCTCTCGACCATTTCGGAAAACTCCGTCATGCCGGAAAATCTTTCTTGCAGCTTAAGATATTCCATGACGCCAACATACTCTTGGGGAACGTGGTTGAGGGTGAACAGGACCGTGTTGGACTTTCGGTCTCGTTCCGCTTCGAACAGAACCCAGGAGCGCGTCTGCAGCGCCAGCTCCGTGATCTCATGAAAGACGTCGGTCTCGCTTTTCCATCCCTCCGGGCAGACCGAATAGATCTCCACCACGCACGGTCCCTCGATGGCGGCGGCCTTTTGCACCTTGATCATCAGGTCCCGATGCCGGACGGGGCAGGCCGTGGCCACATAGGAGGCCCCGGCTGCGAGAGCTAGGTCGGGAAGGTATTGGGGAGTGCGCTGGTTCCCCCGAATCACTTTGCCGAAAGGGGTAGTCGTCGTGTGGGTTCCGTAGGGCGTCGCCCCGGAGCCCTGGATTCCCGTGTTCATGTACGCCTGGTTGTTGAGGCAGACGTAAATCCCGTCCTCACCGCGAGCGATCCAGGTGAGCAGCGCCTGGAGCCCGATATCATAGGTGCCGCCGTCCCCCGCCATGCCGACGTTGACGAAGGCGTCCTTGGAGAGCGCTCCCGCGCGCGCCAGGGCGTTAAGGGCGGCGATGTTGCCGCTCAGCGTCGCGCCCGTGTTGGGGAAGTTGTTGTGATCGACCGAAACATCTCCCCAGCAGGAAGTATTCTGCGTCGTGATCACCTCGTTGCATCCGGTCCCGATGCTCGCTACCACGTGTTTTCCGGTGAGCTTCAAGGCCCTGAGGACCTGGTTTGTGCCGCTCACCATGCCGCAGCCGGTGCATCCCTGGTGGCCCGAGGTCAGACCGGTGGTCAGGATGGCTCCGTAGTCCCCGACGTCGACGACCGGCTCGGGTAGCAAAAAACTATGGGGGCTGGGACCGATATGGCGGTTGTAGAGGACGTTATACATGGTGAAACCTCATCCGAGCTGTATTTCTTCCAATGCGGAGGGCCATAGATCAAGCGAGTGATCCTGCGGTCGCCAATCCAGAAAATCGTTGCTTACGACGAAGCGACGCTCTTTTTTGGCGCTCGCGGCCTGGCGATCCGCAGTCTGCTGAAACCCCTGCTGGATCGCCTCCAAGCTGGCCTCGCGCGGCCTGGGAACGTGCTTCTCGTAATAAGTAAGGGCCTTTTCAAACGGGATCTTCTCGTAAACCCGATGCAGCGCGCCAAGCATGGCCATGTTGAGATGGGAAAGACCCAGCCCCTGAGCGACCTCGCTTGCGGGCACGGTGAAGACGCGGACCCGAGACTCGCTCGCGCCGAGGATTTCGCGTATCTTTGCGCTTCTCAGCCGCGAGGTATTGACCAAGAGGACTCCGCCCTCTTTCAGCCCTTCCAGGACGTTATGCGCGGGGGAAGAAAGTATGGTGTCATCGTACAAGATGACGACGTCCCAGGCGCGGTTAAAAGAGCGGATCTTTCGTTTGCCGCGCTCGTTGACCAGGGTGTCGGTGGTGATGATCGCTCCTCGCCGCTCGGAGCCGAAGGCTGGGACCGTGAGAAGCTGGTGCCCGCACTGAATCCCGGCGCCGGTAAAACCCACCGCAGAAGTGATCGCCCCTTGTCCGGCTCGGCTGTAGATCCGGATCTCTTCTGTGTCTTTGGGCAGAGGACGGAAGTATTGCTCTTTACGGGCCTGCCTTTTCCACACCTCTCCCCATTTTTTCCACAGCGCTGGCGCCACTTCCTTTTCGCTCTCAGCGAATATCGGGTCTTCCTCGATATCAAGCCAGTAGGGTTCCGTGCGGTAGGGACGCCCCTCGGCAAGGTTGTCGGCAAGGTTGAACATGAGCTGGAAGTGCTGTTGCCTAACCTCGCTTCCCCCCAGCCCGCCGATGACGCTCGCGACTTTGGGAGCGTCAGCTCCCAGGTGGAGGTGGATCGCAGTGGCGATCCGCTGGGCAAGAGGGGGGAAGACAGCTCCGTGGTGGAGTCCCTCTTCGAAAACCACCAGCGCCTTGGTGCCGGCTTTGGCCAGCGCCCGAGCGATCTCACGGGCGGGAAAGGGGGAAAAGAGGCGGAGCTTGAGCAGGGCGACGCCAGGGATTCCCTTTTTGCCTTGCAGGTGGTGGGTCACGGCCTCGCCGGCGCTCGCAGATTCCCCCATGAGGGCAATGACGAGTTGAGCCTTCTCATCCCCCACCCATTCGAAGAGCCCGTAGGGACGTCCAAACCGTTCGCCAAATTCTCTTCCTGCCTTGAGCACGATTTCAGGCACGTTACTGATCGCCGCCATCTGGTTCCTTTTATGTCTGCGATAAAAGTTTCCGGACAGCATGGCGCCGTAAGTCACCGGCTTCTCCGTTGCGAACAGAGGGTAGAGCGGAACAAACGGGAAAAGATACCCATCCACGTCTGCTGGCTCGGGAATCTCGACCCCTTCGTAAGCGTGGGTTCCGGTGAAGCCCCTTAGGTTGACGGCAAACGGCAATCTCACGCTCAAATCCTCGGCGATGCGGTATCCCTGGATGACATTGTCGAGAGCCTCCTGGGCGTCGGCGGCGAAAAGTTGGATGACCCCGCTGTCGCGCATGGCATAGGCGTCGGAGTGGTCGCCCCAGATGTTGATCGGGGCGCCGGTTGCCCGGTTGCCGATAAAGAGGCCGCACGGGATGGATGCTCCGGCTGCGTTCTCCAGCACCTCGATCATGTAGAGGAGGCCCTTCGAGGAGGTTGCGGTTCCGGCGCGGACGCTTTTGCCGGCGGCGATGATCTGGCTGGCGGCGCTGTGCTCTGATTCGGCATTGATGGTGACCGTATCCATGGCGCCGTCGTTCACCCAACGGGAGATCTGTTCGGAACACGATGTAGATGGGGTGATGGGATAATATGGGTAGCATTGAACCCGTGAAAGCCTGAATCCCCAGGCTGCCGCGCTATTCCCCGATAGAACCGTTGCCACAACCGCAAACCTCCCTCTGATTAAGACGTTCATTCACCAAAGTGCTTTGCCCGCATGGCGGGGTCAAAGGTTTTGCCGTCGACCAGGATGCAGTCGGCGGCGGTCCGCACACATTCCACCCAGCAGATGAAGCAGCCCTTACAGGCCAAGGGGTCGATCTCGTGAAAGCTGCCTGCGCCTCGGCCCATCAGGTGGATGGCGTTTTCGGGGCACACGATCGCGCATCGGCCGCACTCCTCACCCAGGCACCCTTTGGTGTCGATGAAAAACTCGTGGGTGCGCCATCCGCTCACGTCCACGGGTTTTTCTTTGAGGTTTTCGACCACCGCTCCCCGGTGGATCTCCGTGCAGACCCGGGGATCCTCAAAGACTTCAGCGCGCGCGACCTTTCCTTCGCTGCGCACGAGAAAGAGTCGTGCCTGTGGGCCGACATCCGCCATCTCGCTCAACACCTTCGGGAGATCGATGCCTTCAGGAGACTCCCGGGCGACCTCCTCAAGGGTGAGAGTTTGCGGGGCGGCTGGATGGTGTTTCGCTCCGACCTTCTCTTTGTTGCCCGCCGTTTTTTCAGGACTCAGCTCCCGATCGCTCATGGTCACAAGCTGGCCGCTGACCAGGTATTCTTTGTGCCGGCTGAGAGCGGAAAGGAGCTGCGCCCGGTCTGGACTGTCTTGGGAACCTTTCGCGGTAATCCTTTTGGCGTCGTTCATAAGTCGCTATTTACTCCGGTCCCTTTTCCCTCACCCTTGCCCTCTGCCAGTGGTAGAGGGTGAGATCGGCTCCCTCAATCAGGAAGACGAATTCCCTCGCCCTTGAGGGAGAGGGTTAGGGTGAGGGTCTACACCATCGTGAGCCCGCCGCTCACGCTGAGGGTCTGTCCCGTGATGAAATCAGCCGCTGGCGAAGCGAAAAAGACGACGGCCTCGGCGATCTCCTCCGGTTGCGCCACACGCCGAAATGGGGTCGCCTTAGTGATGGCCTCGATCAACCGCCCGGTTTCGGCGGACCGAGACTGGATGGCTTCGAGCAGCGGTGTGTCCGTGAGACCCGGACAGACCACATTGACGTTGATCTTGTGCCTTGCCACCTCACGGGCGATGGTCTTGGAGAAGGCGATGACCGCACCCTTCGCGCCGGCATAAACCGCCTCCCAGGTCGATCCCACCCGGCCGGCATCGGAGCCGATGTTGATGATTTTCCCCCGGCCGCGCGAAATCATGTGTGGCAGAACGGCCTTCGTGGTATGCAAGACCGATTTGAAGTTGACGGCTAAAATTTTCTCCCAGGTCTCCTCGTTGCTCTCGATGAACGGCTCGAGCCGGTCCCAGCCCGCGCTGTTGACCAGAATATCGAGGCTGCCGAAACGACTGATGGCCTCCTGGACGCTGTTTTCCACCTCCGCCCGCTTCGTGAGATCGACCCGCAAAGCGAGCGCCTTTTGCCCCATCTGCTGAATCTCGTCCCGTACCGCCTCTGCGTTGTCTTTCAGGATATCCGCGATGGCGACCTGCGCTCCCGCGCGCGCGAGCGCCAGCACCACGGCCCGCCCGATCCCGCGGCCGCCGCCCGCCACCAGTGCCGTTTTCCCGTCGAGCTTCATAGGGTCTCCTCCGGTAATCTTAGTTTGCGACGTTCAAATCGTTTGAATCGTTCAAGTCGTTTAAGCCGTTCCAGCCGTTCATTCCGGATGAATGGTTTGAAACGTTCCAGCCGTCCCAATCGTTCGAGTCGTTCCAGAAATCCCAGTTGTTCAAGACGTTTCGAACCATTCAAACGATTTGAACTGTTTGAACGTTTTGCGTTCTAGGCTACTCTCGGCTCTTCTTTCGTTGCCGCTTCGTGCCCGTCGTGGCGGATTTTTTCGAGCCGGCGCAGCCCTAACAGCGCCGCGCCCAAAGCCCCGATCATCTCCGGCTCCGCGCTGACGTTGACCTTCCGCTTGAGCGCCTGTTCGAGGGCCTGGACCATCCCCTTCTGGCGCGCCACGCCCCCGGCGAACGTGATCTCATCCTCGAGGCCGGCGCGCTTCATGAGCGCCATCGCCCGCGAGGCCAAAGAGTTGTGGACGCCGCGAAGGATGTTTTGCACGCTTTCGCCGGCGGAGACATGATTGATGATCTCCGATTCCGCCAGCACCGCGCAGACGCTGCTGATCGTCTGCGGCTTATCGGCCTGTACGGACAGTTCCCCGACATCGTCGATATTGACCTCCAGGTATTTAGCCGCCCGTTCGACGAAGCCTCCGGCGCCCGCCGCGCACTTGTCGTTGGTGCGGAAGTCGCGCACTTTGCCGTCCTCGGCCACGCGGACGGCGCGCGTGCTCTGCGCGCCGATGTCGAGGACCGAATGGGTTTTCGGAAACAGGAAGGCGGCGCCGCGAGCCACGCACGTGATTTCCGTAATCTGGTTGTCACGGAAGGGCACGTTGTAGCGGCCGAACCCGGTCGTGGCGATGTAGCTCAAATCCGATGCTTTCAGTCCGGCCTGCTTTAAGGCGATGTCGAGCGCCTCCCGCGCGAGCGCGGGAAAATCGGGCCGGGTCTTGACCACCGCCTGACCGCGCACTTTTCGCGCATCATCCAGGATAATGACCTTCGTCGACTTGCCGCCGACGTCGATTCCCGCGACAAAAACCATATCGTTATTCCCTTCCCCCGGGTTCCATGCGCAGTTGCCGAATCGGATCTTAAGCTTGGGCGGGCGCGCTCTCCTGAGGTCTCCGCTCCGCCCCTTTGAGCGCGCGCTCGAGGGCAAAAAGGCTCGCCCCCAGCGCGCCGACGAAATGGGAATCCGGGCTCACGTTGAGCTTCGTCCCCAGTTTTTCCTCTAACGCTTTGACCATTCCGGGGTTACGTGAAACTCCCCCGGTAAAGGTGACCTCCGGCTCGATGCCGACGCGCCGGACCAGGGAGATCGTGCGGGCGGCGATGGCGCTGTGGACGCCTCCCAGGATGTCTTCGATCTTTTTCCCTTGCGCGAGGTAGGACATGATGTCCGATTCGACGAAGACC
>JACPAM010000268.1 GCA_016180805.1 Deltaproteobacteria bacterium | reverse complement strand
GAGCTAACGGGAGCATTCTAGAAGAAGGGCGCCACGACCGAGGCTGTGAAGATAATCTTACCTGTATCCGTTAGAACGTCGGCAGCACGCTTCCTCTGTTTTTCTGTAAGTTCCACGTAGGAGTCTCATCCAACCCTGGAAGTTTCCTCCCGGCCATGGCGCAGGCGCCTCAGCAAGTAGTCCCGGTGGCGTCGGCCCAAATCGGGAAGGCCGCTGCCAATTTTAAGCTCGATTGGCGCTCCATCCAGTTTGTCTCCTTTTGCTTTGGATTGTAATGCAATACATTGGCACTGTCTAGCCTCTGTCCGCTTCATTCTGTTGCCCAGGGGTGTTCGTGCCTCTCTTCGCGCCGGATTCGAATATAGCCGCGCGATGGGCCATGCTCCACGGCGGTCCGAAGAACCCTTCGACGATGCCGCGACGCTGAAAAGTGTCGGAGGGAGACATCACGGTGACAAGTTCGCATAGAAACGCTCTTCCGACAAGGGAAAGCGCCGTTGAGGGAGTTGCGCAAGTGTCTTAGGAGGCCAAAAGACTCGACTCCAGCCGTTGCGGGTGTTTAGCGAGAGCTTCGCTTCCCCAAGGTCTCCGCGGCGAACAGAACGAGCGAGCAGCCGACAGGAAAGAGGATTTCGTTAACGCCGCGGGAGATGAGAGCCGCTACGGGAAGGGGCGACATCAGGGCGAGCGTCAAGCCACCGAACACGATGCCCGTAATCAAGCCGGCGCCGACATACGCCGTCGCCCTGCCTTGCAGTCTCTGCCCCGCCCAACCCACAGCCACGCCGAGACATCCGTACTGGATCCCTTTGAGAATAGCGAGCAGAAGAGCCGACGGTTGACCGGCTGCAGCGACGCCCGCGCCGAATGCCTGCGCAATCCCACCGTGGAGGGAGCGAGCGATCGCGAAGCCAGCGGGTGCGGCTAAAAGCCCGGTAAGCCCCATGACCGGGATGCGCGCTTTGGAGGCCGCCGTGCCGATAGCCAAACCGACGCAGACGATGGTCGACCACGAGACTTTCTGAACCGTATCTGCCGCGACGGCGCCGACCCCAGGCATCGTCCCCAAACCGGAAGCGGTTCCCAAAACCAGTAACTCCATCACAATCCCGAGCAGGATCGATAGCCAGGCAACGTGGAGCAGAGTTTTGGCGAAGTCGGGCGCGGCTTGGTCGGACTGCAAAGGCTTCGCGGGCGTCATCGGGATTTCGGTTTCCATAGTGGCCTCCTCCCTTATGATTTGGGCCAACGAATGCTCTGCGGCGTCTGGTGTCGGCTCATCTGTTGCACAACTCGTGGAGAGTATCAAGCAGAAAGAAAAATCCTATTGCCAACGATCTTGCCTTTCCGTACGATGGACCCCCGTATGTGCTTTTGGGGGAAAGCTCCGCTCCGAGCGTCAGGGGTGCTTGCGCTGGCCGGATCCGTGCTGGCTGGACTTTCCGCATTCGCTTCTGGGCCACCGGTTGCCTCTACCGACATGATAGCCATTCCCGCCGGGGCGTTCACGATGGGAAGCGGTACCGGCCCGGCCGATGCGCGGCCCGCGCACAAAGTCGACCTCCCCGCCTTCTCCATTGATAAACTCCCAGTTACGAACGCTCAGTTCGCAGCCTTTCTGAATGCGGTCGGCCCGGTGAACTCCAAAGGGGAGAGGCTGTTCGATTTTGACGACAACGACGCGCGCATTCACCAAAGGGGAGGGAAGTGGGCAGCGGACAGAGGGTTTGAAGACCATCCTGTCGTCGAGGTGTCATGGATCGGCGCGCACGATTATTGCGCCTGGATGGGAAAGCGCCTTCCTACAGAGGCGGAGTGGGAAAAGGCCGCGCGCGGCACCGATGGCCGCAAGTATCCGTGGGGAGACAGCCCGCCGGACAAAACTAGAGCCCAATTCAATGCGAGATACAACCAAACCGCGCCGGTCGATAGTTTTCCCGCAGGGGCAAGCCCGTATGGTGTTTTGGATATGGCGGGGAATGGTTGGGAATGGGTGGGCAGCGCCTATCGCCCTTATCCTTATGATAGTTCCGACGGTCGCGAGGACCTGAATCCTGGCCCGGTGCGAGGCACACGAGGAGGAGGCCACGATTCGCCGCCGGAGGAGTTGACCACCACGCAGCGCGGCAGGAATCTTTCGCGCAACCCTCGCTCCGGCCACCATAATATCGGCTTTCGCTGCGCGCGTTCGCCGGGATTGAGGCCGGAACGACCATGAGGTGCGTGGGCGAATCCCGATTATCCGGTGGAGACTGATGCAGCTCGGTCTGTTCCTCAAAGGGCTCCTTATCGGCTTTGTTGTGGCGGTTCCGGTCGGACCCATGGGGGTGTTGTGCGTCAGCCGTGCCTTGTCGGGGGGACCCGCCTACGGGTTTATTTCCGGTCTGGGCGTGGCGACCGGCGACGCGGCCTGGGCAGGGATAGCGGCTTTGGGGCTAACCATAGTCTCCGGTTTTTTGCTGAGCCAACAAGCGTGGCTTCGCTTCATTGGCGGGATCTTTCTCTGCTATCTTGGCAGCAAAATTTTTCTCACCAAACCAGGTGTGCTGTCCGCGTCGGGGGCGGCCACAGGCTTCGCCGGAGCGTACGGCTCGACTTTTTTGCTCACGTTCTCCAACCCGGCGACCATTCTCTCTTTCGTGGCGATTTACGCTGGCTGGGGCGTCGAAAGTCTGAGCGGGGATTATCTCTCCGCAGCGGTGCTGACGGCGGGAGTTTTCGCTGGCTCGGCTTCGTGGTGGATACTGCTCAATGGAAGTCTCCTGGCCTTTCGCGCGAGCCTGGCTTATGCCGGGCTCCAGTGGGTGCAAAGAATCTCCGGGGCAATCATAGGGGGGTTCGGTTTTATTATCATTCTGCTGAGTTTACTATAGGGGGCCGCAGCCGTGAAGATCCTCGCGGGCACAAAGCCGGAAAACAGCGGGCCAGCCCACTTAAACGCGGCCGCTCGCGCTTGTGAACGCAGCGGCCTCGTGCCATAAGAAAACGTCATGCCATTTTCCAAACTCGGCCTTTCTCCTAAAGCGCTCGAAGGCGTTCGCGCCTCGGGTTACACCGATCCTACCCCGATCCAGCTTCGCGCCATCCCGATCGTGATGTCGGGGCAGGACCTCATCGGCTCCGCCCAGACGGGCACGGGCAAAACCGCCGCGTTCGCGCTGCCCATGATCTCCCGCCTCGCGCAGCACGGCGCGTTGCGTGGGCTCGTGCTCGAACCCACTCGCGAACTCGCCGCCCAGGTGGAAACCGCTTTCCGCGATTACGCGCGCTTCACCAACCTGCGCACCGTGGTTCTGTACGGCGGCACGGGCTATGGCCGACAAGACCAGGCGCTGCGTCAGGGCGTGGACGTCATCGTGGCGACGCCGGGGCGCCTGCTCGATCAGATGCAGCGCGGCCTGGTTCGGCTCCATCAGATCGGAATCCTCGTCCTGGACGAAGCCGATCGGATGCTCGACATGGGTTTTTTGCCCGATGTGCGCCGCATCGTCGAGCGTTGTCCGCGCGCCCGTCAGACGATGCTGTTCTCCGCCACCATCCCGCCCGAGATCGAGCAGCTCTGCAAGTGGGCGATGCGCGATCCCGAGACCGTCGAGATCGGCCAGCGCCGTTCGCCTGCCGAGACCGTGACCCATGCGCTGTATCCCGTAGCGACCGACCAGAAGCAGGAACTCCTGGAGGAGCTGCTGCGGCGCACCGACTACGATCAGGTGCTCATCTTCTGCCGCACCAAACACGGCGCCGACCGTGTCGCGCGCAAGCTCCATCATGAAGGCCACGCCGTCGCGGTGCTCCACTCCAACCGCACCCAGCACGAGCGCGAGCTGGCGCTGAACGGTTTCCGCAACGGCCGCTACGAAGTGATGGTGGCGACCGACATCGCCGCGCGCGGGCTCGACGTCGAGCAGATCAGCCACGTCATCAACTTCGATGTGCCGCATCATCCCGAGGACTATGTCCACCGGATCGGTCGCACAGGCCGCGCCCAGAGCGTGGGCGACGCCTTCACCATCATGACCGCCGAGGACCTCCAGGAGGTCGCCGCGATCGAGCGCTTCATCAGCCAGAAGATTCCACGCGTGAAGCTGGAGGGCTTCGCCTACAAATACACACGCTTGGTCGAAGAACATCCCCCGCCCATTTTCGGCGGCGGGCGCTCCCGCGGCAGGCGGTCTTTCGGTTACGGTCGCAGAGGGCGGCGGTAAATCTTCATTTGCGCTCGCCGCGATGGGCTACTGGCAGTGAGCGAGTTATCCCTTGCTCCCCCAGAGCTTGTCGAAAAAGCCGCTCTTTTCCATCTCATCGAGAAAGCGGCGGTCCATGAGATCCTCCGCCCTGAACTTTCTTGCCCTTGGATCGACTTCCGCGACTTCGTCGAGGATCGCCTTGAAGGCGTCCGTCGTGAGATCGAGCCTTGGCTCCAATGCCTTGATCTCCGCATCGTAGGCTGAATCCAGGACCTTTCTGTCCGTCACCCGCCAATGCTTGCCCAGGACCTTGTAGGTAAACTCCTTGTCCGTGTGGAGGATCTTCGAGGCCTCGGCCATGGCCCGGATGAACTGCCCGATGGCCTGAGGACGTTTAGTCATCACCGTCCGGCGGGTCGCGAAGGAGGCGGCCGCATAGGGGAGGCGGAGCTCCCGGCCGTGGATCAGATAGCGGTAGCCCCGGGCCGCGGCTTGAGCGTCGGCCGGTGCCGTCATCGTGGCGGCATCGATGGCGCCGTTCAGGAGCGCTGCGAGATTTTCGGTAGCGCCGCCGGTCTGAATGAAGGTGACCTCCCTGGCGGGGTCCAGACCGACGCGCCTGAGGGCCTGGACGGTGAAATAATGGCTGTTGCTCCCGATCCGGGTCACCCCGATCTTCTTCCCTTTGAGATCCTCCGGTCTTTTGAGCTGAGGAGCGGAGAGGATGCTGTGCGTGAGGATGTTCTTCACGCTGCCGATGAAGACGAAGTCGGTGTTTCCCTGGACAAAGGCACGCACGATGCCCACGCCGCCGGTGAGGGCGGCCTCCGCGTCGCCCCCGAGCATCGCCGCAGTCACCATCCCGGAGGAAGCGATGTAAACTACCTGGAGTTCCAGGTTGTACTTCCGATAAAGTCCCGCTTCCTGGGCGATCGAGGGAAGGGATTGGGACATGACCAGGCTCGAGTTGACGACGTTGAGCTTTTCCGCCGCCGAGGCCTTTTCTCCCGCGAGGCCAAGAGCGAAAAAAAGAAACGCGGCTGCGGAGCCTGCACCGATCCCGAGCCGGGACCGGGAACCATCAGGGCCCCGAGTTTGCCTTTGAATCGCAGAAATCCTGTCCATTGTCACCTCCTCAAACTGAAGGGCTCGGGTGGAGCGAATGGGTCTGGACTCTTTCTGCGCGTCATATCAAAAATCCGCGTTGCCGGGGGTGCGCGGGAAGGGGATCACGTCGCGGATGTTTTTGAGACCGGTGAGAACCATCATCATCCGCTCCAGCCCGAGCCCGAAGCCGGAGTGGGGAACAGAACCGAACCGGCGGAGGTCCAGGTACCACCAATAGGGGCGTTCATCCAGCCCGGTCTCCCGAATCCTCTTAAGCAGCACGTCGTATCGCTCCTCGCGCTGGCTGCCGCCGATAATCTCCCCGACTCTGGGAACCAGCACATCCATCGCCCGCACGGTTCGGTTATCGTCGTTGACGCGCATGTAGAACGGCTTGATGTCCTTCGGGTAGTCCGTGACAATCACCGGCTTCTTAAAGAGCTCTTCCGATAGGAATCGCTCGTGCTCGGTTTGCAGATCTTTTCCCCACTCGGGCGGGAATTCCCAAGTTCTCCGCGCGTCCTGCAGGGCCTTAATCGCGTCGGTGTAAGAGAGATGCGCGAAGGTTGACTCGGCGACGTGCTCCAATGTGGCGAGCACGGTTTTCTCGACGCGTTGATTGAAGAATTCGAGATCTTCCCGGCAATTCTCCAGGACATAGCGAATAGTGAATTTGAGGAATTCCTCAGCCAGCCGCATGTTGTCTTCCAGCTCATAGAAGGCCATTTCCGGCTCGATCATCCAGAATTCGGCCAAATGGCGCGGCGTGTTGCTGTTTTCCGCGCGGAAGGTGGGCCCGAAGGTATAGACTTTGGTAAAGCTCAGGGCAAAGATCTCGGCCTCCAGTTGACCGCTGACCGTGAGGTAGGCCGGCCGGCCAAAAAAGTCCTGCGTCCAGTCAACGTTGCCGTCAGCAGCGCGAGGGAGATCGCGTAAGTTCAGGGAGGTTACATTAAACATCTCGCCCGCCCCTTCGCAATCCGAGGTCGTGATGATCGGCGTTTGCACGTAGATGAAGTCTCGCTCCTGGAAAAATTTATGAATCGCACGGGTAAGGGTATTGCGCACGCGGAAGGCCGCGCCGAAGGTGTTGCTGCGGACCCTGAGGTGCGCGATCTCGCGCAGGAACTCGAAGGAGTGTCCCTTCTTTTGCAGCGGGTAGGCCGAGGGATCTGCCGTGCCGTAGACGGAGATCTCAGCGACTTTCAGCTCTACCGGCTGACCCGCCGCGGGAGATTCAACCAGGACTCCGGACGCGACAATGGAACTACCGGTTGTAACCTGCCTGAGCGTTTCATCCGGCACCGGCCCGCTTTCCACGACCAGTTGCAGGCTCTTGAACCGGGAGCCATCGTTTAGCTCGATAAAGGTGACGTCCTTCGAATCCCGGCGTGAGCGCACCCACCCCCGGAGAGTGATCTCGCTGCCCACCGGCAAATCATAGGCGTGCTTAATGGATGTAAACTGTGACTCCATAAGCGCCAAGTATCGGATAATGAGCTACGATGTCAACCTGCCGGATCGGCGGGTTCGATCGCATTTGTCCGCTTTGTTGGGGGTTGATTCGCGGAGCAACTCGGAAAGGTGGGGTGAGGCCTACCCCTATCTTACCTGCTTTTCCGCTTCCCGCCGCTCCTGGGATTCCTCTTGCGCTTTCTGGATCGATTCTTTGGCCTTGTCATAAAGCTTGAATTCTTTGGTGACGACCTCCTCGACCGCCTTTTCCGCTTTGCTTTTCTCTCCCGTTCCTCCCCCCCGATCGCCACAGCCGGTGAGAAATGTGAGGACGGTCACCAACACAACCAAACTATGCATCATGAATTTCCTCCATCAATTCTGGCCCCAATTCTCCGCCTTTTTGAGCAGCAGGAGAGAGAACCATCCCTTGGGGTCGGTGAAATGCTCTACGGGCTCGAGACCGAAGCACTGGAGCTGCTGCTTCAACTTTTCGGGCTCGAACTTGCGGCTGATCTCGACCAGGATCTTCTCGCCCTTCTGCCAGACGAGCGTGGCGCCCAGGGACGGGAAGCGGATCTTCTGCGCCGCGGTGGTTAGGGCATACATCTCGACCCTTTGCCACTCGGAGTTGTACCTCGAGTGATAGCGCATGGGTTCGATGTCGAAGTTGCTCCCGGCCGCGCGGTTGATGTTGCGGAACACGTTGAGGATGAATTCGGCCGTCACGCCTTGGGAATCATCGTAAGCCTTCTCCAGGATATCGGGGTCCTTGACCCGATCCACGCCGAGCAGCAGGTAATCTCTTGGCCCCATGGAGTCGCCGAGGCGCTGAAAGAAGCGCACGAACTCCACGTGCGTGAAGTTGCCAACGGAGCTGCCAAGGAAAGCGAAGAGCGTGGGAAGATTTTTGTCGATCCCCGAGAAACCGTCTTCGTAGCGCGCCAGCAGCCCGTGAAAATCCAGTTGGGGCAAAAGCCGCCGGACCGAGTCCCGCGCCCGGCCGAGGCTTGTCAGGCTCACATCGATGGGGGCGAAGATTCCCTGGTGCCTCTGCCGGACCTGCTCCCGAAGGAGGTGCAGGGTTTTCTGCGAGGTCCCTGAGCCCAGCTCGACGATGCACTGGACCGGGGCCGCTGCGATCATGTCAGTCGCCTTCGCAGCCAGGATGGAGTTTTCCGTTCGCGTCAGATAATATTCAGGCAATTTGCAGATCTGCTCGAAAAGTTGCGAGCCGCGCTCGTCGTAAAGAAGATGGGCCTCCAGCCAGGGAGGCTGATCGAGCAGGGTCCTGAGGATCGTGAGCGAAGGGTTGGACGGGCAATGATCCTCCTTTAGCGTCCAGATCGAGGCTTCAGCCGGGCGCCACAGATGGTGCTGGTCGGGCGCGATGATGGGCGGCTTGTTGCGGTCTTCCATGGGCGATGGCTTGGACTATAAGGGAAAAGCGCCGGAGTTGTCCAGCTTGACAGGGTGAAAGACCCTGTTCTCAGGCCGGTCAAAAAGGTCTCAGATGCAAGGCGCGCGAGAAACCGACGAGCGCAGGCGTACTTGAGCAGTACGTCGGAGCGAGGCGGTCGAGCGCAACGAAGCAGATGGGCCTTTTTCAACGGTCTGTTCAAAGCGGCGTCGATGGAGAATAGGGATCAAAAATCGATCGAATTCCGAGACGTGGCCTTCCGGCTCGCTGACGGCCGGCCGCTCGTTTCCCACTTGAGTCTGGAGATCTACCGGGGCGAGACGCTGGTCCTGCTCGGGCGAAGCGGCTGCGGCAAGACGACGACGCTCAAGCTGATCAACCGCCTTCTCGATCCCACCGAAGGGGAGGTCAGGGTGGAAGGAAAGCCGACGACGGACTGGGAACCGATCCACCTCAGACGGCGGATCGGCTATGTCATCCAGGAGATCGGGCTTTTCCCCCATTTTACCGTGGCGGAGAACGTCGGCCTGGTTCCTCGCCTGGAAGGCTGGGAGGAGGGGAGGATCCACTCCCGGACCCACGAGCTTCTGGAGATGGTGGGCCTCGATCCGCGCAAGTTCGCGGGCCGCTATCCGCAGGAACTCTCCGGGGGCCAGCGCCAGCGTGTCGGAGTCGCGCGGGCTTTGGCGGCTGACCCTCCGATCCTCTTGCTCGATGAGCCTTTCGGCGCTCTCGATCCCATCACCCGCCGGGAGATCCAGCAGGAATTCCGTGGGCTGCAAAGGAAGCTCCGCAAGACGGCGGTCTTTGTCACCCACGATGTTCAGGAAGCCTTTCTCCTGGCATCCCGCATCGGGCTCCTCAAGGACGGACGCCTGGTGCTCCTGGGGGCGGCGGGCGAATTATTGAGTTCAGAGGAGCCGGAGGCGCGGGCCTTTGCGGCTTGCCTCCAGGAGCTTCGGGAGCCACCACGCCAATCATGACCCTCTGGGAATTCATTCTCCGCAATCATCAGGAAATCCTCAAGCTCACGCTGGAACATCTCTACCTCGTCGGTCTCGCTACCGGAATCGCGGTGGTCGTCGGCGTCCCTTTGGGAATTTTGCTCACGCGCAAGGCCTGGCTAAGCAAGCCGGTGCTGGGGTTTGCCAACGTCATGCAAACGGTTCCGAGTCTCGCGCTCTTCGGTTTTCTCATTCCCCTGAACATCTATCTGTTTCACGTTCGGCTCATCGGGGGGATCGGCGCCCGCACCGCAGTCGTGGCTCTGGTGCTCTATGCGCTGCTTCCGATCATCCGCAACACCTACACCGGGATCAGCGGCGTTGATCCCGCGGTCCGCGAGGCCGGCAGGGGGATGGGAATGACGGACCGCCAGCTCCTGCTTCAGGTGGAGATCCCGCTCTCCCTTGGAGTCATCATCGCCGGGATCCGCGTGGCCACGGTGATCGCCGTTGGCACGGCGACCATTGCGGCCGCCATCGACGCCGGGGGGCTGGGTCGCTATATCTTTCGCGGCTTAAGGATGAACGACAACACGCTGATTTTGGCCGGCGCGGTTCCCGCGGCCCTGATGGCCCTGGTGGCGGATCTCCTTTTGGGCGCCGTGGAGCGGGCGCTCAACTCGGGCGCGCTCGGCCGTCTCAAAGCCCGCAAGCTTGCCTGGGCTTGTGCGGGTTTGGCCGTGATACTGGGATCTGCGTTAACCTTGGCGCTCTACACATCGGGGACGGAAGCCCGGATTGCCGTCGGATCGAAAGACTTTACGGAGCAGATCATCCTGGGGGAGCTTGTGGCTCAGGTCATCGAATCGAAGACCAATCTGCCGGTCAAGCGCCGCTTCGACCTCGGCGGCAGTCTTGCCCATCAGGCCCTGGTGGCAGGCGAGATCGACACCTACGTCGAGTACACCGGGACCGCTCTGACCGCCATTCTTCATCACCTTCCGATCTCGGATCCCAAGGCGGTGTACGAGCGGGTCAAGGAGGATTACGCCAAAATGTTCGATCTCGTCTGGACCGAGCCGCTGGGATTTGAGAACACCTTTGCCATTCTGGTCCGGAGTGCGGACTCCCGGGGGCGCCATTTGAAGACCATCAGTGATGTGGCCAGCTACGCGCCCCGATGGCGGGCGGGATTCGGCCAGGACTTCATGTCTCGTCCCGACGGGTATCCGGGTTTTGCTAAAGTCTATAGGCTGAAGTTCTCCGAGATCAGGGAGATGGATCTTTCGCTCACCTATCGGGCGCTCGCGGAGCACCAGGTCGATCTGATTGCGGGAAATTCCACGGACGGCCTCATCGCCCGCTACGGGCTTGTCCAGCTCAAGGATGACCGGGGCTATTTTCCTCCCTACGATGCCGTGCCGGTCGTGCGCCGGGAGGTGCTCAACAATCATCCCGAGGTCAGGGAGGCGCTGCGGTCGATCGGCGGCTTGATTTCTGTGGACGAGATGAGGGATTTAAACTACCAGGTCGACGGCGAGCGCCGCCCGATCCGGGAGGTCGTGCGGGATTTTCTTGCCAAAAAGGGGATCAGTGGCGCGAGGTGATCGGCCCCGCGCTCAGAAGAGAGGAGGCTCAAGATGTTCGGTTATCGCGCTCGAATCGGTTATATAACGCCCTCGGTTTTTGAGCTCAACGCGTATGATTTTTATCGGATCGTGCCCGATGGCGTCGGCCTGGTCGGCGTGGCATGCATGGTGGAGGGGTGGAAGGAGGACGCTTACAAACGGGCGCTGGCCCAGGTCGAGGGCTGCGCGCGGGAGCTTAGCCGGCGCTTTTGCGACTTCGTGATTCACGGCGGGGCGCCCTTGGTCCTGAGCCAGGGGAAGGGGTTCGAAACCAGCTTCATCGAGAAGTTGCAGGGGATCACGAAGGTCCCGTGCACGACCAGCGTCGTGGCGGCGATGGATGCCTTTCGAGATCTTTCGTCCGCGCGGCTCGCGGTGGTCAATCCCTACCCTGCGGACCTCAATGAGAAGCTGGTCGGGTATCTAAAGGACTGGGGATTCGAGGTAAGCTCCCTGGTAAGCCTGGACACTGGGTTCACGGAGTGCAGCATCGCCTCGGTAGCGGATATCTACCGGGCGGCGAAGCGGGCGGTCCGCGAGGCGCGCGCTCCGCAGGCGATCTACATCCCGTGCACGAACTTTCCCGTGGTCGACGTGATCGAAGAGATCGAAACGGATCTCGGCCTGCCGGTCATTGCTAACATGACATCCCAGTTGTATGTAGCTTTCAAGGCGATCGGAATGAAGGAAAAAATCGATGGCTACGGAAAGTTGCTGCGAATGTTATGAGGGTGGAGTGGTTTTGCCTTGACCCATAGCTTGTGGCCCTTTTTGCTGCCGATAAACCATGTTATTGTAAAGGGCAAAAGGGGAACTAAAATGAGGAACAGCAGCGCAGTGGTGGTGAACCTGGAAAGCTAGAGCAAGTAGTGCGTAAAGTGGTGCGTCAGGAATTATCCCGCCTAGTGCGCAAGAGGAAAGGTGAGAGTGGGATTGAAATAGGTTCTCTCATTTATGAAGACCTGCTGGACATAACCCGCCGGAAGAAACAGGGACGGGTTGGAAATTGATATTTGCCAAAGTTGAGGAGCCTGCAAACTCCATTATTCAAGATTTGACCCTGCCTGCTGCCACTCGCTCGGCAAGCCGGTCGTCAATAGCAACCAGGCGGTCTTGTGGGGGTGCATGAAGCGGCTTCGTCACGTCCTCTCGTCGGCAGGACCAAATCCGCGCCTCGGAGTTCTTATGACAAGGCAATGAGACAAACATGTCCCATCCTGATTATCACCAGTGCAGGGCGCTATCGCTCGAACGCCTTGGCAGAATTCAGAGAAACCCGCAAACCCATGTAGACCATGCGTGCTCGCGCGCCGACCTGAGTTATTGACGAGTATCTGCGGGCGGCCGACGCCTTGGAGCCTGAATTATCCAATGTTTCGCATATTGAGGGGACCGGAACGTGACTGAGAAGATAACGATGAAAGCCGACGCAAAGCATGAGGATGCTGCAAGGGCCGCGCGAGCGGAGAAGCTGCGGCGTCGATTTCCGACAATCGCGGAACTGCGTCGCCGTGCGCGCTGGCGGGTACCGCGATTCGCTTTCGATTTCGTCGACGGCGGCGCCAACGATGAAGAATGCGCGCGTCGCAATGCCACGGCGCTGTCCGCGGTAGAGCTGCTTCCCCGCTATTGCATCGACACGAAGGACATGTCGACCGAGGTGGAATTGTTTGGCCGCCGCTACGCCGCGCCGTTCGGGGTTGCCCCGATGGGGTCAGGCGGACTGATGTGGCCTGGAGCGGAAGAATATCTCGCTCGCGAGGCGCAGCGGCGCAACATTCCCTACATTCTCGCTACTCCCGCGAATGCGTCGATCGAGCGCATCGCGGAGATTGCGCCTGACGTGTTCTGGTTCCAGCTCTATCGCTTCGCCGCGAACGATCACGCAATCACCTTTGATCTTCTGCGGCGCGCCGACGCCGCAGGTGCACAGGTGCTGGTTCCGACTATTGACAGCGCCGGTAAATCGAAGCGGCCGCGCGACATCCGCAGCGGCGTGAAGGTTCCGTTCACCGTCGGCCCGAGTATCGCGTTCCAAGTGGCAACCTCACCGTTCTGGGCCTGGGCTCTCTACAAAACCGGAATGCTTCGCTCGGAGAACGTTGTGCCGTATACCGCCGGACGCGCAACGCGAGATTCGACCGCGGAGATCATCATGCAGGTGCGCAGCAGCGGCAGTCATACATGGGATGAGCTTGCCCGGCTGCGTGATCGCTGGAAGCGTGCCTTCGTCGTCAAGGGCGTGCTGCATCCGGCGGACGCCGAGCGCCTGGTATCGCTCGGAGTGGACGGCATCATCGTTTCCAATCATGGTGGCCGCCATTTCGATGGCGCGCCAGCGTCCATCGATATCCTGCCCGCGATCGTCGCCGCGGTCGGATCACGGGCCACGGTGATGGTCGACAGCGGCATCCGTGGCGGTCTGGACATCGTCCGGGCGCTTGCGCTCGGCGCAAAGGCGACCTTTGCCGGCCGTCCTTTTCTCTATGGTCTCGGCGCGCTCGGAGAAGCAGGCGCCGGCCATGTCATGGATATGTTCTTCGATGAACTACGGACCGAGTTCCAGCATGTGGGCGTGCGCTCCGTCGCCGAGGCGGCGATGGTGACCGCGCGTCATCCCGGCGCTTGGCGCTATGAGGGAAATCAATTTGTGTCGCCGTGACCGGCATGATTGCGGTGCCTGCCGGCAGTGTCGTTTTTTAGGGCGGTAGTTACGAATAGGGGAGGAGCAATCTATGTCAGCATCGGCAACGTTTCTTTATGTTGGCAACGGGGAAACGCGGGACGTCAGCGCTTTTGCACTCGATGACCAGAACGGCGATCTCG
>JACPAM010000145.1 GCA_016180805.1 Deltaproteobacteria bacterium | reverse complement strand
TGTCTGTAACAACCACGATCACAGCTTTCCTATGGTCAATCCATAAACCCGCTGCTCTTTTCATAGATTCCTCCTTTGTCTGCGAAAGGGCCGAATCATTCCCTCTGTCAGTCTCCACCCGTAAAGAAGTAAAAAACCCACTGTCGGCCTGCTGGGCTGGCTCATAATCGCCCCGGCGCGCTTCAATGACTGGATATTCTGCTCCTGGCCGGGCTTAAGCGGCCATACGCAGCCGCTTTGGACGACCCGTGTCCGTGGCTTGTGTTTGTAAACGAGCGCGACTTGCCAAGATTCGATCCCTACCTGCGGCCTCGCACCTCGTTGATCAGCTCCATCTGGATTTCCTGGATCTCTACCAATCTTTCCCACTGGTGAGATAACAGGTCACGCTTCAAGCTTTGGTCGCCTCATTCCCCCTTCGACCATTTTGTACTCGAATAGCCGGCATTCGAGGGGGCCGTTGAAAAGCGGGGTGCGCTTGGATGCGGCGAGCCGGATGAGCTTCGGCAGGCGCATGTCGGCGCTGAGAATGTAGGCGCGCCAGCCGCTGAATTTTTTCTTCAGCACGTCCCCCAGCTTTGAGTAAAACTCCGCCAGCTCCTGCAGCTCGCCGAGGCGCACGCCATAAGGCGGATTGGTGACGATGATGCCTTCCTTTGCCGGTGCGGAGATTTCGAGGATGTTCGCCTGCTTTAGGCTCACCGCTTGCTCGAAACCGGCAGCCGCAAGGTTGGTGCGCGCCGATTTTAGCGCCGCGCTGGAGAGATCGCTGCCGTAAATCGAAAGAGGGACGCTAGGTTTTTGCCGGCGCGCGCTTTGCTGCAGCAGGCCATGCCAGAGGCGCTTATCAAAATTTTTCAGCTTTTCAAAAGCAAAATGGCGTCCCAAACCGGGCGCGACATCGAGAGCTATTTGCGCCGCTTCCAGCAGGAACGTGCCGCTGCCGCACATGGGGTCGAGCAGCGGAGTGCCCGGGACCCATCCGGCCAACCGCAGGACCCCGGCTGCGAGATTTTCCCGCAGAGGCGCTTCTCCCAGAGCTATGCGCCGCCCGCGCTTGAACAACGGGTCGCCCGTGGTGTCGAGATAAAGGGTAAAGTCGCGGTCCGTCAGATGGCCCTGGATGGGGACATCGGGCTGCCGGGTATCCACGCTGGGACGGCGGCCCGAGAGCCGGCGGATTTTATCGCACACCGCATCCTTGATTTTGAGGGTGACGAAATTGAGACTCGTGAGAGGACTCTTGATGGCCGAGACGTCGACCCGTATGGTGAGCCCCGGTTCAAACCAGTCGTTCCACGGCAGCGCGTAAGCGGTGCGGTAAATATCGTCCTCGTTGCGGTAGCGGTCCGTCGCCACCTGCCACAGAATGCGGCTCGCGATGCGGCTTTCCAAATTGGCCCGGTAACATAGAGAAAATTCACCGCTAAACTGGACTCCACCCCCTACGGCATGAAGGTTTTCCCCTTGTAGTTGTTGCAGCTCCTCTGCCAGGAATTGTTCCAGGCCGCGAGGGCAGGTGGCAAAAAACTTCTCCATAGAGGATGGTGATATAACATGATTGCGCTTCAGACAATTGGGGCATGCTTCTGGCGGGTTCTCTTGTAAAATCAGACTGGTGCGCCCGCCGAGAATCGAACTCGGACTTAGGGTTCCGGAGACTCTCTAGTGGTTTTTCGAAAACCCTGCAAAGTCAACGATTTCAGTAGGTTAGTCAACAAGATAGGTGGCCGAAATCAGTCGGAAGCGGTCGGTTTCGGACGGTATTTGGTCAATGATTGATCACGCAGTTGAGCCTTCTCGATATAGACCGCATAGTGGTGGAAGACCATTTCGACGGAGGTCCCTAGTTGCTTCGCGATCCATAGCGGGCTGTATCCCTCATCGATGTGGCTGGTCGCGAAGGTGTGACGGCACTGATAAGGATACCGGTACTTGACCTTTGCCTTCTTGAGTACTGGCTCCCACAGCCGCGCTCGAAAGTTGCTTACGTCAATCGGTTGGCCCCTATCTCCTACGAATACGTGAGCATACTTGAGATAAGAGATCGCCATTTGTTTTTTCAGCGCCCGCTTCATCCCCGGAGTCATGTGAACGTCGCGGATGGCCTGTTTAGTCTTTGGGTCTTTGTTTTTGCCCAATACCCGACCTTCTCTTACCGAGATGATGTTGGTGACCATATTGACCTTGTCCCATTTCAGGCCGTTGACCTCGTTCGGTCGCCAGCCGGATTCAAAGAGAAATTCGATGTAGGGCTCGTAACGCGGCCATGTCTTTTTCGATCCCGGATGACCGGCTGCATCGTTCTCGAAGGCGCCGCTGCAGATACGTATCCGGAGGCCAGCCCGTCCGTCCCGCAGGATGGAGCGTATGTCCGAGATTGACGAGATCCTTTCGGCTTTAGAGAGCAAGCTCGAAAGGCGAAGATTACCGGAAAAGACCAAAGAAAAACTTTCCACGTTAAGTGACGGGCAACTGAGCCTCCTAGCCTCGCTTTCTATAAGGATGCCCCGCGACGATCATGGGATAGCCGGAGATATCGCCTTTTTGCTCATCACATCGCTAATCGTCCTGTCCTGATCCTTAACTCCGGGGCTGACGGCAGATTGACATCGAGGGAAGGCTTCGAGCGCGTCAGGTGAATCTGCTCAGGAAACGGCCATCCTCTACGGACATGGGAACTTACCCTTTTCTTCTTTCGGGGATGCCTATCAAGAAAAACCCTGGGTCGGCTCCCATCCCGGGGAGAGGTCCGCTTCAGCCAGT
>JACPAM010000144.1 GCA_016180805.1 Deltaproteobacteria bacterium | reverse complement strand
TGCTCCATCAGCATGACGCCGATGGGACCTCCTTCCAGAGGGATGCCCCGCTCCTCCAAAGCAGGGAAGAGAAGCTTTTCTTCCTTGAGATGATGGCACTGATCGGCAAAGCCTCGTATGAAGTCGATCGCTTTGCGCCAGATCTCCACGGGAGCCTCCCCAGACCGTCCTGCTAGTCGCTCCAAAACATCAAGCACTCTCTCGATGATCCTGTGATCGTGCTTTAGCGCCTCAGTTGCGCTTTCCATATGATGCTCGTGCCCCGCGTTTTCCATGGCTGGACTCCTCTCTCAGGTAATCCGAGAATAGCGACGAACAGCACTCAACGCAAGATATGTGCCAGGCCTAAGAGGCTGCGGAAAAAGTGATTTTCATGCTTCGAGAGCCTCAGCATGAACGGAAAATCATCAATGATTTCAACGGAGCCTCCGTTCGCCCTGAGCGTGTCGAAGGGTGAACAGAGAGTTTTTCCGCAGCCTGCTAAGCTGCGTCGGCAGCCGCCAGGCGCCCCCGCCTGACAGCACGAACGTTGTTAGCGAGAAAAATCAGCAGCGACAGCACGTTGAGCAGGCCGCCCCATCGCAGGCCCGGCACCCATAGGGCGAGGCCGCCGGCTACCCTCAGTGCGAGGGAAAGGTGAAGAAGAGCTAAGTGAACATAGAAGAGCTCCTGGAACGGCATCGCCATTCCCGTGATCGAGGGAAAAATAATTGGTGCATGGGCGAAGATCATGGAGAACACAAAACCGAGGAAAAGGCAGTGAAGCATTGCATCATAGAGCGGCCCGGCGCGAAAATAGTTTGCAAAGCCGATCCACAAAAACCCGCCGATCCCGAGCCAAACATAACCGCTTAAGAGGCAGAGCGCCATGAAGCGGTGCAGGCCATGATGGGACACCGTGCGCCAGGCTAGATCATAGCGGAGTAGCCAGGCGGCAACCGCGACGAGCCCGATGCCGGCGATCCTGACGCCAGCGTCAAAGGCCGCCAGCGAGGCAGCAAGGCCGAGCGCCAAAATCGCGTGGGCGACGAAGAAGCCAGCACGGGCAGCCGGTGAAGGACGAAGCACGCGGCTGAGCTCAAGCCTTTCCCCGGCGATGGTGAAGACCAAAAATCCCACCCACCAGGGGATTATCCGATAAAGGGGATATCCTAAAAGCCAGAGCCCGTTTCCGGCCGCCCACAAAGCCGCGCCCAGCGCCATCGTAATCAGAGGGGCGGAGCAGTGCCGGGAAACCAGCGCCACAAAGATCGCAACCAGCGACAAGCTTCCGAAGAGAAAAAAGATCCCGCCTATCGCGGCAGCCGAGCCCCCAAGCACGGCGAGACCGCCAAGCGCGGCAAAGAGCGGAGCGCCGTATGCCCACCATCGCTTCACAGCGCCGACCCGCTCAAGCCCAATGAGCGTTCCGAGAAACCCGCCAACCATCAGTGCTCCATGCGAGCCCGCAAGGCCGGCTCCCGGCTGGGGAAGATACCAACCCAACCGGACAAGCCCGGCCCACAGGCCAGCGAGGAGCATCAGCCCGGCAAGCGCCATGAACGGGATAAGCGTTTTCTCACTGCGTCCCATAGCCGACCAAAGTGGATCCTGGTAGGATCATAACCCTATTTTTGTATTTAGGAAAAGAAGGGGGGTATAATTCTTATTTTCCGGAAAAGCTAACTCCAAAACTCTCAAATTTTTTCTCCTCGAATCCACTTATGGATTGATTCAATCCCCTTATGGTCTGGTACGGCTTTTGCTCCGACCTTGCGCTGTGAAGCCCAACGACGATCGCCGCGGCCCGTTCGCCCAAAAAGTCCTATTTCTTGGAACGCCCTGCCCCCTCTGCGGATTAACTGCTGGCGTTTGGGCTGGCGCCATCGAGGAAGAAATCACGGAGAAAATCCGCGCCGATTTTCCACGGTGGAGCCCCGAGGAAGGTGCATGCGCGCGCTGCATCGAGGCGTACACGCCGCCGAGATTGATTTGAAAAGAACAACTCTAAACTTTGATGACAAACGTTAACAAGCTCTTCCGTCGCCTGACCATCAGGACCAAGCTGGTCATTGCCTTCGCTCTGCTAGGGATCGTTCCCTTGCTTGTCGTGGGGGGCTACGGTGCCTTTTACTCCTTCTCGCTCCATGTGATCCTGCTCGTGGGCGGCCTTGTCCTGGTGATTGCCATTACCGTTGGGATTATCGCCGCCAGCCATTTCACGAAGCCGATACTGGAGCTCAGCCGAGGCGCTGAGATCGTAGCGGCGGGAAACTTCAATCACTCCATCAAAGCGGAGACCAATGATGAGATCGAAGACCTCGCCCACACCTTCAACCTCATGACCGACAAGCTTAAAAAACACGAAGGGCAACTTCGGGATGCCCATGAGAGATTGGAAATGAAAGCTCGGGAGGCCGCGGCCCTCTACAGACTCGGGACGGAGATCTCAGCCTTCCTGGATCTCGACAAGATCCTCGATCTGGTCGCGAACAGGGCGCAGGAGCTTCTAGGCGCCGACGTAGCTGCGCTCGGTCTTTTGACCGAAGATGGTCATGGGTTTAGTGTCGGGGCCACCAGCGGTCCCGCCGAGGCCTTTTCGTTCGGAAGTGGGCAGACCATTCCAGGTTTCCCGGAGTGTATCGGTTGCTGCACAGTGTCAAAGGAAAACGGCGGGCCCAAGAACTCTACCTTTGCCTGCCGTGTGATCAACGGTGACTACCTCAAGGCGCAACTCGCGGTACCCCTCAAAACAAGAGATAAGGTCATCGGGGCTCTTTGCGTGGGTAATCG
>JACPAM010000267.1 GCA_016180805.1 Deltaproteobacteria bacterium | reverse complement strand
ACATCCACGCCGTTTCGCGCGTGTCTGACCGCATGGCGGACGGCCCCTGCCAGAGCCAGGACCTTTATGCCCTGACCGTGGGCAAGAGGAACCACCTCTTTCGTATCGCCAAGTCCGATAGCGAGCACCGGCACGCGCTCTTCGAGGATGACATCCAACTGGCGCTGAACCAACTCAGGGGTTTTGATCCAAGACCGGACGTCAGGCTCCTGTGCCTTTAGACCCAAGTCTTCAATCAACTTGCTGACAAAGGCTGCGTGCTCGGGGTGAGAGTCTTCGATGAACTGCCGCACCTTCGGTATATCCGAGGGCGGCACCTCGGACGGTACCTCGCTGAGCCTCGGCAGCGTGATGTCCACCCCGAAGGGGCGATCAGTGAGATCTCGGGTCTGTCTGATGCGCTCGCGGATCAGCTCTGGCTGCATGGGGCTTCCCCCTATGACGCCGAGCCCGCCCGCATTGGAAACCGCCGCTACAAGCCTGGCCGGTGTGGTAGAGCCTTGTTTGTCCCAACCCATTCCAGCCTGAATGACCGGATAGTCTATGCCGAGGACATCACAAAGAGGCGTTTTGAGCTTCATCAGGATTCCCTCCTAAGTGGTAGGTGGCTTTTGGTCTGGCTTCGCGTGAGCCATGCCAGGGCGCCTTTTTTGAGTATCAGGTTACGAGCTTTTGTGTCAACCCGAGGGCGGGCTTGTCTGCTGGGGACAGGCAGAGATGGACATCTGCCCCCAAGTGGAGTAAGTAAGCTGCCAAAAACTTAACACAGGAGTTGCCCATGGACTTCAACGTACAGGCGGACACCCAGGAGATCAGCGTGTTCAGGAAGGAAGTCCGAGAATGGCTTCAAGAGAACATGCGCGGGGCCGAAGGGTTAAGGTGGTCGGCCACATGGTCGACCCGGGAAAACGAGGAAGAGTACCAGTTCCGGCGCAAGCTGGCGCGCGAGCTCGGGGAAAAAGGGTGGCTGTTTCCAATGTTCCCCGTCGAGTATGGAGGGGCAGGGCTGACTATCGACCACCAGTTGGTGCTGGAAACCGAGCTTGATCACTCCGGCATCAACCTTGCCGCGGTCTTCTACACGCTTGCGCGCATAGTCGCGCCGGTCATCCTGAAGTGGGGCACCGAAGAACAGAAACGGGAGTTCCTGCCTCCCATGCTCTGCGGGGAGGTCTCGGTCTGGCAGGTACTCACAGAGCCGCAGGGCGGTAGCGACATTGCCACCTGTCATACCAAGGCCATTAAGAATGGGAACCATTACGTGGTCGATGGCCAGAAGACTATGGTTGGCTACCATCATCCGCCGGACTTCCTCTGGACACTCGTGTGCACCGACCCGTCTGGCCCCCGCCACGAGAACCTAAGCTGGCTGTACATACCGGGTAACTCGGATGGGATAACCATCCAGCCCATGTCCCTCATGATGGGAATAAAGAACACGGTCTTTTTCGATCATGTCCGTGTGCCGGCATTCAACCTGGTGGGCGGAGAGAACAACGGCTGGCGGGTGGCCAACACCCACCTCGAGCTCGAACACGGTGGCGAGGGAAGGGTGGGGGCAGACCCCTTAGTGGAGCGGGTTGTGGCATACTGCCAGCAGATGCGAGTCGCAGGAGCGCCTCTCATGGAGGATACGAGCATACGGGATATCATCGCCGACATGATGATCGAACTCCATGCCGTGCACCTCTTCGCGCGGCGCAACTTCTGGCATCGGTACGTCAGGGAGCCGCATCCATATGGCGGCGCCCAGTTCAGGTACTATCAACGGATGGTGCGGCTTAGAAACGGTGAGCGGTTGCAGCAAATCATGGGCTGCGACGCCCTGGTCCCGAATCTCACGGTGAACGAGGTAGTGGATTTTGAGTACGTAGTGCGGAGCGGCCCCGGCATGCTGCATGGTGGAGGCACGCTGGATACCGACCGGCTGGTCTTCGCGCGCCGCGTCGGCCTGGGTCGCCCGACAAAAGAGACAGCGCCCACCACGATTTAAGAGGCCGTGCTCGTGCTCGGTTATCGTGCTCGTTCACGAACACGAGACACGAACACGAACCACGGTTTTTAGGGAGATCGCTCATGGACCTCAGACTGACCAAGACACAGAACATGTTCAAGAGGGCGGCTGCCGACTTTGTGAAAGTCGAGGCGCCTTCCCACATTGTCACCGAGTGGTTCCGTAACAAAGCGACTTTCCTGCCTGATCTATACCGTAAGGCGGCCAACCTGGGATGGCTGGGTATGGTGGTCCCCGAGCGCTACGGCGGCGCTTCGGCTTCTTTCACCGACTGTGCTGTCGTGTTCGAAGAGCTGGGGCGCGTGCCGCTTCCCGGCCCTCTTTTTTCCTCCGGCGTGCTCAGTGCGCTGCTCGTTCTGGAAGGCGCTTCCGAGGCGCAGAAGGAGTCTCTGCTCCCGGCCATCTGTAGCGGCCGATCGATCGTCATCGTGGCGATCACAGACAAGGGAGTGGACTGGGGGACCGAGTCGGTTGAGACGCGACTTACCAACACAACCGGTGGCTTCGTGCTCGACGGCACGAAGCGGTTCGTGTACGACGCGGAGGGGGCAACCAGCTTCATCTGCGCGGCGCGGATGGAGAATGGCGGGATAGCGCTCGTCCTGGTGAACCGAGAGAGCCCGGGAATATCGATTACACCTCACGTTGGCTTCATGGTATCGGTTGCCGAAGTGCGTTTCGATAGGGTCAAGGTAGCGGCCTCCAGTGTGCTCGGTGAGGCCGGCGCGGGTTGGCAGATTCTCGATGGTGCCCTGCAAAAGGCGCTTCCCATACTCTGCGCCTACCAGGTCGGGGCGTGCCAGGAGATTTTTGACTTCACCGCCGAATACACCCGGACCCGGGTGGTGTTCGGCCAGCCGATCGGCCGCTTCCAGCGCGTCCAAGACCATTGTGTGGAGTTGTCGATCCACCTTGACGCCGCGCGCTGGGTGACCTACGAGGCCCTGTGGAAGCTCGATTCAGGCCTGCCAGCCGCCGCCGGCGTGCATGAGGCTAAGGCGGTAGCCAGCGAGGCATACTACCAGGTTTGTAACTTCTCACACATGGTCCACGCCGGGCCCGGGACAGACTATGGGCATCCGTTGATGGCCCACAGCCTCATGGCCCACACGCTGTACCAGTACCTGGGCACGCCGCTCCATCACAAACGCAAGATGATGGATGCCTTGTATCCGAGAGGCAAGGGATAGGGTTTCTTCAAAGAATTGGACGAGAGCGGTTTTATCAAGAAGCTTTACGAAAAATAAATATCTGTAGAGGAGTTTCCCGTGGACTTTAGTTTAAGCCCAGATACCCCGGCGATTGCTGCATTTAGGAAGGAAGTCCAAGAATGGCTTCAAGAGAATATGCGTGGGGCTGAACACCTGAGGTGGTCTGGTATATGGTCGACCCGGGAGAATGAGGAGGAATACCGGTTTCGGCGCGAGCTGGCCCGGAAGCTAGGAGAGAAGGGATGGCTTTTCCCGATGTTCCCCGTTCAGTACGGTGGTGGAGGGCTCACTGTCGACCACCAGTTAGTTCTTGAGACCGAGATAGGGCGGCACGGCCTCAACCTCAACAGCGTTTTCTACACGCTGGCGCGTCTTGTGGCTCCGGCCATTCTGAAGTGGGGCAGCGAGGAGCAGAAGCGGGAGTTTCTGCCTCCCATGCTGCGCGGAGAAGTCTCGGTCTGGCAGGTGCTCACAGAGCCACAGGGTGGGAGCGACGTGGCCACCTGTCGTACCAAAGCGCTCCGGGACGGAGACCATTACGTGGTCAATGGCCAGAAGATCATGGTGGGCTACCACCATCCACCGGACTTCCTCTGGGCGCTCGTGTGCACCGACCCGTCTGGTCCCCGGCACGAGAACCTAAGCTGGCTGTATATTCCGGGTAACTCGGCGGGCATAACCATCCAGCCCATGCACCTCATGATGGGGATAAAGAACTCGGTTTTTTTCGATAACGTCCGCGTGCCGGCATTCAACTTGGTGGGTGGCGAGAACAACGGCTGGAAGGTCGCCAATACCTACCTGGAGCTGGAGCACGGCGGTGGGGGGAACGTCACAGAAGATCCTCTCGTCGTGCGTCTTGTCCGGTATTGCCAAAGGACGCAGGGCGACGGGAAAACTCTCATGGAGGATCAAAGCATCCGAGATATCATTGCCGACACGCTAATCGAGCTTGATGTTGTTCGGCTCTTCGCCTTACGTAATTTCTGGTGTCGGTACGTCCGAGAGCCACACCCCTACGGCGGAGTCCAATATATCTACCATCAGAGAGTGGTGAGGCTGCGCAATGCCGAGCGTTTGCAGCGGATCTTGGGCTACGACGCCCTCGTGACGGACCTCTCGGTCCATGAGCAAGCCGATTTCGAATATGCCGTGAGGAGTGGTCCCGGCTGGCTACATGGCGGAGGCACCCTGGATACCGACCGCCTCATCTTTGCGCGACGGCTCGGATTAGGCCGCCCGACGGGCGAAGCGGCACCAACCACTGTTTAATACAAACGAAATAAAAATGGTTACAACTTCTTCTGTGATACGACAACAGCTTGCGAAGGGGGCGAGACTGGAAGCCGCAGACGTGCTTGTTCGCGACCGAGGGGAGCGCGAGCGAGGCTGCGGACGTCCGATTACAAACGGTACGACTCATGGCACGAACCCGTCGGCCGCAGCCGAGAGCGCGCTTCCCGAGGGAGCCTAGTCTATCGGCTGCGGCCGGAAGGCTTGCCCCCTGAGGAAACGTACCACGAGTTAGGTCGTTTGCATTGGTTTCAAATGGGGGTGCCAGTTTGTCCTATGTGACACCGGACAGACGGGAAAGGGGGTAGAAAATGAAAGCCTTGTTAACCGCGGTCATTTTCGCTGTCAGCATTTTAGGGAGCGCGTGGGGTCAGACGGCTAAGCCGACGACTCTTGCTGATTTGGCTAAGTACACAGGCCCCGACCGTGAGCGGATACTGTATGATGGGGCGAGGAGAGAAGGCAAGGTCGTATGGTATACGTCGCTCGTCCCCTACAAGGAAATCGGTAAGTTCTTTGAGTCCAAGTACCCCGGTGTAACGGTCGAGACGTATCGAGCCAATGCCGTGGAGATAGCTGGCAGAGTCTTAACCGAGACCCGGTCAAAGCGTTACGTTGTGGACGCGATTGAAACTACACCTGGCGCGTTAATGATATTCCGCGACAACCAACTTCTTATGCCTTACACGTCCCGGCATTTGGCCGAGTACCCCGACGGCTCGAAAGAAGGCGTCTCCGGGGGCTTGGTTCTTTGGACAACCGACCGCGAGTCCTACATCGGTGTTGGCTACAATAAGAACGGCGTCAGCACCGCCGATGTCCCCAAAAACTTCGACGACCTGTTAAAGCCCGCCCTGAAAGGCAAAATGGGCGTTGGTGACGCCGAAACGGAGGCTCGAATTGTCGGTGCTATGCTCAAAGCAAAAGGCGAAAGTTTCGTCAGGAGGCTAAAGGAGCAAGATGTCAGGCTGTATGGGGTAACAGGTCCTGGCCTCAATGAGCTCATCGTAACCGGAGAAGTCCCTCTATCCTTTGCGGCGTTTAGCACGAACATTGGTCACTCAGTTGCCAAGGGGGCGCCGGTAGCTTGGGTTGCCATGGATCTGGCTGTTGCCAACGCTGGCGGCGCAGCTATCTCCGCTCGCGCGCAGCGCCCTCACGCGGCGTTGTTGTTGACCGATTTTCTCCTAAGTCCCGAAGGCCAGAAGATGCTTACCGAGAAGTTTAGATACGGTAGCCCTGTGAAGGACTATGGATTTGTACGTTGGTACCCCGAAAAGGGTCTGACGACTTCTGAATACACAGAGAGACAGGATAGATGGCTGAAACTTCTGTTAGAAATCACCCGCAGGTGATTTCTTCAGGTTAACTACCACTTGGCGATGCTAAATAAGGGCGGGGCCATGTCGCTCAGCTCCGGCCTAACTCGGAGCCTCCGAGAAAGAGGCACGGAGCTACAGCCATGGCTGTTTGTTTTCACTGCCGCGGCCCTGATTTATCTCGTGGCGCCGCCCGTTTTGTTTATCTTATCTACTAGCTTCGTTTCTGAAATTGGTCCCGACGCCGGCGCCTTTACCCTTCGCCACTACAGAAATATATTCGGGTCCTTGTCGGACCTCACAAGGCTGCTTTGGAATTCACTCGTTTTCTCTGGAGGCAGCGCCGGGGCCGCTTTGTTATTGGGGACTACTGTTGCCTGGCTTGCAGAAAGGACCAACGCGCCGTTTCGGAGTCTTGCGTATGCGTTTGCATTCATCTCGTTTGGCGTACCAGGGATCGTCAAGGTCATCGGGTGGATATTGCTGTTCGGGCCTAGGGCCGGGCTGATTAACGTGGCAGTTCGAGATATGACCGGAATCTTCCCTATTTTTAACCTATTTTCGATGGCGGGAATGATCCTAGTGGAGGCTGTGGTATGGTCTCCTGTAGTTTTCCTCCTCATGGCCCCGCCTTTTCGATCTATGGACCCCGCCCTCGAAGAGGCAGGGATGGTTGCAGGAAGCAGCAACTGGCAAGTCTTTATGCGCGTCACCGTTCCCCTTGCCGCGCCGAGCGTCCTTGCCGTTTTGCTGTTAACCGTTGTTCGCGCTATCGAGTCGTTTGAGACCCCGGCTCTCGTGGGACTACCGGCCGGAATAGAGGTTCTTACAACAAAAATTTACCGTCAAATTAAAAGCGGCTTTTTCCCCCGATACGGCGAGGCAAGCGCGTACTCGATCATTCTGATAGGACTCGTGGCGTTGGGACTCATTTTCTATCACAGACGAACGGGGCATGGCCATAAATTCACAACAGTTACCGGGAAAGGGTACCGTCCGCGCAGAATCGATTTGGGTCGGTGGCGTTGGCCAGCCGGATTTCTCCTGCTCACGCTTCCTGCCCTCCAGGTGGCTCCCTTGATTGCCCTGGTTTGGGCATCTCTGTTGCCGTATATGCAGCATCCCTCTAGGAAAGCCTTCGAACTTGTGTCCCTAAAAAATTACTTCGCTACGTTCAATGATCCCACAATAGTGCTAGCGGTCACAAATAGCCTTACCATAAGTCTCACGGCTGCGTCAGCTACGGTGTTGATCACGTTTGTCGCCGCTTGGCTGATCGTTCGAACGAACATTCCTGGTCGTTGGGCGCTTGACCAACTAGCCATGTTTCCGCTTGTATTGCCAGGGTTAGTTTTGGGCGTGGCTATACTCAAATTGTACGCCGCATTGCCTTTGCCGATTTATGGAACCATTTGGATCATGTTTTTTGCCTTTGTCGTAAGTTTCCTTCCCTATGGTATGCGCTTCAGTTATACGGGCTTGCTGAGCATCCACCGGGAACTTGAGGAGAGCTCTGCGACGTGCGGTGGGAGCTGGAGACAAACGGTCACAAAAATCCTGGTGCCACTTATGCTGCCTGCGTTGTTCGCCGGTTGGATCTACATTTTTCTCATCACTATCCGCCATTTATCGTTGCCGCTTCTTTTGTACGGTCCTGGCTCTCAGGTCATCTCAGTGACCATTTGGGAGCTTTGGGATAACGGCAGGATCGGAGAGGTAGCGGCTTTCAGCCTACTGACTACTACCGGGACAGTCTTATTGGCCATTTTGTTCCGACGTCTGTCTGAACGATTTAGCGTTGCGGTTTGAAATCTTGAAGAACGGCTATTTCTCTATCTTTAGAGCGCAGCGGGGAGGTATATATGTTTTGTAATAAACTCCATTTCTGGATCGGAGCTTTCACGTTAATATTAGTTGTTCATCTCACGGCGCTTTCGACCGAGGGACAAGACTCCCGTCCCGTCGTCAGAGTAAGTAGCCCCGGCTTGCATAGCGTATATGCTATGCCTTACCGAATTGCCGAAGAGCAGGGCCTCTATCTGGAACAAGGGCTGGATGTCCGGATTCTGCCGGGTGTGGCGACTGCGCCTAGTGTCCAGATGCTGGTCGCCGGAAGCGTGGAAGTGACTCAGACCGTAGGCACTACCACGCTGGCAGCGATTCTGCGCGGGGCGCCCCTAAAGGTTGTTATGGTGTTCAACGACAGGCCTTCGTATTGGCTCTATGCAAAAAAAAGCGTCCGAAGTTTTGCTGATCTCAAAGGCGCTAAGGTCGGCAGTTTCACGCCCGGCAGTACCGGCGACCGACTCATGAAAATTGTTCTCGAGAAGAACGGAGTGGACTGGAAGAAAGATCTGATCATTGTCTACATCGGCACAGCAGACGTGCTGGTCAAGGCGTTACTTTCTGGTTCGGTTGATGCTGCAGCCTTGACGCTTCCAGGTAACCTCGTGGCCAAGGACTCCGGGTTCGTAGAACTTGCGTCCTTTGAGAGCGAGGTGGGTGCGCTTACCGGCGGGGTGGCCACTAGCGAGCCCTTTCTTACCAAGAGACGCGATGTTTTGGTACGCTTCCTCCGGGCCACATTGAAAGCATTGAAGTTTTTTAAAAATAACAGGGAAGGGTCAGCGAACATCATGGTCAAATATATGAACATACCTCACGAGACGGCCGTAAGGACTTACGATACGAGTATTCCGGTCTTTGTTTCTGACGGCATCCTCTCGGAAGATTTTCAGGAAAAGGTCCTCGATTTTCAGCTTAAAGCCATCGGCACCGACAAGAAGGTGCCCAGGGACAAGTATTTTGATTTTTCGATTATGAAGTCCCTGGCCGCCAACTGATAAACTCAGGCCCGCAGGCACATTTTCACTTTGAAGCCCGTGGGGGACGAGAAGGAAGGCCGCGGACGTTTTTGCCCGCGACCGAGGGGAGCGCGAGCGAGGCTGCGGACGTCCGATTACAAGCGGCACGACTCATGGCACGAACCCATCGGCCGCAGCCGAGAGCGCGTTCCCCGAGGGAGCCTATCGCAATCACCTCGCGTAGAGCTTCTTGATGAAGCCTGATTTGTCCAGCTCCTCGACGAAGCTTGAGTCGGCGAACTCTTCGGCTTTGTGCTTCCAGACCTCGGGGCGGGTCATCGCCACGTATTCAAAGCTCGTTTTCATGCCTTTGATATTGGGATAGGGGGCCGGCAGGAAAGCTTTGGAGAAGATCTCGTAGGACTCGTCGATGAGCTCCTCGTCATCCAAGCGGAGCATTTTCTTGATCACCTTCTTGCTGAGCTCGCGGTCTTTCTTGAAGAGCGAGATCCCTTCGATGTGGGCCTTCATATAATTCATCACCATCTCTCGGTCTCGCTGGATCGTTGCCCGTCGGGTGACGATTTCCATCCACGGATAGTCGACCTCTTTTGCGGAATCCCACAGGATCTTGAATCCCAGTCTCTGCGCCCTCCCGTAGCCGGGATAGGACATCGCCGCGGCATCCACCGATCCCTGCTTCAGCGCCGCAATCCGCTCCGGATCGCCGCCGATCTGGAGCAGGACCAGGTCGCGATCGGGGTTGAGCCCCTTCTTCTTGGCCACATGGCGCACCAGAAAATCCGTGAGGGAGCCAAAGGTCGACACTGCGATCTTTTTGCCTTTGAGGTCTTCGGGAGTTTTGATCTCCGGCTTTACCACAAGCGTGTGGATGACTCCGGGCATGGTATGAGCGAGAATCGCAAGGTCCGAGCCCGCGAGGTCAGCGTTGATAACGGTCGGTGTGGCGATCGGCGAGATCTGCATGCTGCCGCCGATGACGGCCTTCGACGCTATTCCCGAGCCCTGCACCGTGATGACCTCCGCGTCGAGTCCGTGCTTTTCAAAGAGCCTGGCCTCCTTGGTGAGGAAGATGATGATGTTGCTCATGCTGACGGCGGGGACGCCGACGCGGATCTTTTTCAGATCTTTGACCTGGGCGGAGGCGTGTGGGGTGAAAACCCAAAAAAGGCTAAACAGAAAAACCAATATAAATTTTGGGCGACAAGACATGGCAATAACCCTCCCTTTAAACCGCTTGGATATAGACATCGACTAGGGCGGGGCGTCCTTCGTCTTTGACAACTCTGAGTGCCCTCTCTAGTGCCGGGCGGATTTTATCGGGCTCGGTGACCGGCCCTTCACCGAAGATGCCGAAAGAGCGGGCCAGGTTGGCAAAATCCACCGGCGGCTTCTCCATCCGCATGCCCACGACCTTCCTTTCCGGCGGGCGGCCGCGGGCGAGCGCAACCTTTTCCTGGTGCTCCTCGTCGTTGTAGTAGGTTCGGTTGTTCGTCATGACGATGAGGAGTGGTACTGCGCTGTTGGCGGCGGTCCAGAGCGCGCTGGTGGTGTAGAGTAGGTCCCCATCGCGCTGGAGATTCACGCATACGGTCCCTGTGCCCTTGTGGACGAGCGACGCCCCCACGGAGGCTCCCGGGCTGTAGCCCAGCCCGCCGCCGCCGTAGCCGCCGAGAAAGAGGCCCGGTTTGTCCCAGTCCCATAAGCGCTGCGGCCAGCCGCGAAAGGCGCCGCTTACCAGGAGCCAGGATTCTCTTCTGATCGCCTCCCAGACCTCGAAAGCCAACCGTGGAGGGGAGATGGGTTGCTCGTCCCAGCGCCGCTTAAGCTCTTTCTGCCAGTGGGCCCGGATCTCGTCATGCTGGGCGGCAAGAGCCTTGCGCCTCTCTTCGACCGTGCTTTTGGAGAATTTCCCTTGCCGCTTGATCTCCTCAATCAACGCCGGGAGGAAAATCCGGGTATTAGCCACTAGGGGAAGATCCACGGGAGCGAGCTCCTGAAAATCGGTCGTCCAGCCGCGCACCGCCACATCCGCGAGGGTCGCGTGGATGACTTTGCAGTCGGGTTTGATGGCCGGCTGAGAGGTGTGAGCCGCCGCGTCGTGGCGCGCCAGCGCGCCGAACAGGTCCATAACGTCGAGTCCCATGATAACGTCGGCGTTGCCGACGGTCTCCCGGTCTTTTCCCGTGAGGTTCAGTGGATGCGTGTTGGGGAAATTCAGCCTGGCACCCAGGTCGATGACGGCTATTCCCAAAAGCTCCGCCAGCTCCACGAGACTCCACACCGATTCGTCATTTCTTCCGAGGTAGTCGGCCAGAATCACCGGATTCTGCGCCTCAGAGAGCAGGCGGGCCGCCTGCTTGATCGCATCTGCCTCCGCCTGTAGCGGTGCCGGAGGACGAAAGCGGGCGGGATCGGGGAGCGGCATCTCCTTTTCCAGCCGCGCTTCCTGATCGATCACGTCAAAGCAGAGATAGACCGGGCCTTTGGGATCGCTCATGGCGATCCGGTAGCCGCGCATGATCGAGGAAGGGATCGCCTCCACACCGATCGGCTGGTCATCCCATTTGACGAAATCGCGCACCAGGTTTCCCTGAACCAGGGCCGTGTGGATCCAGTCGATCCACGGGCGGCGCTTGCTCGAATTCATCGGCCCGGTGCCGCCCATGACCAGGACCGGCGTGCGATCGCACCACGCGTTGTATATCGCCATCGAGGCGTGCTGGAGCCCCACCACATTGTGAACGATCGCGGCCATCGGCTTTCCGGCGGCTTTCGCGTAGCCGTGCGCGACCGATACCGCGATCTCCTCGTGGCAGCACAGGATGATCTCGGGGTTGCGGTTTCCGTTGTAGTTCACTAGCGAGTCATGAATACCGCGAAAGCTCGATCCCGGATTCAAGGCGACGTATTCGATGTCGAGAGCTTTCAATAGCTCGACGATCAAATCTGATCCGTAGCGTGGCGGCATAAGGACCTCCTTATTTCTGAAACGCCGATTTTTTGTACTCGCTTCGCATTTCGGATTGAAGCCGACCCAGGCGATAGGTTTTCCAGTCGATGAACTTGGCATACTGCGCCAGGCCAGGATGGACTTCTTGGATCTTGCGCCACATCTCCTGCACGATGAAGCGGTAGTCCGGGTGGCCTTGGGGCATCGTACGCAGCTCGCCGATGTGAACGGCTTCGCGCAAGTTCATTTTCATGGTCCAGCGGATTTTGTAGGCGAACGGAACCACATACTGGGCCTCGTAGGGGAGATCGCGGTAAATCTTCTCATAGACCTCGGCGGCCTTTTCCATGCAGCGATCGAAATCTGACTTAAAGCCAGCCTCTTGGATCTCTAAGGGCGTGTCGTAGCCATGCGCGGTGGTGAAACCCTGGCGCTCCTGCGTGAGGATGCGGTGGCGATGAAGGTCGCGGTAGAGGCCGAGGTTCCCGAGAATATCGAAGGTGTAATAGACCTGTTCCAGGGCCCGGCCGGGCCTGTCCCGACGATGGCGCCGCCGGCCGAGGTATTCGCCGAGAACCCTTTGCCGCTCCGTCACGGACAGTTTCGCCGCGAGCTTGCGAAGTTGCTCGAGCGGATGGCGCACGTGCGGATAAAGGATTGCGGCGATGACCCTCTCCTCCGCGTCGACGTCGTAGTCCACAAGGGCGACGGCCGCACCGGTTTCGATGGGTATCTCCCGCACGACCTCGGCCGCAAGGGAGCGGGTCGCCGTCGCGCTCTCGATCAGGTACTCGCTCGGTTTGGCGCGCTTGACGAAAGAGGGGATGAGTTTTTCGAGCTCCCGGTGGATCGCCCTCGCCAATTCCCGCATCTCGGCAAGCTCATGGGAGTAAAGCTTGGTGAGCAGGTACTCAAAGGCCTGGCCGATGCCGAAGAAGCCCACGTTCGTGAGGGTCGCCGCGGGGAGGTAGCCGCGCAGCACGTCGCAGGCATGCGCCCGGACGGTTGCGCGGTAGGCGCTCTCGGCCCAGCGTTTGAGCTTTTCGTCCTTGCGGGCTTCGGCGTAGCTCAGGGCGCCGCCGGTTTGCGGGTCCCGCAGCTCGACCGCTTCGATCGGGAGCGTCCGCCTGACGAAGTCGATCATCGCGTCGAGCTGGCGGGAATAGGTTTCGAACAGGAGGTTCATCACCTCCAGATATCGGTCGCGATAGGGCGAGCCCATGATCCTGGGCTCGCGGTAGAACGAGTACTCGCCGCGCTCGTCCTTTTGATCGAACCGGACGTAGCGCGTTGATTTTTCCAGCGGCGCCATGCCGATGCGGGCATCCTCGAGGATATTGGCGGCGACGTTGGAGATGCTCTCGCACGCGAGGTGCGCCCCGCCGAGCTGCGCCACCGAGTCGTCCCCGTAGCCGACGAGCACCCGATCATAGAACGCGCGGGCTTTTTTTAGGGCTGCGCTTTGGTCGCTCGTCGGTTGCTCGCCCGCCAGCAGATCTCTGAGCGCCAGCTCGGGGTCGCCGAGAAACTCCTCCAGAAAAGTCCGGCGCAGGCTCTTCGTGGAGCGGCTGTAGCGGGAAAAGAGCGCCCCGGCAACTTCCTGGGGAAGCCTGAGCCCGAAGACAGCCTGGTCGAGGTTGGTGAAAAACGGCGCGAGGCTCTTTTCTTCTTCAGGAGTAAACTTTTTGCCCATCAGAGAAAGCGACCTTCCAGCCTTGCCATCCACCGTGCATGCCCAGGCAGTCACGCACGAGAGAGATTCACCCGGCTATCGCCGGCCCTTCTTTTTTTGTTCCTCCGGCCAAATCCTCACCACCGCGAAGTGAAGACCCTTGGGGCTAAGAAGAAAACGGACCTGTTCCCCGGCCTCCCGACCTTTCAATAGCGCGGGGATGGCCACATCGTATTCCATCGTCGGAAAAAAAATGAGCAGAAGCACCGCTGCCGTTGCCAGGGTCAAGGATACCTCGTCCCGGCCGACGGCAAAGGGATTTACATGCCTAGTCTCGCTGCGGTGCTTCCTCCATATGGGGATGAAAAAGGAGTAGGCCAGGACGAGACCGGCCAATCCGATGAAGTAGGGTCTATAGCTCGCCAGACTGGCGAAGCCCCCGAGAGCCGTGATTCCGGTCAATGAGGCCAGCGGGGGTCCGAGTCAGGCGATCGAGGCCATGAAAGCTGCGAGAACTGCGTTGACGCTTCCTAGAAGTGTTGCCATTTTCCACCTCGGGACCGTAAATGCCGGTCCTTCCTGCGGGCCGAGCGAATTTCACTCCTATTTGCCCTTCGTCGATTTACCCTTACCTTTTGTATCCGATGAAGAAGACCCGTTATAAGGCTCCGTGGGTCCAGGGATAGGTGCAGGTTCCACACTTCCCTCGGTTAGCTTGATGATCACGTTGTCGGCGTCGTGTGTGTTTTGGCAGCAGCCGTTAGGTCCGAAGGAGCCGATGGCAGCATACGTCGTCCCTCCGATGTTGTAATTCGCGTCAAAGAAATAATCCGAACCCCAGGGGTCCTTGGGCACCGCGTTCAGATAAGGCCCTTGCCAGTTGGGGAAGAGGCCGTCAGCCTTCACCAAACCGGCCTCCGCGCTGTTGAGATCCCAGACTGCTCCGCTTCCGACGTGGCTCACCTCTGTTGGGCCAGGCCACTGGCCGGTGTCGTTCGCGAGCTGTTCCAATGCCAATTGAATGCTTCGCAGATCCGATTGCGCGGTTGCGGTTCTGGCCCTGGCTTGGAAAATCATGAACGAGGGGTAGGCGATTGCGGTGAGAAGGGCGATGACGGTCAGGTTGACGATCAGCTCTAGAATAGTCAGACCGTCGCTGCGACGCAGTTGGGCCATGCGCCATATGCCATATACGCAACCGAAAAGAATTACAATAAGGGAGTTCTCGGTTTGTGTTTAGGTCCGAATGGCTGAGAGAATGACGATAATCCCGCCGAGCCGAAGCCAGCCTCTTGCAGCCACGCTTTGACAACCTTTTGGCCGGGATAGGACATCAAAGATTCGACGATATGCCAATACGTGCTGCCCTTCCCGTGGAGCAGGAGTCCCCACAAAGTCCCCAACAGCAGCAGATAGCCGAAGCACAGGTGACGGTACAAGCGAAATTTCGGGACGCCAAAATCCAGACAAACGAAGATTCCTCCTGGAGTCAGGAGTCTATGGACTTCCTTTAGAATGTGGCGGATGTCGGCCACATAGCGCAGCCCGTAGCCCATCGTGATGGCATCAAAGGATTGATCCTTGAAGGGAATTTCCAGCAAGTCTCCTTGGAGGAACTCTATGTGGGGTTGACCCGCGCATTTTTGCCGGGAGACCTCTAACATCTTCGGATTCCGATCTAGGCCTATAATCGGAGCTGTAAAACCGGCGTCCCGAATATGCAGCGGAAAATCTCCAGTCCCGCTTGCCAGATCCAGTATCCTGGTTTCACCTCCACGTTTCGGAATCAAGCTCACCGCCCTGGCCTTCCAACGTTGCTCTTGACCGAAGGACATGACCCGGGTCATGAAGTCATATCGGCCGGATATAGCCGCAAACGTCGGGTCCATATAGGCGTGGACCTCTGAAGGGTTTCTGGGCCACTTTTTGAGGGATAATCTGAAGCCTTGGCGTTGGCCACCCATAGAGGTCACTGCCCGTCGCTCCGGCCTATAACCAGCGCGGAGTTCTTCGAGCCGAAGGCGATGCAGTTACAAACCGCGATCTCCGTGGCGCGCGCCAGTCCCCGGTTGGGGATGTAATTCAAGTCACACTCCGGATCGGGCTCCTCGTAGTTTATCGTCGGCGGAAGATAGCCTTCATTCATTCCGAGAATGGCGGCGACCGCTCCCGCCGCGCCCGAGGCCCCCTGCGGATGGCCGATCATCGACTTGATCGAGCTCATCGGAATGTCGTCTGCCCGACGGCCGAAGCAGAGCCTGATGGCGCGGCTCTCGGTCTTATCGTTCAGCACCGTCGAGGTCCCGTGCAGCGCGATATAGCCGACTTCATCTTTGCCAAGCCCGCCGTCCTGAATGGCCAGCGCCATGGCGCGCGCCGGCTCCTCGCCGCTCGGGTCGAGGCGGACCATATGATAGGCGTCGCAAGTGGAGCCATAACCCAAGATCTCGGCATAGATCGCCGCGCCGCGCTGAAGCGCTTGATCCCCGGCCTCGAGAACCAACATCCAAGCCCCTTCGCCAAGAACAAAACCGTCGCGCCGGAGGTCAAACGGGCGCGAAGCGCGCTGGGGTTCTTGATTGCGCGTGGCCGAAACAGCGCGCATGATGGAGAAGCCGTGCATGATCGCTGGCGTGATCGTCGCGTCGACGCCGCCGGTGACGACGTGATCGGCCAGGCCGAAGCGGATCATGTTGAAGGCGTAGCCGATGGCGTCCGTGGAGCTAGTGCAGCCCGTCGATATCACGTGGCTCGGCCCCTTGAAATCGAAGTGCAGGGAGATCTCGCTCGACAGCGTGCCGATCGTCGAGCTCGAGACATTATAAGCGCTCGCTTTTTTCATCTGATCGCTGAAGTAAAGCCGGTACTGCGCCTCCATGAAGTCTGCGGCGCCGCCGCCGCTGCCGAGGATGACGCCCCACGAGCGCTTTTCCTCCAGGCTCATCGCTTCCGCGTCAACGCGTGCCGACCGAAGCGCCTCGGCGGTGGCCGCGATCGCCAACGGAACCGCGCGCGCCACGCGTTTGAGCTCCTTGGGGTCCAGGAAGTTTTCTGCATGGAAGCCTTTGACCTCGCCGGCGATCCGGCAGGGCAAGAGTTCGGGGTCGAAAAGGGTGATGGTGTCGACGCCGCTGACTCCGCTTCGCGTGGCCTCCCAGAAAGCCTCCACGCCGTTTCCGTTCGGGCTCAGCACGCCCAACCCGCTTACCACGACCCGTCGAAGGTTCGTTCCGGATCTCCCCTTCAGCTTGACACCGGTGTCGGGAAATAGTTTCATTCCAACCAACATAGCACCGGAAAAATATTTGTGAAGATCTGCGCTAACGAGGCCGTTTCGTGAAGTTGATCATTGCCGGTGGAAACGGCTTTATCGGCTCGGCTTTATGTGAGCGCCTTGTCGAGCTGGGCCATTCGCTCACCCTGCTTAGCCGATCGGCTTCCCTGGGTGCGACGGTTGCCGGCGGGAGGTGGCTTGCCTGGAATCCTCCGACTCCGGGGGCCTGGGAAAAAGCCGTTGAGGGGGCGGATGGCTTGATCAACCTCGCCGGTGAGCCGATCGCCGCCAAGCGATGGACAAATCGCCAGAAGGAAAAGATCCGCCAGAGCCGCGTCGACACAACTCGAGCCTTGGTTTCGGCCGTGGCGAGAGCCAACGAGAGACCCAGGTTTCTGATCAACGGATCGGCCGTGGGTTATTACGGGCCGCGCGGGGATGAGACGGTAACCGAGGATGCCGGTCCGGGCGGAGATTTCCTGGCACAAACCTGCCGCGAATGGGAGGCGGAAGCCAGCAAGGCCGAAGCCTATGGGTTGCGCGTCGTCACGCTTCGCACCGGGGTCGTCTTGGGCAGAAACGGTGGGGCTTTGGCCAAGATGGTTCCGCCTTTCAAGCTCTTCGTTGGCGGCCCGCTGGGCTCAGGGCGGCAATGGATGTCATGGATTCATCTGGACGATGAAGTTGGGCTGATTCTCGCCCTGATGGAGCACGCCTCGGCGCGCGGCGCGTTCAACGCCGCTGCCCCCAACCCCGTTACCATGCGGGAGTTTTGCCAAAGCCTGGGCCGGGTCCTTAACCGGCCCTGCTGGGCTCCGGTTCCGGCGTTCGCCTTGCGGCTGCTCTTAGGCGAGATGGCCGGCATGCTGCTGACCGGCCAGCGCGTCCTTCCCGCCGCTGCTCAGAAGCTGGGTTATACCTTCCGCTATCCTACGCTTTACGAAGCTCTGACCGCTTGCGCACCCCTATGATCTGCCCCTCGCGGGCTCCGGTTATCCGGCGGGGGGTCGCAAAGCTCGATTGTGCGACGACGGGAACTCGCGGAGGGCGAAAGCCGTTAAATCAGACAAACAGAAAGTGAGGGAGTCTATGCTTCGGTGGCTGTTGGTAGCTTCGGTTCTTTTTGTGCTTTGCATATCTCCGGCTCGCGCCCAGTTGGGACCGAAAGACGGCGGCGGTTTGACCCCCTTCGGCCTGGATCGCGTCAAGGTCGGGGACCAGGCGCCCGACTTTGCGCTGGAGGACATGGCCGGGAAAAAAGTCTCGCTGTCCGACTTCCGGGGCAAGAAGAATGTCGTCCTGGTCTTTTACCGGGGTCGCTGGTGACCTTACTGCACCCAACAGCTCGGCGAGCTAAAAAGCCTTTTAACCAAGAAAGAGAAGGAACAGACCCAAATTCTGGCCGTCAGCATTGACAGCCACGAAGATTCAAGAAAGTTTGTGCAAAAGCTGAAGGAGAGATTTGCCGGGGACCTCGATTTCCCTATGCTTGAGGACAAGAACCATCAGGTCATCGATCGCTACGGTATCTTGAATCCCGACGGCCAGGGCTGGCCTCATCCGGCCACTTACCTCATCGACAAAAAGGGCATGGTGCGTTGGAAATTTATTGAGGTGGACTACACCCAAAGACCAACCAATGAGCAGATTCTTCAGGCGCTGAGAACGATTCGCTGAGACTTGCGGGCCGATTTCCGCGGGGGAACCTTTTCACCAGACAGGGGGTTATAGTCACAGGAGCCAGGAAAGGGGGCGCGTGCCATGCTGAGCCAATTGGCTAGTGTCCAGAGTTCGATCCCGGGTGTGCGGCTTTTCGGTTTCGGATGCTTTCTGTGGATCTTTGTGCTCGCTGCTCTCGCGGCCGCGGCGGACCTCCGTCCCGAGGAGATCGTCACGGTCCTTCCCAAGGATGCTATCCCGGCGATCCTCTCGCCTTCTTTCGACGAGGCCCGCAAGGCCACCTGGCTGGAAGGGAAGCTATACGTCGTCGGCGTGCAGATCGGGACCGATAGTCGCGCCTATCCTGTGCCCACGCTCAGCCGCCACGAGATCGTTAACGACAAGGTGGGCGGCGACCCCATCGCGGTCACCTGGTGACCGCTCTGCTACACGGCCATCGTGTATGAC
>JACPAM010000266.1 GCA_016180805.1 Deltaproteobacteria bacterium | reverse complement strand
GCGTTGGCACAGATAAAGCCGTGATGGGTCTCGACGATGATTGTGCTCCCTCCCATGCGGATGATGCGGCGGCTTTCCCGCAGAATGATCTCCACCAGAGCAGGATCCTTGCCCAGCTCCCGTGCAAGCTCCAAAGCACGCGCCGAGGGCTTGATTTCAGCCAAACGGATCAACCGGCCTTCGGCTTTTGAAACAATCTTATGCGCTATGACAAAGATATCGCCCTCGAGCAGGGCCTCGCCCTTCCGGGACCAGGCTTCCCAAATAAGCCGGCCGATCGAGTCCCCCGCCTTCACCTCACCCAGCCCTTCTAACCCAATCACGGTCAAGCGCTTCATGAGTCGCCCGGCCCCAAAGCGTTGGGTGAAAGCCCCAACAATCCCATTTGCACCACCCTGGCGTAGCTTTCTCCGCCTCTCTCCTCAGCCGACAGAAACCGCTCCAGATCCGCCGGCTCGTCGATATCGAGCGCCAACCTTACGTTCTCCACCACCCGGAAAGGAACCCCTCGACCAGCCGCCTGGCGCAGATGGTAGGAAAAGCTATCGTAGCCAAAGCGAAGCCGGATCACGTCCGGGGGTGAAAGGAGCAGGGCATTCGTTCCCGTCCGGTCGTGAGAAGGGACAAGAACGGCAAAGGGGCCGCCGCCATCGTGTCGGGAGGCAACCGCCACGAGATCCTCGATATCGCTTGACCGCACGAGCGGGATATCCGCAGGAATCACCAGGAGCGCGCCGACGCCTATTTGCTTCAGTTCGGAAAGGGCAAAACGGACCGCCTCGGTCTCGCCTTGCTCCGCCTTCTCGCGGATAACCCGGGCGCCAAGCGACCTGGCGACCCCAGAAACCCGCTCGTCCGCGGTTACCACGTAAATCGCTTCCAGACCGCGGGCCAGGACAACCCGACCGACCACATCCCTGAGCATCGCCTCCGCCAAAACCTCCCGTTCGCTTACGCTCAGGGCCGGAGATAGGCGTTTTTTCGCGTGAGCAAAACCTTTGGCCGGAATAAGCGCAGAGACCTTCATGAATCCGCCGAACCTCAAGTACCATCCCTCTAACACATGGGACCGATCAATGCCAAAACCTCGCGCGCGAGCCGCCTCTTATCCGCCGCGGAATGCATCAGGATGGAAGTTGCAACCGGCTCGACTCCAAGCTCGGCAATTCTCCCCCGAAGCCCTTCATCTTCGCGCGCGATGAGAATCGTATCGACAAAGTCAGCATAGGCCCTGGCCACGCCACAGGCTGAGACTTCGATTCCCATGCTCGCCATCAGCTTTGCAGCCGGGCCGCTGACTGCGGTGCCACCGATAAGCGGGCTTACCGCCACAATCGGTCTTTCAACCTCCCGCAAGGCAGCCCTCACTCCGGGCACCGCCAGAATGGGACCGATGCTGGTCACTGGATTGCTCGGACAAACGATGACGGCCGCCGCGCTCTGAATCGCCTCGATCACTCCGGGAGCCGGCCGGCTTCGCTCCACGCCCGCAAAGTAAACCCCCTTGACCTCTTGTGACCAGCGATCGCGGACAAAAAATTCTTGAAACGAAATCTCTCCCCTCGGTGTCACGATCCTGGTCTCGATCCGGTCGTCCGACACCGGCAAGATGGAAGCCTTCACCCCGAGCGTCTCACGGATGCGACTGGTCGCCTGGGAGAGGCTCGACCCCTCGCGCAGAAGGACCGAGCGCGTAAGATGCGTGGCTAGATCCCGATCCCCGAGCTTGAACCACGTCTCCCAGCCGTATTTGCGCATCGACTCCAAAGCGGCAAACGTATCCCCCTTGACGCCCCACCCTTTCTCTTCATCGGCTAAGCCGGCGAGAGTGTAGGTGATCGTGTCGAGATCCGGTGAAACGTGAAGGCCGTAAAGGACAAGATCGTCCGCCGTATTGCAGATGATTGCGAGGTCCCGGAGGTCCACTTCCAAACTCAAGCCCTGGATGAGCTTAGCCCCTCCGGTTCCCCCCGTAAGCACTGTTAACATGCTGGCGCCCTTCACGGCTTGCGGGTGCCGCTAAAGCTCAAAAAGCCCATTGCAGCGAGAAAGACGACTGCGGGTGCGCGAGCCCGTCTTGGCCGCACAGGCGCTGTATATAAGACAAAACGGAAGGAGAGATGAACTTTTCCGCACGGGCGATGAATTCGGGATAAACGGCAAGCCGCGCCCTGAGCTCAAAGCCGGCCTCGGCGCTCTTCTCGCGGAGCGCCGCCAGCGCCGGCCACGGAGCTTCCGGATTGATATAGTCCCGGGTAAGAGGAGAAACTCCGCCCCAGTCGTTGATCCCCGCCTGAAGATAGAGTGGGTAGGTCTCGGGCGCCAGGTTCGGCGGGGCTTGAAGATTCATCTCCCCCCCCAGGATCAGGCGGGCGAGCGCAATCGTTTTGAGCATATCTTCGAGCGAAGGCTCCGGATGATCGCGCATCGGTATGTCCGTCTTGCGGCGGAAGTTCTGGACGATGACTTCCTGAATGTGGCCGTAGCGGCGGTGGAGGTCGCGAATGGCGAGTAGCGAGACGATTCTCTCGCTCCAAGTCTCACCGATGCCGATGAGGATGCCGGTGGTAAAAGGGATGCGGAGTTTGCCGGCTTCCTCGATGGTCTTGAGCCGAAGCGCGGGTTTTTTGTCCGGTGCGAGAAAGTGAGGCCCGGAAGAAAGGAGAAGTCGCTCGCTCATATTTTCCAACATGAGACCAAGGCTGGCATTCACCTCTTTAAGACGCTCAAGATCCTTTCTCCCCATCAGTCCGGGGTTGGAGTGAGGCAGGAGACCGGTTTCCTCCAAAACGACGCGGCATGCTAAGAAAAGATAGTCGAGGGTGCGGCGCAAGCCTAATTGAGCCAGAAAGCGGCGCATCTCTGGGTAGATCGCTTCGGGCCGGTCACCCAGGCTGAAGAGGACCTCGGTGCACCCGAGCTGCTTTCCCTGGCGCACGACCCGCAAAACTTGATCGAGCGTCATCGTCTCGGCTCCGGCTTCATCCGGCGCCCTGCGAAACGTGCAATAGCCGCAGAAATCCCGGCACAGATTCGTCAGCGGAATGAAAACCTTTGGCGAAAAAGTTATGATCTTTCCCTTATGGCGGGTGCGCAGCTCGGAAGCCGTCGCCAAAAGCGCCGCGAACTCATCTTCTCTGGCCGCGGCCAGGAGAGCAGCCTCCTCGGCCGTGAGCGCCTTTCCCGCAAGGCAATCTCTGAGTAGTCTTGCAACCACCTTTGGTTGCATAGCTTATATGGGAAACAGGGTCAACCGCCGCACGTCGTTGGGGCGCGCAGCTAAACACTTTCCCTACGGATTTGACAATCACCAAAGCGCCTGATAACTGAACGGGCAAACCTATGGAGGTCACATGGAGAATTTAGACCGAATGCTGGTTATCGATGCCGATGGGCATGTTAACGAGGGCGACGTGGATTTTGCCGGACGCCTGCCGGAAAACTGGCGCTCCCAGGCGCCGGTCCGGCTTAAGGACAACCAGGGCTATCCGCGCATTCTTCTGGAGGGGAGACTGTGGTCGGCTTCGCAGGGGCCGGGGCCGGGCGTGACCGGGCCCTTTACGGCCAAGGCGCGGAAGTCCCGACCGGGCATGACGGATCCGGTAGAGCGGCTCAAGGACATGGACCTGGAGGGCATCGATGTGGCGGTCATCTTCGGAACCCAGATCGCGCTCACGGTAAACGGCCTTAGGAACGGCGAATTCGCCGCGGCTCTCTGCCATGCGGTGAACGAATGGCTACTTGAGTACTGCTCCGCCGACCCCAAGCGACTCAGAGCCGTGGGCCTGGTTCCCTGCCAGGCCCCCGCTCTGGCGGTGAGAGAGCTCGAATTTTTGGCCAAAGCGGGTGCGACCTCCGTGATGCTCCCGAACAATGTCTACGGGATCAATATGGGCGAGTCCAGGTTTTTCCCCATCTATGAAGCCGCCGAAGACATCGGCATGTCGCTCTCGGTGCATCCCCAGACCGGTCACGACGGCGTCTATGGGGTCTCAGGCGTGATGGGAGCCGCAAGCGAGCGCTTCTTCAAGTACGTTTACGTCCACATGACGGCTTTCCCGTTCGAGCTGATGATCGCCATGATGCACATGATCGGAGAGGGAGTCTTCGATCGGTTTCCTCGGCTCAAGGTTGGCTTCATGGAGGGAGGAGCCGGCTGGCTTCCCTTCTGGATGGAGCGCCTCGACGAGCACGTGGAGAAACTGGCGCCACACATGCCGGATCTGAAGCGCATGCCGAGCGAAATCATCCGCAGCGAGCAGGTCGTGCTCACCTGCGAATCGGAGGAGAGCGGTCTCAATCACGTTCTGGAAGCTGCCGGTCCGGGTAAAGTCCTGTACGCCTCGGACTACTGCCATTGGGATTGCAACTTTCCCGATTCGGTCAGAGACATCGTCGAGGCGCGCGACCTCGATGACGCTCAAAGGGAGAGGATTTTACACCGCAATGCAATCGAGTTCTTCGACCTCAAGGATCTGCCCGAACCGCGGGCCTTGAAAATCGCCAGGCAGCACTGGCAAAAAGAAAAAAAGGCGCAAACAGTGGCGGGCCAGGGAGCAGAGGGGCGGGCCTAAAAAGTCTGTGAGCTAACCGGAAAGACTTATCCGCTTAGATTCGGCGGGGAGAACTGTCTTCTCCTCTTTGAAGATCTCGACGCTCTTGATCGATTTGGGGTCGGCTTCATGGACCACCAAGCGGCAGTGGCCGATGTGGACTTCTTCGCCGACGGCCGGGATACGGCCCAGGTGGTCCTGAATCAGGCCGCTGACAGTGTTCGCATCATCGCCCAAGTCCACTTTGAGGAAATCGTTGATCCGGCGCACCTCGGTCCGGCCGTGCACCAGGATGTGGTTTTTGCCGATGCGCTTGATCAACTCCTCCGTGATGTCGGTCTCGTCCATGATCTCGCCCACGACCTCCTCCAGGAGATCCTCGAGCGTAACCAGTCCCATGACCCCGCCGAACTCGTTCACCACGACGGCCATGTGACGCTTTTCCTGCTGGAACTGCTTCATCAGGTCGTCAGCGGGCTTCCCGCAGGGCACGAACAGCGGCGGGCTGGCGATGTCGGTGAGCTTTACATCAAAACGGCCTTCCGCAAGCTCCTTGAGCGCCGTGGTTTTGTAGAGAATGCCCGTGATGTTGTCCAGGCTTCCGTCGAAAACCGGGATACGGGAGTACTGCGAGCTGAAGAGCTGCTCCTTGGCAGCCCTGAGCGTGAGACTTCCATCGAGGGCGAACATGTAGATGCGCGGGGTCATGGCGTCTTCGGCGGTGATATCGTTAAGCTGGAAGACGTTCTTGATCATTTTCACTTCGTCCGTTTCCAGGACGCCGGCCCTCCCGCTTTCCTCCAGGGCCATCGTAAGCTCCTCTTCGGTGACAAACGGCACGGCAAGACCCCGGCCCCCCGTGAGTTTGAGGATCAGGGGCTCAAGGATGAAGAGGACGGGCCAGAGGAGCTTCTCAAACCAGTATATGGGATAGGCCAGCCACTGCACGACTCCAGCGGCATGCCTGGCTGCCAGGGTCTTCGGCACGATCTCACCGAAGATCAGGATAAGAAAGGTCAAAAGCCCCGTGGCCAACGCGACAGCCTCGGAGCCAAATAAGCGCAGGGCGGTGAGCGTGACCACTGAGGCGGCTGCGATGTTGGCTAAATTGTTCCCGATCAGGATTGTGGAGAGAAGACGCTGGTGATTCGACCTGAGACGAAGCCCCATCTTAGCTCCCCTGTGGCCGGCCTCCGCCAACGCTCGAAGCTTCAACTCGCTGAGGGAGAAAAAAGCGATCTCAATGGCGGAAAAGGCAGCCGACGCCATGATGCAGAGGATGACGGCAAGGTAATCCATAAGTTATGCGACGCCTGACGCGAGAAAAAGCCGACAATACCGATGCGGGCTCAAATAGAACCGGAGAGAGCCAACGAGATGGGTTCTGTAAGGGAAAACCGCTCCACCTAGACCAGATTCCGTGGGAGGATAGCACGGAAAGAGCCAATCCCCATCTGGGGACCGTCCTGACCCGCTGTCATCCATCGCCTGGTACATCTACCACAGCGAGGCTGTTTCGGCAATAAAGCCTCCACCCCTACCCACTCGGGGAGCAGACACCAGCCAAAAGTGCTCACCGAACAGAATGGTTCAGGATTAGATTATTGCGTGATTTTGATGACTTGCAGCGCTCACGCTTCCCTCGGTCGCGAACAAGCACGTCTGGGTCCTTCAGTCTCGCCCCCTTCCGGAAGCTGTTGTCGGTTCAGAGGAGAAGTTGTAACCATTTTTTGTTTCGTTTTGTATTAGCACGGCGCCTGGGCAGCTTTGGCATTTGACATCAGGGTCTTGTCTTGCGAGAGTTCCTTGGTAAATTTTTGCCGAAATAGGAGCGCTGTTTCGCGCCAGCCAGACATACAAAGGAGGCAGTTATGTTGGAGGAGAGACAAGCGGCGATACCCTCAGCAGGGGCGGGAATCGGTGAGAGGCTCAACTTCGAAGAGGCTGTCCTCCGCCGTTACCGGAAAGCAGCCCACGAAGTCGAGCCCAAACTGTGTCTTCCTGTCGATTACGACCGCTCTCTGCTGGCTGTCATCCCCGACGAGATCATCGCGAAAGACTACGGCTGCGGCAATCCCACCCGGTATGTCAGGGAAGGCGAGACCGTCCTTGACCTGGGGTCCGGAAGCGGAAAGGCCTGCTACATCATGGCCCAGATCGTCGGACCGCGAGGCAAAGTGATCGGGGTTGACTTCAACCAGGAAATGCTCTCCCTGGCGCGCAAGCATCGCGAGGCGGTGGCGGCGGGCATCGGCTACGACAACGTCGAGTTCCGGCGCGGGAGGATCCAAGACCTCAGGATCGACCCCGACCTGTTGGACGCGTATCTGGCGGCCAATCCTGTCCGTTCCAGCGCCGACCTCATGGAGCTCAGCGAAGTTGAAGGGAAGCTGGCCCGCGAAAAACCGCTGATCCCGGACGGGTCCATCGACGTGATCGTCTCCAACTGTGTGCTCAACTTGGTCCGCCCGCAGGACAAGAAGCAGCTTTTCGCCGAGATGCACCGCGTGCTCAAAAGGGGCGGCAGGGTGGCGATTGCCGATATCGTGAGCGATGAGCCGGTGCCGGAGCATTTGAAGAACGATCCCGCGTTGTGGAGCGGCTGCGTTTCCGGCGCCTTTTTGGAAGAAGAACTCCTGCGTGCCTTCGAGGAAGCCAAGTTCTACGGCATTCACATCGAGGAGCTCGAAGCGGAGCCCTATCAGATCATGGAGGGGATCGAGTTTCGTTCCATCACGATCACCGCTTATAAGGGCAAGGAGGGTCCTTGTATCGAGCGCAACCAGGCTGTCGTCTACCGGGGCCCGTGGAGGCAGGTCGTCGACGACGACAACCACGTGTTGCCGCGCGGCGTGCGCATCGCGGTGTGCGACAAGACGTTCCAGATCTACTCCCGGCCTCCCTACCAGGATCAGTTCATCCTGGTTCCGCCTCGCGAGGAGATTCCCCTGGAGCAGGGCGGGGTCTTCGATTGCTCGCGCGACCACAGGCGCCACCCGCGCGAGACCAAAGGCATAAACTACAACGTTACCCAGACCTCAACTGGCGTTTGCGCTCCGGGAAGCGCCTGTTGCCCCTAGAACAGGAGCGACCCATGCTGCCTTTTGCTCACAGGATCAAGGAGCGCAGCGACGGCTTCACAAAGCGCGCCGTGGACGTGCTCCAGGTCAATATGGGGAAATATTGCAATCAGGCCTGCCTGCACTGTCATGTCGAAGCCGGGCCAGGGCGCAAGGAGATGATGACCCGGCAGACCGTGGCGGCAATCCTCAGCTTCCTGGAGCGGACCGACATCCCCACGGTGGACATCACCGGCGGGGCGCCGGAGCTCAATCCCAACTTCGACACCCTGGTGGAGGGCTCAGCGCGTCTGGGGCGCCACGTCATGGACCGATGTAACCTCACCGTCCTCTTCGAGCCCGCAAAGGAGTATCTCCCGGAGTTTTTCCGGCGCCACCGCGTCGAACTCGTCTGCTCCCTTCCCTGCTACACGGCGGAGAATGTGGACCGGCAGCGCGGCGCCGGGACCTTCGACTTAAGCATCCGCGCCCTGCGGAGGCTCAATGAATGGGGTTACGGGATGCCGGGGACAGGGCTCGCGCTCGAGCTGGTTTACAATCCCGTCGGCGCTTACCTGCCACCGCCCCAGGATAAGCTCGAGCAGGATTATCGAAGGATTCTCAAGGAAAAGTTCGGCATCGCGTTCAATCGCCTCTACTGTCTCGCCAATATGCCGATCACCCGCTTCGAGAAGTTTCTAAAGCTCGGCGGCGAATACGACGGCTATATCGGGCTGCTGGAATCGAGCTTCAACGCCGCGACGCTGGACAAGGTCATGTGCCGAAACCTTGTGAGCGTCGGCTGGGACGGATCGGTGTACGATTGCGACTTCAACCAGATGCTGGACCTCACCCTCCGCAACGGAAAGGCAAACCCGCCGAAGATCTGGGAGCTATCTCTCGCCGATCTAGTGGGCAAGCCGATCGCGGTGGGGAATCACTGCTACGGCTGTACTGCGGGCCCGGGGAGCAGTTGCGGCGGCGCGCTGATTTCTGAGAAGGACGATGCTCGTTCTAAGGGGACAACGAAGGGTTAGCGAGGTCATCAGCGTGAATAGAGCGTGTTAGCAAAGGTTACGCCTGTGGAAACGTTCGACATCGCCGTCATCGGCGCGGGAACCGGAGGCCTGGTCACCGCCGCGGGCGCCTCCCAGTTTGGCGCCAGGGTCGCACTCATCGAGAAAGACAAGCTCGGCGGTGAGTGCCTCTATACCGGCTGCGTGCCGTCAAAGACGCTCATCAAGGCGGCAAAGGTGGCCGGCCTGATTCGAAGGGCGGAGGAGTTCGGCATCCGGGTCTCCTCCTATGAGATCGACTTTCCGGCCGTCATGGCGCGGGTGCGGAAGGTCATCGAGACAGTGGGCGAACACGACTCTCCCGAGCGGTTTCGGAAGCTCGGCGTCACGGTGATCCAGGGAGAGGCGTCGTTTACCGCCTCGGATACGCTGCGGGTTAATGGGCAACAGATCAAGAGCAAGAAGTTTGTGATCGCCACCGGGTCTCGCTCCACAGCGCCGCCGGTCGAAGGGCTCGAAGAAGCCGGCTTTTTGACCCATGTCGAGGCCCTTCGTCTTTCCACGCAGCCGAAGTCTTTGATCATCCTCGGGGCCGGCCCCATCGGCCTCGAATTTGCGCAACTCTTTTCGCGCCTCGGGACGAAGGTCACGGTGCTCGAGGTGTTGGGACAGATCCTGCCGCGCGAAGACGCCGAGGTGGCGCAAAAATTGGAAGAATACCTGCGCGCCGAGGGGATGGCGATCTACACTTGCACCCGCGCCTTTCGTGTCGCAAAGACAAATGGCCACAGGGCGATCAGCGCCACATGCGAAGTGGAAGGATCGACCAAAGGGCCGGTGACTTTCGCCGCGGACGCGATTCTGATCGCCACCGGTCGCGCGCCGAACGTCGAAGGACTCGGCTTGCACAGTCTCGGCGTCGAGACGACTTCCAAAGGCATCGTCGTCGACGACTACTTGCGCACGACGGCGAAACACGTGTGGGCCTGCGGCGACGTCACCGGAAAATACCTTTTCACCCACGTCGCCGAATACCAGGCGCGGCTCCTTGTCGGCAACCTTCTCTTCCCGTATCGTCGAAGGGCCGACTACCGCGTGGTCCCATGGGTAACCTTCACCGACCCGGAGGTCGCGCGCGTGGGCTTAACCGAAGCCGAGGCCAGGGAATCCTACGGGAACAAGGTCCGGGTCTACCGCCACTGCTTCGGCGCCGTGGATCGCGCTATCGCCGAAGGCGAATCCTACGGCTTTGTCAAGCTCGTTTGCGACGCCGCCGGGCAGATTCTCGGTGCCCACATCCTCGGTCCTCAAGGCGGTGACCTGCTCCAGCCCCTGGTACTGGCGATGAAGCAGAGAATCCCGATCAGCACGGTTTCCCAGACCATCCACGCCTACCCGACGCTCGTGGAAGCCAACCGGCGCGCCGCCGACCAATATTACCGGGAGAAGCTCTTTTCGGGCCGCACGGGAAAAGCGCTGCGGGCCTGGGTGAGATGGTTTCATTAGGAGCGACGATGGCAAACAAGAAAAAAATCGCTCTTGTCATTTTCCTCGTCGTGCTGGTTAGCTTGGCCTACTTTCTGCGCGAGTATCTTCGGATCGATCTGCTCGTGGACCGTATTCGCGCCCTCGGCCCATGGGGACCGATCGCGTACATCTTGCTGTACCTGATCGCCCCTCCGCTCTTAATCCCCGGCTTACCCATCACCATCGCCGGAGGCGCGCTGTTTGGACCGATGTGGGGAACCGTCTACACGTCCCTGGGAGCGACCGGGGGCGCCTCGTTCGCCTTTCTCATCGCTCGCTACCTGGCGGGCGACTGGGTAGAGAGCAAGACGAGCGGCATCCTCAAGCGGCTTAAAGAGGGCGTGGAGGAAGAAGGCTGGCGTTTTGTCGCCTTCACCCGGCTGGTGCCGATTTTCCCCTTCATTGTGATCAATTACGCCTTCGGGTTGACGCGCGTGAAATTTTCCCATTACGCAGCAGCGTCTTTTTTCTGCATGGTCCCCGGGACGGCGGCTTACACCTTTATCGGTTACGCGGGCCGGGAGGCCGCGCTGGGGAGCGAAGCTCTGATCGTCAAAATCGGCGCCGCGCTGGGATTGCTCATTCTCGTTTCCCTGATTCCACGATTCCTCAAGGGCTGGCGAGAAAGGGGTTCAAGGATCCCAGGATGAGAATCTCGGTGATCATTCCCGTCTTCAACGAAGAGAACACCATCGCTGCGACCCTCGAGCGGCTGCGACCGCTCAAGCCCGAAGAGATCATTGTGGTTGACGGCGGAAGCACGGACCGTACCCGCGACATCCTGGGCGGCGCGGACGTCAAGTTCGTCACCTCGCCTCGAGGGCGAGCGCAACAGATGAACCGGGGCGCCGAGGCCGCCACGGGAGATCTGTTGCTTTTTCTTCACGCCGACACCGCGCTTCCGGCCACCGCGATGAGCGACATTCGCTCCGCTATGGAAGATCCCCGTCGCGTCGGCGGGCGATTCGATATCGAGTTGGACGGCCGGCGCTGGATGTTCAGGGTGATCGGCAACCTGATCAGCCTGCGCTCCCGCCTGACCCGCATCGCCACCGGGGACCAGGGAATCTTTGTCCGCCGCAAGGTCTTCGAGAACTTGGGCGGATTTCCGCGCATCCCCCTGATGGAGGATATCGCCTTTTCCCGAATGCTGAAGCGACGTGGGCGAGTGGCTTGCCTGAGAAGCCGCGTCATTACCTCGGCGAGGCGGTGGGAGAAGGAAGGCGTGTGGCGGACGATCCTCAAGATGTGGGCGCTGCGGCTTCTCTACCTGGCCGGAGTCTCGCCGCCGCGGCTGAAGCGATTTTACGGCGATGCGCGCTAATGCTCTTGTGGTCATGGCGAAAGCGCCGCTGGCGGGCCTGGTCAAAACAAGGCTTGTTCCGCCTCTCACCCCCGAACAGGCCGCGGAACTCTATCGCGCGCTTTTCTTAGATCTCCTCGAAGGCCTCAAGGGCTTTCAAGAAGCGGATCTGTTCGTCGCCTTTGCACCGGATGAGTCAGCTCCGTGGTTCCATGATACGGTACCCTCGGCTTTTGCTTGCTTCCCCCAGTGCGGTGGGGATTTAGGCGAGCGAATGAGTCGTGTGTTTGCGGAGCTCGCTTCAAGGGGGTACCGCAGCGTCGCTCTGATTGGAAGTGATTTGCCAGGCTTGCCCGCTTCGCATTTGCAGGAGGCGTTTCGCAGACTGGCGGAGTTAGGTCACGAGGTTGTTCTCGGCCCGAGCCGCGACGGGGGTTATTACTTGATCGGTATGAGCCGCCATCTGCCAGAGATCTTCCAGGGGATCCCCTGGGGCAGCAACCGCGTCCTGCGTGCGACCGTAGAGAGGCTTTCGGTCCTTGGCATCAGAACTCATTTTCTCCTTCCTTGGTTTGACATCGACACAGTTCAAGACCTGCACTATTTAAAGTCCATCGCCAAACAATGGACTGTCCATCTCCCTCATAGGACGCTGAGATTCTTAGAGGAGTTGGACACAAAGTTGTTAAACGGATGATTCATAATGTTCCTGTTATCTTCTTAGTCGCTATGGCGTAGATTTGGCCAGGAGGGATCCTCATGGAACTCGGGATGATTGGACTGGGGCGGATGGGTGCCAACATGACAGAACGCCTTTTGCGGGGTAGGCACCGTGTCACGGCTTACGACCGGAGTCCGGACGCGATCAAGCAGGTTGTGGCCAAAGGCGCAGTCGGAGCCAATTCCCTTCACGCTATGGCCGGGGCGCTCAAGCCGCCACGGGTGGTTTGGCTGATGGTTCCTGCGGGTGACCCTGTGGATCAGACTATTCATGCATTGGTGGCCCATTTAAAGCGGGACGATGTTATCGTGGACGGTGGCAACAGCAACTACAAGGATTCGATGCGCAGAGCCACCATGCTTGGCGAGAAAGGGCTTCATTATGTGGATGTGGGAACCAGCGGCGGCATCTGGGGTTTCACGGAAGGCTACAGCCTGATGATCGGCGGGGAGCCTGAGGTGGTCGAACGGCTCAAGCCGATTTTTGAGACCCTAGCGCCTGCTCCAGATAAGGGTTGGGGGCGCGTTGGGCCGAATGGTGCCGGCCACTTCGTCAAGATGATTCACAACGGCATTGAATACGGCATGATGGAGGCCTTTGCCGAAGGCTTCGCTCTCATCCAACGCAAGACCGAGTTTAAGTTCGACCTCCACCAGATCGCCGAAATCTGGCGCCACGGAAGCGTCGTCCGCTCCTGGCTCCTAGACTTGATTGCCAAAGCCTTGAGCGAAAGGCCAGATTTGCACGGCATCCGACCCCATGTGGAGGATTCCGGCGAGGGCCGCTGGACGGTTTTTGAAGCAGTAGACATGGAGGTTTCAGCTCCTGTCATCACGCTCTCGCTTCTCCAGCGGCTGCGCTCCCGGGACGAAGAATCTTTCGCCGACAGACTCCTCGCTATGATGAGGCACGAGTTTGGCGGCCATCCGGTGAAAAAGGAGGAATAGCCTTGGCCGCAAGCATCGACCCTTGCACCATCGTCATCTTTGGGGCCTCCGGCGACCTGACCAAGCGGAAACTTGTCCCTGCTTTGTACCATCTCGCAGTAGAACACAGATTGCCCAGAGGATTTTCTGTGGTCGGCTGCGCCCGAAGCCAGATGAACGACAATGAATTCCGTCATCAGATGCGTGCTGCCGTGAATGAATTTTCGCGCAGCGGGTTAGAGAACGAGGCGGTGTGGGAAGACTTTGCCCGTAGGCTTTATTATCTTTCCGGTGACTACCAGGATCCTGGAGCCTACCTGAGGCTCGCACAATCTCTGGCTAAGCTCGACCGTGAGCACCCGGCGGGAGGAAATAATATCTTCTACCTTTCCACACCGCCCGACTTATATGCCCCAGTCGTTCAGCGGATAGCGGCCGCGGGCCTAGCGGGCGGGGATGACCGGAGCAAGGGAAGGACTCGAATCGTCATCGAAAAGCCCTTTGGGGGCGACCTTGGGACCTTTGATGAGAGCCAAGTCTATCGCATCGATCACTACCTGGGGAAAGAGACTGTGCAGAACATTCTGGTTTTTCGCTTTGCCAATGCTGTCTTCGAGCCGATCTGGAATCGGCGGTATGTAGATCATGTCCAGATTACCGCGGCAGAGATCGTGGGTGTTGAAAGTCGAGGAGCGTATTATGAAAAGGCGGGGGTGCTTCGAGATATGTTCCAAAATCACCTGTTCCAGCTTCTCTGTCTCACGGCTATGGAGCCGCCGGTTGCGTTCAACGCCGATGCGATGCGCGATGAAAAGGTCAAGGTACTCCGTTCCGTTCGTCCTGTTTCATTGAGGGATGTGGAAGAGTTCGCCGTGCGTGGCCAGTATCGTCGAGGGACAGTTGATCGCGAGGAGGTGAAGGCCTATCGGGAAGAAGCCGGGGTCGCTCGCGATTCGAACACAGAAACCTATGCGGCTCTCAAATTACTCATAGACAACTGGAGGTGGGAAGGTGTCCCGTTCTATCTGCGTTCTGGGAAGCGGTTGCCGAAGAGGTTAACAGAGATCGCCATTCATTTTAAACGGCCCCCACTGTTGCTTTTTAAAGCCTGCGCGATCGAACAAGTCAGTCCAAACGTTCTGGTTCTGCGGATACAGCCCAACGAGGGTATTTCGCTCACGTTTGAGGTCAAGCCGCCAGGCCCCGAGATTTGCCTCAGCTCGCTTAGCCTGGACTTTAATTACCAAGCAGCTTTCGGGGGCGTCCAGCCTGAGGCTTACGAGACACTGCTGGTGGATTGCATGCGTGGGGATTCAACTCTCTTTACCCGATATGACTGGATTGAACTTGCATGGTCACTCTTGACTCCATTTCTTCAGGCCTGGAAAGGGACTGCACCTCAGGGATTTCCCAACTATGGAGCTGGAACGTGGGGACCCGATGAAGCGGATGCCTTGATCGCGAGAGAGGGGCGGCAATGGCGTCGTCAGTTCGAAATGGGGCCCGGAGCGTGAAAAGCTCATCGACAGAAGCAAGATCCTGCACTATAATGAGAGCGATTGGCGTCGCCCGCGACACGAATCCGCTGTTGCATGGCGGTACGTAGCGGTTGCCAGCAAGCAAAAGGGGAGAACGTCTATGAGTCGATTGAAAGCGCTAGGAAAACTCGGCCAGTCGATCTGGCTCGATTACGTCCAGCGAAGCCTCATCACCAGCGGCGAGCTCGGCCGGCTGGTAGAAGAGGACGGGCTTTGCGGCGTCACCAGCAACCCGACGATTTTCGAGAAGGCCATCGCCGGAAGCCGGGACTATGACGACGAATTGCACGCGATCCTCACCGACAACCCCCGCGCCGAGCCCCGCACGCTTTATGAGCTATCGGCCATCCGGGACATTCAAATGGCGGCCGACGTCCTAAAATCGGTGTACGATGACACCGGCGGCGCGGACGGCTTTGTCAGCCTCGAGGTCTCACCGCACCTGGCTCGCGATACCGACGCAACGCTCGGCGAGGTCAGGCGGCTGTGGCGCGCGGTGGCCCGGCCCAACGTGATGATCAAGGTGCCGGCCACGCCGCAGGGCGTCCCCGCCGTCGAGGCCCTGATCGCGGAGGGGATCAATATCAACATCACGCTGATGTTCTCGTTACGCCACTACGAGGCCGTCGCTCAAGCTTATCTCAGGGGCCTGGCCCGCTCGGCCGCGCCCGAGCGGGTCGCATCGGTCGCCTCTTTCTTCGTCAGCCGCGTCGACACGGTCGTGGACCGCGAGCTGGAGGCAATCGGCACTCCCCAAGCCCTGGCCCTGCGCGGCCAGGGCGCCATCGCCAATGCCAGGCTGGTCTACCGCCGCTTTCGCGAGATCTTCTACGGCGAAGCGTTCTCCCGGCTGCGCCGACAAGGCGCGCACGTCCAGCGTCCTTTGTGGGCGAGCACGGGCACCAAGAACCCGGCCTATTCCGATGTCCTCTACGTCGAAGGGCTGATCGGGCCTGACACCGTCAACACCCTGCCGCCGGCCACGCTGGATGCGTTTCGCGAGCACGGACAAGCGAGCCGCGCCACTGTGGGTGAGTCTTGGGATGAGGCGGAGTCGCGCCTCGCTGAGCTTCAAGAGCTCGGGATTGATCTGGTCGCAGTGACGGAGAAGCTACAGACCGACGGTGTCGCGGCCTTCGCGGCCTCCTATGAGCAGCTCCTGGCCGCCCTCGCGCAAAAGCGTGGCGCCCTTTTGGCCCGCAGCCCTGGCGGGCGGGGGCTGAGCCCGGGAGGCAAGTGACTTTGGCCGAGTGGGATAGCTAGCAAAGAATTTCGGGCTTATTTTTCGCGGAGTTTTTCCGGCTCGAACGGCTTCCCGTTCAAGGCAAAGTGGCGCTCCACCGGGACCGGGTGGAGAATGGTCTGTAGGATGTAGCAGCCGTTCTCGGCGTTTCTCACGACGGCTGCGACGCGGTCGGCGGGCTCGGCGGACTCGATCTCCAGCTTGGTTGCAAAACCGACACCCTGCGCCTTCACGGTCTCACGCAGGACCGAACCTTAACACCTTCGCCTTGTCGATCTTGGTTTTCATCATTTCCCCGTACCGGGAAATCTGGGTGAGCAGTCAGAAGGCCAGAGAAAGCCCGAAATAGGCAAGCGGGGGCGGCGCCGTGTTGTCGCCACCGGTCCGCTGAGCCTCGTCGCAATAAACCGTAAAGCCCCTGGCATGACCCTCTTTGCGCATCTTCTCTAGCGTCTCTGCATCCGCCTCCAGGACGATTTCCCGCTTGACCTGAAGATCCTCAGCCATTGTCCCTCCTCTTCCCGATATAGAATGGGCTGCATTAACTCGGTCGAGCCTTGGACCGAGCCACTTCGAGCAAGTCCGACAGTGGCATTCTAGAAACCAAAATGCAAATCACATTCCCTTCGCGGTGCAGAACGCCATTCACCCCGCCTCGGGAGAAGAGGTAGAAGTTGATCTTTTTCTGCGCATCGAAAAACATGCCGGCGCCCTGCGGCGCGTCTCGCTCGGTGCCGAGAAACGTGTAGCAAGTAAGCGAAGGGTTCTCTCCCTCGTAGAGGGTGACGAGGACCTTTCTTCCTTTAACCTCGTCGACCAGGCCGCCGACCACGCGCAGGTTCATTGCTGATAAATCATACCCCATCGGCTCGAACTGGTCTTCGACGGAGCGGGAAAGCTCTCGTTTCACATCCGCTGGGCTCGCCGCCCGTACCAGCGCCGCGCCCCCCTCTATAACCTTCTCGTGCGTCGCCAAAGTTGTAAGGCCGATCTGCTCCCTGGGCTGTATCAACTGGACCGCTGGAAGGGCAAGTAATACGAGCGCGGCTGCGGCCAAAGCCGGCCATAAGGTTGATCGCGCAGGCTGGAGCCATTCGCGCCAGATTCGCCGCGGCCTTCCCTCCCCAGGAAGGGCGCTGAGGTCCGCCACAATCCGTTCCTTGAGCTCGGCGGGCGCGCTCACGCCCGCGGCAAACCTGCGAATCTCCTCCTTTAAGGCCCTCTCCTCTCGATAGATCAACGCGCAACGCTGGCATTCCCCCAGGTGGATCTCGACGGCAGACCGTTCTGCCCCCAGTAATTCTTGGTCCACCAGTGCCGTGATCAGCTCTTCGGCGTCTTCGCATCGCATGGCTTCATCACTCCCTTTCCCTAGGGCCTACGTACCCTTGAAGGTGTCTGTGCAGCAGTCTTCGGCCCCGAGACAGTCTGGAGCGGACCGTCCCGACAGGGCAGGAAAGAATCTCGGCTGCCTCCGCATAAGCAAAATCCCCCATGTCCACCAAAATAATAGGAAGGCGGAACTCTTCGGGAATTTTCCCTAGCGCATCGGTGATTTTCAGGCTCAGCTCCTTGTCGAGGACTTCGCTTTCCGGACCGGGATTTTCACGGGACAGCTTCGCCCAATAATCCAAATCTCCCTCCCCACGCTCGGTCTTGTCGTCAACGGAAACCCAACGCTTTTTCTGGTGGTAGTGATCGAAGAAGAAATTGTAGAGGATCCGGGTTAGCCAGGCCTTCATATTGGTTCCCGGCGTAAACTGCTCGTAGGAACCGAGTGCCCTCGCGTAAGTTTCCTGCACCAGATCTTGAGCTTCGTCCTTTGTCTTTACCAGATGAAACGCCACCCGATAAAGATGGTCAAGGTGCATAATGGCCTCGTGCGCAAAGCTTTCCCGCCCCTCAAACCTATCCCTTCTCTCCCCGGTCACGCAGCCATTCTAACGAAGAGAATCGCCGGTGTCCAACTAATGGACTCACGGATAAAACGCTCTTCTTATCCTGGAAGTTCCCGAAAATCGCTCATTCTCGGGATTGGGATCAATCCAGGGGGATAATCTTCTCGAAGAGGATATAGGAAGTACGCCCAGAATCCTGCAAGGCCTGTTTAACCAGCTTTCTGCCTTCCGGGGATAGGTTCTCCCCCCTCAGGTATGCCGGATAAAAATGGACGTGATAGAAGTGGTCGGGGTGGACTTCAACCCACGCTCGAATCTTTTTCGCCTGAGAACGTAGAGTCCAGCGGAAAGTTTGCCGTGACTTTCCTCCGGGCGGAATGCGGGTGTCAAAGTATTCTCTCCATTCCCCGCTCTCAAAACGGGCATCCCAACCGATGGTCCTCTCTTGCTGTGTTCCAGGTAGAGTCTTCCCCGTACCGCCCAAAAGCGCGGCGCGGACAAAGACCTTAGGGGTTAGATAAGTGGGAAATTTGTGCCCAACCGCAGAGCTTGTCACCTCGACCACGAGCTCCAGAGGGCCTCCTGCCTCTAATGCGGCGCGCTTAATTGTCGCCTCTATACGAACCCCATCTTTTACCCACTCAGCATCATGGATTCCCTTCCAGAAGTGGCGCCGATTGGGCATGTGGCACCCCTGGCAGCCAGCTTCCGCTTGCCCCCACGGGCTGTTTTTCCACTCTCGGTAGGTATCCTGAATTGGTTTTCCATTTACCAGAACCGTATTTTCAGGATCGAACTGATGGCAGTCCCTGCAGAACTCAGGCTTCTCAAAGTAGGGAGTTCGCTGAACACCCCCGTGGTTTGGCGTCCCGCTTGGATACTTGTTTGGATCAGGTCCCTCAACTTTAGGCGGACCAAAGCGTTGATGCTGGCGCACGTGGCACGCCGCGCAGGTTATTCCCTGGAGCTGCAGTTTAGAATCAAAATCAGGATTCTTCGCGTAAGTTTTTTTTCCCCCATCTGTAATCTTAGCAATCACGGGGATTTGCTCGCTTAACGGAGCATGGCAGGTCATACAGAGGACAGCCTCTTCCGGGCTGTTTCGGGTCAGATCGATGATCTGGCCCCATGGCCCCGGCCCCATCGCCTTGCTATGAAGGCTTTCTCTCCAATCCTGATATTGCTGCTTGTGGCAACTGCCGCACGCCTCGGGCCTAAACGAGGCCTCTATCTCTGTGAAAGCGGTGGGCGCGGGACCCTGAAGGGAAATGGGCCTCTGCCAATAGGCCTTAAAAAAATCTTCCATGCTCTGATTTATGGAAGGACTAAAGGGAGCCCGGGAATCCTTGAGGCGCAATGAGGGGTAAAGCCAGATAATGAGAAAAAGTAAGAGGAGACCCACCAGAAGGCTCCCCGAGACAAAAAGTAGTCGCTTCGACCTGCGAAAACCCAACTTTCTCCCCTTCCCTCAACGGAGCTTTATCTTAAAAGCCAGGTGGGTCAAAAAAAGTTCCTGCCAAATCGATTTAAGTGGGAACTTTTATGCCCCTGCGAACGTTCACTTTATGCCAGCCGATACAAACAGTTTATACAAGAGGAGGTCTTATGAAACACATAAAGACTCCGAGCTGTGGACTTTGTCATGTTATTTTTCTGGGACTTCTTTTTTTAACCTTTCCCAATCTCTCTTACGGCCAAACCAACCCCTGTGCTCCGAAGTCTAAGAAAGCATCTCAGAACCCCTGTGCCCTAAACCCTTGTGCTGTCAAAAATCCTTGTGCGGCTAACCCCTGTGCACCTGGCGCGCAAAGCGCTAGTGGGGGAGCAAAGGCAATTACGGTCAGGGGCGAAGTCGCGCGGGTAGAGCCCGGCTCAGGGAAGCTGGTTCTAGAGGTTGAGGGGAAGCAACTCGATTTGACGCTGAGTAAACACTCCGTGGTACGCGCAGGGGCTCAGGTAAAGCGGCTTGCGGATGTTAAGCCTGGCGAAAAAATCACTGTCTCCTACGTAGAGAGCGGCAAGGAGCGCACGGCCTGGTATATCTATCTGGCCGTGGCGGCTCCAGTAGGCAATCCTTGTGCCGCCAATCCCTGCGCAGCGAGGAATCCTTGCGCTGCCAAGAACCCATGTACCGCCAATCCCTGTGCGCCAAAGGCTAAAAAGGCGAAATAGGAGAGTCTTGATGCGGCAGAACGCAAGAAAGCTGCCCCACTTGAGATCCCCCTGGGCGGGATGGATAGCGGTCCTCCTTTTTTGTGCTTCAGCTCCGGTTTCCTGGGCGAACCACGTCCATATGCAGGGAGGTCCCTTCCTGGGAGTGGTCCTATCCGTCGTCGTTGATCCGCGCGATCCTGAAGTTCTCTACTCTGCCGCTTATGGTGGTGGGGCATTCCGCAGCCGGGACCGCGGCGCTTCATGGACTGCGATCAACCAAGGGCTTCCCAATCGCCGGGTCTTTTTCCTGCTCATCGATTCGAGCGATTCCAATCAGCTCTATCTCGGCACTGACCAAGGAATTTTTCACAGCGCGGATAAGGGGACCTCCTGGAAACCGCTAGCCCCGCTGCTTAAGGACCGCAATGTCCGTGCCTTAGTCTCCGAACCCGGAGGTTCAGGCCTCCTCTATGCGGCCACAGATCAAGGGGTATTCCAGGGCAAAGGGGTTGTCTGGCGACGGGCTTCTCATGGTCTAACAAGCAAGGATGTCCGGGCCCTTGTCGTTTCTCCTACAGGCAAAGTTTACGCAGGGACTTTTGGCGGGGTTTTTAAAAAAGAGCAAAAGGGATCTTCCTGGACTCCCATCAACAGCGGCCTCAAGGACAAGCAGGTTCGGGCTCTAGCAATAGACCCTGTTGCTCCCGACACCCTCTACGCGGGGACCGCCTTGGGCGGGCTCTTTAGAACGACCGATGGAGGAAAGCGCTGGAAGGCAATGAACTGGGGGCTTTTGAACAGCGGCGTGCTCTCCTTGGCCCTTACCTCTGACCCGCCCCACGAGTTATATGCCGGGACTGTGAGTGGAGTCTTTAAGAGCGTCAATGGAGGAGAAAATTGGCTTTCTGCCGGCGAGGAACTCGGCTTTACAGTTCCCGTCCTGACCCTGGATCCGCATGATCCGCGCCGTGTGTATGCGGGGAGCGGCGGGCGGATCTTCGAGAGCAGCAACTCAGGCCGAACGTGGGAGGAGATTGCCCACTTCGGCCCTGCGGCACTCTCAGCGAAACGCTGAGGGAGTTGGGCCTATCTGAACAGAAAGGAGGTGAAACAGATGAAAGGCAAAATAACGAAGACAACCTTCGTAGCACTGGCAGCTTTTTTCCTTGCCATGGGCCTCCCTCCGATTCTGGAAGCCCAGCAGAAAAAAGAGCTAGCCATGGGTCCCTATTTCCAGACCCTCAAGCCTGACGACCGCATCGACGCGTCGATTGCCCGAGGTCAAAAGCTCTTCAACGAGCTCGGCTGTGCGGGGTGTCATCCTCGAGGCGGGACTATTGGCGGCACAGCCGTGGACGCAACAGGAAACAGGATGAACATAGAGATCCCCGCTCTCAGAGGAGCGGCGCTCCATTATCCGCGCAGGGCGGCATCCGGGTTTATGGCGACCATTGGCACCATGAACGACCTCTGAAACACCATCTTCCTTGGCCGTGAGCCAATGGATCCGAACTC
>JACPAM010000265.1 GCA_016180805.1 Deltaproteobacteria bacterium | reverse complement strand
TTGTCCGCCATCAGCGAGTTGACGGTGGTGAAGATCGCCTGGGCTGCAGCGGAGACATCGAGGCCCAGCGGTTCGGCCACGGAGAGGATCGCCTTCTCGGCCAGCTCGCGCCTGAGAAGAATCTCTCCCCCCAAGAAGTAGTCAGCCGGGACATACCCCAACACCAGGTCTGCGTCCGTGACGGTGGGACGCGTCCCGCCCTTGCCGTAGCATGCGGGACCCGGATCGGCCCCCGCGCTCTGCGGCCCGACCCGCAGCAGGCCGAGCGAGTCGATCGACGCGATGCTCCCGCCCCCCGCGCCGATGCTGGCCACGTCGACCATCTTCATGGCCACCAGCTCCTCACCGACCCAATTGAAGTCGGTGGTGGGGATGACTCCGTTCTGGATCAGGCAGACATCGAAGCTGGTGCCGCCCATGTCCACCGAAAACAGGTTGGTGGCGCCGACGCACTCGCCAAGACGGATCGCCCCGGAGGGAGCGGCGGCGGGCCCGGAGCCGATCAGAGAGACCGCCCGGCGGATCGATTCCTCCATGGTCTGGACGAGCCCGCCACCCTGAACGAGATAGAAGTTTCCCTTGAATCCGAGCGTGCCGATCTTCGCTGTGAGGGCTCCGAGGTAGGCTTCCGTAATCGGGCCCACGGCGGCGCTAACAACGGTCGTGCTGAAGCGCTCCCCCTCCCGGAATACCGGAAGCACCTCATGAGAAGCAGTAACATAGGTCCCGGGCATTTCTCTCCGGCAGATCTCCAGCGTCCTCAGCTCGTGCTCGGGGCTCGCGTAGGAGTGGAGGAAGCAGATGGCGACGGCCTCGACTCTGGCTTCTTTCAGTTTTGCGATCGCCGCATGGATATCCTCCTCGCGGAGCGGGATCAGGACCTCTCCGTCGTGAAGCACCCGTTCCCTTACGGGGAGCCTCAAGTGGCGCGGCACGAGCGCGCGGTAAGGTGGGACAAACAGGTTGAACCGCGAGGTTCGCACGTTCTTGTAGCCGCGGCGAAACTGGATGGTGTCACGAAACCCGTCGGTCGTGAGCATACCAACCCTGGCGGTCTTCCCGGTCAGCAGGGCGTTGGTCGATAGAGTGGTCCCATGGGCGATCAGGAGGCCGACGTTGGCCATGAACTGCGTCAGGCTGAGGCCAAAATGTGCGGATGCCTTTTCAAGCACGCGGATCAGGCCCGCGGCGGGGTCCGCTGGCACCGTCTCGGATTTGAACTCGTGGATCTCCCCTGACTCGTCCAGAACGAGGCAGTCAGTGAAGGTCCCGCCGACGTCGATGGTCACCCGGATCATTCCTGAGCCCCTGATATGCTGGTCCACTCCCCGGGCAACTGAAATAGTTGGGGTATCAGGTCCGCCCCAGCCCCTCAGTGGCCCGCCGACCGCCCGATGGATATCTCTCTCAAGAAGTTTGCGGCGGCTCTTTCGCTGCAAGCGCAAATCGCATACCACAATTTTCCCGTTTAGGAAACCGGGTAGCAACAGCGCGAACTGTCTAACCGTTAGGAAAGACTCCGTATGAGTTCCCAATCTCTGGAATCAGTGCTGACCATTTTAGCTAATTCAAACATTAAAGGGGCCTCCAATGCCTCCGCGAAGCCCGAGGGGGACGAGGAGGAAGGCCGCAGATGCACTTGTCCGCGACGGAGGGGAGCGCGAGCGAGGCTGCGGACGTCCGATTACAAACAGCACGACTCATGGCACGAACCCATCGGCCGCAGCGGAGAGCGCGCTTCCCGACGGAGCTTAGTCCTATCTCCGCCAGAGGCGGATCAGCCTCAGGCTGAGGCTGCGGCCTGAGGGCTCGGCCCCCGAGGAGCTTTCCGAGGAATTACTGAGGCGGGTCGCGCGGTTGAGTTCAACTGTCGAATGGTATTAAGCTTACACAGCAACCATGCCGGCAATCGATGTCCACGTTCATCCGGGCACGCGCGGCCTTGACCTCGATGCGTATAGCTATTTCCGGAGAGATCTAAAGGAGCTGCCACGAAGCGAGGAAGACTTTGCCTCCCTGTTCGTCCAGCAAGACGTCAAGGCCCTGCTGATCGCCTGGCACCCCTCGACGGCAGCGGGAGAGCCTCGCGTCACGAATGAATACGCGCTCGAGCTGGCAACGAAACATCCGGCCGCCTTCGCCGGGGTTCTCGCCTCCTTAGAGATGCAAAGAGAAGACCCGGAAGCCAGAATCAGACAAGCGGCGGAGTTGTTGAAGAACCCCAAGGTGAAAGGGTTTAAGTTTCATCCTCCCGACCAGGCTTTCTGCCCCAGCGATCGCAAATACTACGGCCTGTGGGAGCTGCTGGCGGGGAGTCAAAGTCCCGTGATGTTTCATACCGGGTTCACGGTCTTGGGAGCGAACAGCGACGGCGGTAAGGGCATCGCCTTGGATCATGGCCGGCCGATCCACCTGGATACATTGGCCAGGGATTTTCCGCGGATGAAGATCATCGCCGCGCACCCGGGATGGCCGTGGTGTGAAGAGCTCATGGGTGTCGCAACCCACAAGCGGAACGTTTACGTCGACACCTCGGGATACCTTGCCGAGCATCTGCCGGAGATTTTCCAAAAAGCCATTCAGGGCAGGCTCCAAGACAAAGCCCTATTTGGCACCGATTTTCCCTACGTCTCGGTGGAGAAGGCACTCAGGAGCTTGGAGGCAGTAGGTTTTAAGGATGTCGTGAAAGAAAAGATACTTTATTCGAATGCTCAGGCGCTCTTCGGGCTTTGACACTCGGTGAAATGTCCGGGCTACGAAAGATAGGAACCATTCGAGGAGGCGGCGCATGAAAAGGTTAACTGGAATTTTTTTCCTTCTCCTGGCGTTTGGCATGTTTTCCCGGCCGGATTCAGGAGAAAGCGCGACCCTGACCCGGATCAGAGCCGGATACCCCTCGCCGAGCGCCAGCATGTATCCGCTCTTTGCCACCAAAGAGGCCAGACTCTTCGAAAAATACGGCTTGGAGGCCGAGATGATCTATGTCCAGGGCGTGCAACTGGTCCACGTGCACGTGGCGGGCCAGCTCGACTTTGCGGTCCTCTCATCGGTCGTCTATCTCCAGGCGTCCGTGGAGGGAGCGGATCTCGTTCAAGTGGCAAGCTCCATTGATAATCAAATCATGAAGGTGATGGTCCACCCGAGCATATCGGGACCCGAGGACCTCAGGGGAAAGACGATCGCCGTCACCCGCTTTGGCTCCCTCACGGACCTGCTGGTTCGCCCCGTCCTTAAAAAGTGGGGACTGGATCCGCAGCGAGACGTTAAGCTCCTCCAGATCGGACGGATGCCGGACATCGCGACGGCCATTTCTCAGAGGAAGGTGGACGGGGGGGTCATCTCGTTCCCGACCTCGCTTCATGCCGAGAAAATGGGGATCAAGACGCTCCTGGACTTCGCCGACTCGGGCTTCGAGATTCCAGCGACTACCGTCGTGGTGAGCCGCAAATACAGCCAGTCCCATAGAGACGTGGTGCTGAGATTTCTCAAGGCCTACGTTGAGGGGACACGCCGCCTCCTGACCGACAGGGAGTTGGGCATCCGGGCGCTGAGAAAGTATGGCGGCGTCGATGACCGGGAGATTCTCGCCAGCACCTATGATCTTTTCACGACGCGCTACATCAAGAAGATCCCGAAGGTCAATCCCAAGGGGGTAGAAAACTCGTTGAGCCTTATCGCGGAGAGCAATCCCAAAGCCAAAGGGCGCAAGCTGGAAGAATTCATGGATACGAGCTTCATGGACGAACTGGAGAACACCGGCTTCATAAAATCGGTGTGGCCATAGTCAGAATTTGATGACGACAAGCTTAACCCGCCATCTGGGACCTCTAGCGTTGGCTCTCGTGCTGCTTCTTCCCGGATCTGCCCACGCGCAGATCAAGCTCGAGAAGATGCACGTGGGCTACAGCGCCCAAGCGGGGGCTTTCGCGCCGATCTGGATCACAAGGGAGGCCGGGTTCTTTAAGAAAAATGGCCTCGACGTCGATTTGCTTTTCATCCCCGGAGGACCGACGGCTGCGGCCGCGATGGTGGCCGGTGAGGTGCAGGCGGTAGCCATGGCTGGACCTGCCATCCTGACCAGCAACCTTGCCGGCTCGGATCTCGTCATGGTTGCGGGCATCGTGAATACCTTCGCCTTCCAATTTGTGACCGTAAAGGAGATTACCTCCCCAGCGCAACTGAAAGGGAAGCGAGTCGGCGTCAACCGATTTGGCGCGGCGCCGGATGTGGCCGCCCGTTATGCCCTCAAACACATGGGCATAGATCCCAGGGAAGTAACCGTCCTCCAGCTCGGTGAGCAGGCCACGCGCCTCGCCGCGATGAAGACGGGACAGCTTGACGCGGCCATCCTCCTTCCTCCGATTACGACCATAGCGCAGAAAGAGGGGATGAATGTGCTCTTAGATATGTCTGAGCTCGGGGCCGAGTTTCAGATCACGGGAGTAGCCAGCAGCCAAAAATTTCTCGTCCAGAAAAGAGCCTCTGCGATGCGGTTCATGCGCGCCTTTGTCGAGGGAATCCATTATTACAAGACCCGAAAGAAAGAGAGCATGAACATCATTGCGAAATACATGCGCACCACCGACATGGAGGCTGTGGCGGCAACGTACGATTACTTTGCCCACAAGATCGTCCCCAAAAAGCCCTACCCTTCCATCAAAGGAACCAAGGCCCTTCTCGATCTTCTGGCCAAAGATCGACCGGAAGCAACCAGGGTTTCCCCCGAGCGTTTTGTCAATTCAACTCTTTTGAAAGAATTGGACGACAGCGGCTTCATCGACCGGCTGTATCAATAGCAGGAGTCGGGGCCCGGCCTTTCCCTGGCGTCCTTGGATTTTACTCCTCTCCTCAGCTCATTTCGACATTTCGAGAATTCTCGAAACGTGGAAGCGTTTGCTGGAGGCAGTTGCCTGGCTGCGTTTCGGCTTATGAAAGAGGTTGGAGGTCGTCTAGCAAGCGCGACAGCGCGACCGCTCGCACCCGCCTCTCCATGACGAAGGTTCTCTCTCCCGCATGGATAACATCCAGACGTTGAAGCTTCAGGTCGGATAACGCGTTCCGCATGGACGGCGTAAGTCGAGGAGAGCTCGTCCGTTTGATCTCGAAACCAAGTCTTTGACCTCCTCTCATCACGAGAAGGTCCAGCCCGGCCCCTCCATGTGTCGCCCAGAAGAAAGCCTCATCCCTCCTGGCCTGTAACCCGCGAATGACTTGCTCGATCGCAAATCCCTCCCAGGACGCGCCGACCTTGGGGTGGGCTTCTAAGTCCTGAAAGAGCCGGATATTGAGGAGGCTGTGCAGCAGTCCGCTGTCGGCGATGTAAACCTTCGGCGCCTTCACTTGTCGCTTGGATATATTTTCGTGCCAGGGAGGTAGCTGGCGAACAACGAGGGCCGAGGTCAACAGATCGAGGTAGTTTCGAATTGTTGTGTCGGCGACACCGAAGGACCGCGCGAATTCCGAGGTATTCCAAACCTGAGCGTGGTAATGAGCGAGCATGATCCAGAAACGGCGCAGCGTGGTCGAGGCGATGGTAATGCCGAGCTGAGGGAGATCCCTCTCCAAAAACGTGCGGGTGAATTCCCGCCGCCAATCGTCGCTCTCCGCATGAGAACGGGCAAGATAGGAACGGGGAAAGCCGCCGCGTAACCACAAGCGGCCATAGTTTCCGACGCCCACCTCGTCCAGGGACAAACCTCCAAGTTCGTGGTAGGCAATGCGGCCGGCCAGAGTCTCAGCGCCCTGACGTAGCAAATCTGGCGAGGCGCTGCCGAGCACTAGGAACTTGGCCGGTGACTTGGGCCGGTCAACTAGCACGCGCAGCACTGGGAAAAGGTTGGGAAGCCGCTGGATCTCATCGATGACGACCAGCCCCTTCAGCCCTTTGAGGGCCAACATGGGATCGCTCAGCCGCGCTAGGTCTTCAGGATTCTCGAGATCAAAGAATGCCGAGGGGCCCCTTGTCCCTGCGACGAACGATCGGGCCAGGGTTGTCTTCCCTACCTGGCGCGCCCCGACGATTCCTACGACCGGATGTCGCTGCAGCCACCTGCGGAGCGTTACGAGCTCTTGGGAGCGTTCGATCATGACCGAACCATACCTTGAAATCTCGGCGTTGTCAACCGAATTTTCAAGGTACTACCTATTCGTACTAACGCCCTCGGTTCGAGGTAGTTGTTGACGTCGCTCACCAGCTCATGACCCCGCCGGAGCCCAGGAAGCGGAAGATAGGATTTCTGGTGCGGGAGAAGGCGGCGCGCTACCGAAGAGTGTAGCGGCCGGTCATTTCGACATTTCGACAATTGTCGAAACGTGGAAGTGTGCCTGTTTTGTCGTTTCGCTGGCCATGCGCTTGCCACCTAACCCAGAGCTAAATAAACCCTGTCAGAACGAGAGTGATTACCGTAAAATCGCCGCAACTTTAGGGAGTGTAAACTCGCCCGGGTGAGAGCGTCCTGAGTCCACGCGCCCTTTGATTCTTTCCATAGAACCCTGTTACTCTTTCTACTCAGCGCAAAGACACGTCAACCGACAAGTACGATTTTTATATGAACAAGCCGCCAGCAAAGAGACCGGTCTGCATCCTTATCGCCGGTCCCAACGGCGCGGGCAAGACCACCTTTGCCCGAGAGTTCCTGCCCAAAGATGCCGGGGTAGTGCATTTCGTGAACGCCGACCTGATTGCCAGCGGTCTCTCCCCATTGCGGCCCGAACTGGCGGCGCTTGCGGCCGGCCGCCTCCTCCTGAGGGAACTGGACCGGCTTGCCAGAGCCCGGTTGGACTTCGCCTTCGAGAGCACGTTGAGCGGTTTGGTTTACGTTCGCCGCTTGAAACGTTGGAAAGCCGCCGGCTATCGCATCGAGATCGTTTATCTCCGCCTGCCGTCTCCGCGACTCGCGCTGCGACGCATCGCGGCCCGCGTGAAACAGGGCGGGCACAACGTGCCGCGCGCAGATGTGCTTCGTCGGTTTAACCGCAGCTGGAACAATTTCCAAACCGCCTACCGCCTTTTAGCCGATGCCTGGGCGGTATATGATAATTCCGGCAACACACCGCGACTATTGGAGAGAGGACCATGAAACGAATCAAACGAGTCAAAGGGAAAGGGGACTCAAAAACGTTTGCGATGGCGGTGGGACGCGCCCTGCGTCGCGCCGCGAAATCGGCCCGCAAGACGGCCCGCGCCTACGGAACTCCGATCTATATCTGGAAAAACGGCAAGGTCGTTGCGCAAAAGCCTTGAGCGCATGAAAAAAAATCGTCCGTGCTTCGAGCACACTCCCTCAATGTCGTCATTTCGACATTTCGAGAGTTCTCGAAACGTGGAAGTGTACCTGCTTCGTGATCTCGCCGGCCATGCGCCGGCCACCTAACCCGGCTCAACACGGGGTTTGCCCCGAGCTTTTTGTCAATCTAACTCTTTTGAAAGAACTGGACGAAAGTGGGTATATAGATCACCTGTATCAATAAGCAAGCTGCAACCAAATTGTCGTGAATGAAGACCGCAACGGTCTTCCCAAAGTTGTCCGACTCTCGCCCTTTGCCTGTCCCCCTGTTGCCCTCTGCTTGTTTTTTCCTGTTGCCTGCTGCCTATTGCCTGTTGCCTTCTTAATGAACTTGCCCTATTGTGTGCGCGAAACCTAACTTCGGCTGGGTCACCCGATCCGGTCACATCTTCGATTCCACGCCAACGCCCGGACTGGATTTTCCTGGCCGGGACTTTTATGACAAGCTCGCAAGTTCCGGAGACCGGGAAATTAACAATCAACGGATCGTTTCTGATAGGTTGAACGCAGAAGCAGCCCCGGAGAAGTAGAAACCGACGTGCCGTGAGGAAGTGTGCCCAGTCGCCCACGACGCGCTACTGCGATAGGGGTGAACTCGTTGCAGGGATCGGCGATGGAGAACAATCTGAGGAGGAACCTAAGCCATGAATTGTGACTGTTCAAGGCTCTCGTACGGCGCTCAACTCCTGGCGCCTTTGGAGTGCAAGACGATACTTGGCCCCTTCGATCGGGGATTCGCCCTAACCGACGTTCTGTTCGACTTGTACAATCATCCCAACGGCGCGGACTCGAAGGCATGTGGGTTCGTGTGGAACGCCTTGCCGAATAAATGGAGCCGGCTTCTTTTCGGAGGTACCGTCGACGATCGCGGTAGGCAGTACCATCTGGAAAGCGGGGTGCTGTGTCCGAAGGACTCTCTTCTCACTATCTGTACCTGCTCCTTTGTCTCCGAGCCGACGGCCTATCTTTCTGCCCGAGTCATGGGATGCTACTGTGAAGAAACTCGGAGGTTGATCGACATCCGCGGATCACTTCCCGAGTTGGTCGTGAAGGTGGATTGGAAGGATGCTCTGCCCGAGGAGACTCTGCATCCCATCGACCCAACGGGTGGCGCGCGACGCAAGCCCCGCCTCGTGCATCGAGACCTTTTGGGGACAGCCTATGAGGCGATCGCGCCTGGGAACCTGCTCGTCGCGGGCGCAGATCGCGAAGTCTCCCTTCAACCCGGCTCGGCCGTCGCCCTCCGCGTCGAGCGCGCGAGTTGGCGCTGGCGGTGCGAAGGGATGCGCCAGCGTTCAGGGCGTGGCCCCAGTGGAACCAATCTCCTGGTAGCCCGAAGATCTCCGGACGGATTGCTGGTGCACTGGATTATGTACCGGGAGTACGCTCTCGAAGGCCCGAAATAGGCGCCGAAGGGGGAAGCTTAGGCGGCGAAGTCCAAGGCGCTGCTGGATTGCCGAAATGGCCGGGAAACTGGCCGCCCGGAGACGGGGCAGCCCCATGTTTCGTTAGCCCTGCCGCTCTCACGGGAGCTTCAAATCGGGAGAGGTGTGTCGGCATTAACGCCCACGGTTCACGAACGGATCGCTCGCTGTAACACAAGCGTCAGAGTCTCCGGTCTGGTCGGCGGGGCGACTGTCGAGCTGAGAATCGAAAGAAGCGGCGGCACCGACATCGAGACACACGTCGCGACCAGTAGCGTGCATCACTTCACCGTTGCTTTGCTTGACGGTGGCGACAAAATCAGCGCGCGGCAGAATGATGGCGGCGGGTTTACGCCCTCGTCGCCCCAGGTGATCGTCGAGGAGGCTGCCGTGCCGCCGACGGCCGGTCCGCTCCTGCCCGCTCAGGTGGGCGGATGCAGCCAGTGTGTCCATGTCACTGGCCTGGTCCCAGGCTGCAAAGTCGATCTCCGTCAGAGTGGGACCCTGGTCGGGGAAGGCACCGCCGACCGTCACGGCAACGCCTGTATCGGCGTCATACTCCGCCCGCGAGACAGGACCGGCACCCTCCACGCACGGATGATCGTCTGCGGAGTCGCCGGGCCGATGAGCGCAACCCCTATTGTTCCCGACCCGGCGCTGCCGAAACCAGTAGTGGGCCATCCGCTGTACGGATGCCAGCGCATGGTCCCGCTGAGCGGGCTCCTTCAGGGGGCGCGGGCGAGGATGGAGACAAACACCGGGACAGATCTCGGCAGTATCTGCTCCTGCTGGAACGCGGTCAACGTGCGCGTGCTCCACAAGTTGAAGGTCGGCGAGAAGGTGCACGCTCAACAATACTGGACCGGGGAAGCTTGCAAGGATGAAGGTTTCTGGAGCGATTGGCGGGACGTGATCGAACCCGACGAGGGCATCAAGCCGACTGTGAAGGAAGCGCTGATCGAAGGCGACCAGACCATCCGAGTCGATAACCAGATTCTCGGCGCAGAAATCACGGTCCTGATCCGGGATAACGAATCTGCTCCGATTGAATCCTTCGGCCCCCGAGACGCTGACGTCGATCCGGAGATCATGCTCAACGAGCCCCTCGTCGCCGGCCAGCAGGTGGCCGCCGTGCAAAAGTTGTGCGGTCACTCCGAACAGTCGGACTGGGTGACGGTGCTGCCGCTGCCGGAGAAGATCTTCGCCCCACTCCTTATGCCCCCGATGTACGACTGCGGGAGTGCGGTCCAGGTCTCTATGCTGCACCTGGGTGCCGTCGTGCGTATCTACCAGGACGGGATTCCCTGTGGGCTCGGCTTTGCCGGGACGAAGAGCAGCATCAGTGTAGACGCCAATCCGCCGCTTGTTGCCGGAGCCCAGTTGACCGCGATCCAATGGGTGGGCGGTGTGGAAAGCCCCGTATCGAACACGGTGATCGTCCAGCCCGTCGAGGGACTCCACCAACCGCGCGTTCTCACCCCGGTGGCCGCGGATGACACTACCGTATGGGTCAGCGGGGTGACGCCAGGAGCCTGGGTGTCAATCAAATCAGGCGGGGCCCTCTTGGGGGAGCGCCGTGCCTCAGAACCCATCGTTCGGGTTCCGGTAACGCCGGTACCCGGGCCGATCTTCGCCGCAACCCGGCTCTGCACGCACGAGTTGACGAGCGCCACGGTCAGCCCGATCGTCAGTCCCTGCGCGATTGGGACCGCCGCTGACTTCGGAGAGACCTTCAAGGGCAGTTACCCTCCCTTCAGCGTTCCAGTCATACCGGTTTCCGTTCAGACGGGGGACGATGGCGGCTTCCAACATAAGATTGAGGGACAGCTCTATTACCCCGCTGATGGCTCGGGAAAAATGGACCGCGTCCAAGACCGGCCGCTGGTCGTCATCGCGCACGGCTATTGGGACTGGGACGAAGAAGATCAAAGCTACCTGGGTTACGCCTACCTGGCGCGGCACCTCGCCCGCTGGGGAATGTTCGTCTTCAGCGTCAACCTGGCCGAGACCAACGACAAGGTCAGTTCGGGTATCTGGCAGCAATCGACTCGTGGCGAAGTGATCCTGCGCGCCATCGACGAACTCTTCAACGACCCGGCCCTGCGAGGTCGCCTCGATCGCGACCGCATCGGCCTGGTCGGCCACTCTATGGGCGGAGAAGGGGTAGTCGCCGCTGCAGTCATAAACCTGGGCCGTATGGCTCCGTACGGCATCAGGGGCGTCGTCAGCCTGGCCCCAACTCATTATCGCCCCGACTTGCAGCTCGGCAAGGCAAATTACCTGCAATTGTTTGGCTCGATGGACTACCTGCTCGACTACCTCCCAGACGTCACCGGAGAGGGGACCGGGGCCAACCCCCGTTTTGGCGGCTGGCGAATCTACGATCGCGCCTGGCGGCCCAAGAGCCACCTGTGGATAGACAAGGCCACGCACCAGGGTTTCAACCCGAACTGGTGGAACAGCCCCAATTCGTCGGAAGGGCCGCTCCACGTAGAGTCACTCACGCTGGCTCAGCACGGGCAGATCGTTAAATGCATGGTCAACGCTTTCTTCCAGGACGCCCTCGAAGGGCAGAGCGCCTACGCCGGATACCTGCGCGGGTTGATCTTCCCACGCGGACTCTACCAGTACGACATCTGGGTCCAGCACCACCGCAACATCCTAAAGGTACTTGACGATTTCGGCGACGCCGACAACCAGCTCGGCTTCCCGGAAGAGGCGCCCCCGAACAAGAACACTAACCGTAGCGGTGCAGGTGTCAGCGCCGGCGGCGGGATCGTCGTCGCCGCATGGAGCGACGTCGAGCACATTACACTCCCCCATTCCGTCCACGATACCTTGAGCACCGACCTCCCCTGGTCAACACCAGACGGGACGTACACCAGCGATGCCGGCGCGAGCATCGCGCTAACGGAAAACGATCTGCTGTCCCTTCGCATCGCCCAGCATTACGAAGAGGACATGGGCGGTGACCCGGTTGAAGATTACAACCCGGTAAACCAGGACATCGACCTGTTCGTCGGACTTACCGGCGGCGGGCAGGAGGCCATCCTGCGACTCGGCAGTGTGGGAGACGTGCCCTATCCTACCCCGGAGTCGCCCCATACACTCTCGGTCTTCCGCACAGTGCGGCTGCCGCTGGACGCCTTTAAGGCCGTCAACTCCGGGCTAAACCTAAGCAGCGTCACCCGGGTGAGGCTGCTGCTGATTGGGCGGGCCACTGGTCGCGTCCTAGTCGACGATATCGAGTTCACCCCTTATTGATGGAGATCTTGCCATGAGCACCCTGAGAGAGAGATGGTTGCGACGGAGAGAAGTCGTTCGCAGCACGATGCCGTCAATAAAAATCGACAGTGCCAGCGTGCGGTTTTATCGACTGAGAAACCGGTATGAGATTGTTGTCCGCGGCCAACACCTGCGGCCGGCAGCCGCCCCGCCCGAAGTGGCCGTGCACGGGGTCGCCGTCACCGACTTGCGTTTCTCCATCGATGGGACCGAATTGCGCGGCACGCTGCCCAGCATGCCCTCCGAGCGAGACCTGCTGGTCGATTTCGGGTTCGACCGGAAAAAATTCCAACTCCCTTCACGGGTGACTCCCGTCCCGTCGCTCCGGTACTTGATGGAGCTGATCCTGGACTTCATTCGCCACCTGTTCTAGAAAGAAAGATAGGGTCTTGCACTGCAACAGATTCTAGAGGATCACCTGAGTACTGACTATTGGAGGGTCTGGGTAACTCTAGCTCGCCTTCCTCATCTCCTCCGCCAATATCTCATTGACAAGCGACTGATAAGGACATTTAGGGGCTACCCGTCGAGCTCGGGATAATGCCGAAAGATGCCTTGCTGGTTGAAAGGCAGGCGGCGCGGCGACTTGAGGTAAGCGGCAATCCGGGAGCGAGCCGAAACCCGACCGTGGAGCGCCACCAATCGCGGATGCTTGGTTTCCAGCCTTGCCATCGCGCGCGGAAACGCATAGCGCAAGCCGGCAATCATCTGGAAAATCGATAGATCGACGTAGGAAACCGCCTTGCCCAAGAGGTAGTCAGTCCCTCTCGGATGGCACTTTAGCACTTGTTCGAAGTAATCGAGGAACTTCGGCAGGCGCTCGGCCGTGAAGTCCGCGGCGCGCCGCTTCGCTTCGCGCTTCTGCTCCTCATAGTAGAGGCCGCCCGAGATCGGATGATGGGTGTCATGGACTTCAGAGACCCAATCGGCGATCGTGAGCTGCAACTGGTGCGCCCAGAGCTGGCTCGCCTCGTTTTTCGGCACGAGACCGAGGCGCGGGCCGAGAAACAGCAGAATGTTGGCGGTCTGCCCGATCACCAGCTTGCCGGCCCTCAAGAAAGGCGGCGCGAACGGCGGGTGCTCCACCCTGTGGCTTTCCAGGAAGCGCATCAGAGCGGGAATGCCCCCGCGCTTCGGTAGACGGGCCACGTCCACGTAGTCGGCGCCGGCTTCCTCCAGCGCAAGCCGGACAAACTCTCCGCGGCCTTGTATATCGGGCCAGTAATACAGCTCGTAGCGCATGGGAAAAACCTCCGGTTTAACTCTCCAATATCAGAGTGGAGTCTTGGGCTCAAACTTCTACGAGTCAAAAAATTTAGTCAACCCCCGATTTCAAAGCAAAACTAGATCGAATCGCGAGTTTCTGATAAGGTCTTTTCACTGACTGGGAGCGAGACTTCGACGGCAAGAGAGGAGAGGTTCTAAAGATGGCCGATTCGGTGGCTAGGGAGCGGACGGCGGCGCGCGCCTATCTAGAAGTGGCTGCGGCTCACGGCATCGACTATATCTTCGGCTTGCCGGGCACGAGCGGGCAGGAGTTCATCGGCACCATCGTCGATCAAGAGAAGATTCGTTTTATCCTGGCCCTTCACGAGACCAGCGTCGTATCCATGGCCGACGGCTACGCCCGCGTTTCCGGACGGCCCACGCTGGCCCAGGTGAGCACGCTTCCGGGAACGGCAAACGCCGTCGGCGCCCTCTACGATGCCTATCGCGACCGATCCCCCGTGGTCGTTACCTCCACTCACGTGGACACACGAATCATGGGTCGAGATAGCCATACGGAGG